>NZ_DAMCCR010000016.1:12376-57975 GCF_032058845.1 Pseudomonas sp. | reverse complement strand
TGCGGCCTGCGCCACGGCTGCCGCCGCGCGGTTGCAGGTTGACCACCGCTGCTTTCAGCCGCGGGTCACGCAGTCCGCGCTTCAACGCCGCTTGTGCGGCCTGGCGGGCTTCGGCGCGTCGGCCGAGCTTTTCCAGGGTGTAGACCTTGAGCAGTTGCAGCCGCACCACGTCCGGGCGCAGCTTGAGCGCGCCATCGATGTGCCCCAGCGCTTCGCGATAGCGGCCCGCGTCGTAGTTGCGGTAGGCCTGGTCTGCCTCGCCCCAGGCGACACCGCGCAGCGGCCTTTCGGCGGCCAGGGCACAGGGTGCGGCGGTGCAGCCCAGCCATGCGCCGAACAACAGGGTGGCGGTACGAGCGGAAATCATGGCTGTGCGGGGGCCTGTGGATGGGAGTCTGAAGAGGCAGCGCCAGGCGCTGTGCCGGGGTGAAGCGAAAGCGGCTCGTCGCTTTCCTGCTGGAACTGGATCGCCTCGTTGAGCGTTGCCGCATCCAGGTAGCCATGCTCCAGCAGAATCTGCCCCAGCGGCTTGTGCTCCTCGACCTGGGCGTTCAGCGCCCGCGCCAGTGTGGCTTCGTCGATGGCACGCCACGACACCAGCAGCTCGCCCAGGCGCAAGCGTTGCTGGTGCAGCTGATCGGCAGACGGGAAGTCGTGCATGGTCTTGTCCCAGACCAGTGGCTTGCCCAGGAACAGATAGGCCAGGTACAGACGCCAGGCGCGCGCAGCGGCCATGGCATTGATGAAATTGCCGATGATCATGCGTGGCCCGGACAGCAGCGCGTGCTCCCAGCCATACATGCGGCCCACGAAATAGGCGCGCTGCAGGATGCGCAGGCTGAGCGCCACGGTGTTGGCCCACATCAGGTCGAACAGCCAGCTGTGCGGTGTGAAGACGGAGGGGAAGAAGGTCTTCCACTGCCCGCTGGCACTGAGGATCAGGAAGAACACATGCTGCGCCAGCAATACATAGGCCAGTATCGCGATGAACGAGGTGATCAGGCCCTTGCGGTCACGGAACAGCAGGTACTTGGTGGCCAACGACCCTTGCCAGCCCACCTGGCTCCAGCCCTGCAGCCCGATGCCGAGCGTCCAGCGGGCCTTTTGCCGGTAGGCGGTGCGGAAGGTGTCGGGGAAGTATTCGCGCACGCCCAATGGCATGTGGATCGCCACCATCTTGTCCTGGCCATTGCCGAACCAGCTCGAGCGCCTGGCCACGTAGTCGACCGGAAACTTGCCGAAGATCTGTTTCATGCCGCGCCGGGCCAGCCGTGCACCGATGTCGTAGTCCTCGGTGAGGGTGTCGGTGTTGAACGGCTGGTTCTGGGTTTCCGCTGACAGCTCCAGCATCGCTCTGCGTGAGAAGCACGTGCCCACCCCCGCCGATGGCACCATGCGCGACAGGCTCTCGCGCACCACCAGGTCCTTGGTGTGCCATTCGGCGAACTCGTCCATGTAGGTGCCGGCCACCAGCTCGTACCAGTCACGCTCCAGCGAGGTGACGGGCAGCTGGGTGAAGTCGATACGCGGTAGCAGGTAATTGAAATAACGCAGTTCGAGGCGATGCAGCACGTCTTCGCTGTCGTGCAGGATCATCCCGGCGAAGGGCTCGGGCATGCGTGCATCGCGCAGGAAGATCGCCTGGATGATCCAGTTCAGGCAGTCGGCCTTGCAGGTCGGGCCGTCATGCGGGACTTCGACGCGGATCAGCTGTTTGTAGCGCCGACGCATGCGCTCCACCTCGTCGATGGTGCGCTGGTCGTTGCAGTAGGTGCCGACGAAGATGTAGTAGTTCTTGTAGTCCAGCGAGCCGACCATGTTTTCCAGCATCGGCGCGATGACGTCGTATTCCAGCCACGCCGGAATCATGATCGCCAGGGGCTGCTCCGGCTTGGCCAGGAGCTGCTCGACCGTGAGCGGCTGGTAGCGTCTGCGACGCATCAGCAGCTTGCGGTAGACCTGGCGGACCCAGTACCAGGTGTCGATGAACAGGTCATCGAGGCTCGACACCAGAATCAGAATGCCGACCACCCCGGTGGCCAGCTGCAGCACCCGGTAGTAGTCAGCCAGCAGATAAGGCCAGTAGAGCGACGACATGGCGGTTTACCGACCTTTGTTCTTCAGGCGCAGACGGCGCGCGAGAATCGCCAGCAGTAACAGCAGCAGGACAACCCCTGCCAGGGTCGGCAGCGCCCAGACCAGGTGCTTGCGCCAGGCGTGGAACGGCGTGCCGGTCAGGTTGAGCTGCGGGTCGGTGGTATCGACCCAGGCCAGTGGCCCCTGTTCGCCGACCACGACCGCATTGCCTCTGGTCAGCAGAAACGGCGTCTGCGGCACCATCTCGGGGGTGCCGAGGCTGCTCCAGAGCATGCCGTGCTGGCCGGCCGAGTCGACCACCGACAGGGTGCCCAGCGGCTGCGGGCCTTGCAGGTCGAGCGCCAGATGATCGTTGCCCTGCGCCTGCAGACGCTTCAGCTCGGCCACGCCCAGGATCGGCCTGGCGCCGGTCAGCGGCACGTCCAGCGCGAGGAAGGGTCGTGTCGGTGAAACATCGGCCTTGCCATCGCTGAACAGCAGCTGCGCATCGACCGGCGACAGCGCCGCAGCGGTGGCCAGACGGATCAGTTTGCCGAGCGGGGCGACGGGCGTTTGCAGGGCCTGCTCGTCGACGATCACCAGTGGATTGCCCGCCATCAGCGGCAGCAAGCCGATGAACGTGCCATCGGGCTCGGCCGGGGCCGAACTGAGGTAGCTGCTCGGCAGCACGTTGACCGGGAAGGCCTGCGGGACTTCGGCACACCTGGGTGAGACCGGCTGACGTTGGAAGCGCACCTGCACCGTGTTGGTGACCCCCAGCGCATAGCCGGGAATGCGCGCCTTGAGCTGTTCGGGGCTGCCATCGGCGTCCAGTTGGGCGGCGCTGATCAGCACGTTGTTCCAGATGACCGAAGCGACGGGTCGGGTTTCCGAGGCGCCGGGCGCGGCGGCGACATCGAGCGTCAGTTCACCCGGCATCCGGCCGTTCAGCGACACGGCGCTGAGGGGGAAGGTGGCGGTCCATTCGCCCCGGCTGACCACGTCGAAGGTGCCGAAGTCGCCACCCAGCGCGCTCAGGCGCAGGTGACCCTTGTCGTTGCGCAGTTGACCCTCGGCGGCTCTGATCTGCGCCGTGGGGGCGATCAGCACATCGCGCCAGCGCGGTTCGAGAACACCGGCCGCCTTGGCCCCGGCATCGGCCGCGACGCCAATCAGTGCCTGGTGTCCGAGGCTGAGCAACTGCATCTGCTGGCTCGGCAGCGCGCGTGCGGCCAATGTGCCGCGCTGGTCGCGCCACTGCTGCAGAGCCTCGGCGGCGCCGGGCTCGTTCTTGACCTGATCGGCCAGTGCCTTCAGGGCTGTGTCCAGTTGTGCCACCAGCGCCTCGTCGGCGATGGCCAGGTCTGCGCGGGTGGCCGGGGTGTCGAGCAGCAACAACGCGCCCAGCTCGGCAGGGTAGGCCAGGGTGTGCTGCGATTGACCGGCCAGTGCGGCGAAGGCGGGCACCTTGCTCAGCGCCGCGGGCAAGACGAAGGGCGGCAGGCTGACCCGATCACCCACGCGTGGCAGCGCCTGTACCCTGGCGCGACGTGCGTTGCGTTCCAGGGTCACGCCCAGGCGCCAGGCGCTGTCGAAGCTCTGCCGTTGCAGCGGCCCGCCAGCCACCAGGATGACGGGCTCGGAGGGGAGGATGCTCCAGGCGTCAGCCAGGGTCTTGAGCGAGGCCATCGAGAAGCGGTAGCTCAGGCGGGTCTGCGGCGACAGGGTCAGCACGTTGGCTGTCGCGCGCGGTGGGCTGCAATACGCTTCGGAGACCGGCGAGCTCCAGTCCACCGTGAAGTCGACGAAACCGTTTCTGTGCTGGCCGCTGTCGACCTTGAAGGTGCGCTTCACCTCGTCCGAGCGGTTGATCCGCTCAGCCACCCGTGGCTCGCCTTCCACTGCCAGGCGCAAGGTTGCCGAATGCTCCTCGCCCTTGATGATCTGGCCCAGAACTTCCAGTTGCGCATCACTGATCGCAACCCCTTTGGGTACCGGCAGGAAAAACGCCTGCCGGCTGTCTGCCTGATCCAGCACCACAGGGTTGGCAATGCCCATGTCCTTGAGGGACGTGCTGCGGGAAATCCAGTCTTCACCGGTGAGCGATTGCAATGCGCTGCTGACCGAAGAATCAACGGTTGGACTGGCCGATGCGAACTGCACGGAAATAAAAGCAGTGCTCAGAATGGCAAACTTGAGACGACTTGGCGTGAGGTTTAACATCAGATCCTTGAGTCATGGGCAGCGATAGCCAGCACGATTCGCAAATGCGAATTGTGTTTGGAATTTGAAAGTAACCGAGGGGGTCGTCGCTTTAACGTTTAAGCCACTACTTGCACTGGTAAATTAAGTGCGCACAGCGCGACAAGTTGGGCATTGTCAGTCATCAAGTTGCCATCGTCAATATTTTGATGAATATCCGCATATGCGGGAAAGTGTCAAAACCTACACGCCATAATTATGACTTATATAGCATGAGGCCTTCTTGCTGAAACGGGCTGAAGTTGCGGGCGAGTAACGCGGCGACAATTCGCTCGCTGGCCTTGCCGTCTCCGTAGGGGTTGGCGCTGCGTGCCGCCTGGGCGTACAGGTCGCGGTCATCGAGCATCAGGCCGACGGCCTGGACGATGGTCTGCGCGTCGGTGCCGACCAGTTTGACCGTGCCGGCCGCCACCGCTTCTGGCCGCTCGGTGGTGTTGCGCATCACCAGCACCGGCTTGCCCAGATGCGGTGCCTCTTCCTGAACGCCCCCCGAATCGGTCAGCACCAGATGCGCGCGCTGCATGAACCAGACGAATTCCACGTAGTCGAGCGGGTTGATCAGGTGCACGTTGGGCTGGTCACAGAGCAGGTCCAGCACCACGTTGCGCACGTTGGGGTTGAGGTGTACCGGGTACACGATCTGGATGTCACCGCGCTGGCCCAGGGTGCGCAGCGCCTCGCAGATCTGCCTGAAGCCTTCGCCGAAGTTCTCGCGACGATGCCCTGTCACCAGTACCAGCCGGCGCTCGCCATCGAGCCAGGGATAGCGCCGCGCCAGGCGTTGCGTGGTTTCAGGCTCGGTCGCGAGCTTCTCCACCACCAAGTCCAGAGCGTCGATCACGGTGTTGCCGGTGATGAAGATGTCCCCTTGCAGATTTTCGCGCAGCAGGTTGCCACGCGAGGTAGCCGTGGGTGCGAACAGCCAGCGGGCCATCACATCGACCACGCGCCTGTTCATTTCCTCGGGGAAGGGCTGGGCCATGTCGCCGGTGCGCAGGCCAGCCTCCACATGGCCAATAGCGATGCCGCGCTGGAAAGCCGCCATGGCGCAGGCCGCCGCCGAGGTCGTGTCGCCGTGCACCAGCACGCAGTCAGGCTGCGTGCTGTCGAGCAGGCTGTCGATACGGCCCAGCAGGCGCGCGAACAGGCCATTCAAGGTTTGCCCGGCGGTCATGACATCGAGGTCGTGATCCACCTCGATGCTGAAAAGCTGCAGGACTTGATCGAGCATTTCACGGTGTTGTCCGGTGCTACAGACAATGCTTTGAACATCGCTGTTGCGTTGAAGGCACTTGATCAGTGGCGCCATTTTTATGGCTTCCGGACGAGTGCCAAACAAGATCAGGACTTTCATTACAGGCTGTTCCACAGAGGCGAGCGGGTAAGTCAGACAACGACAATGCACGAAAATTAGTCTGTGGTGCTGGGTCGGGATCACTCGGTGAAGTTAGGCAAGGCAAACCCTTAAAGTTGGAAGGGGTTTTACGTAAAGTTTGAACTATTTGTAATTTTTTCGTTCGCCGCTGCCCGGCGGAGCACACTAAAAATATCGATCAGAACAACAGAGTTTTATATGAACTTTCTGATTTAACAAGATGTCTCGCGAGTAACATGATTTATGTTATTTATTCAAACCCAATTTTAAAAGTTGTCGAGTCCGACAACTAATCATCGCCATCCAGTCCTGTTCTGCCGCGCTCATGCTCCTGGCTCTGTGGGCGCTTCAGGCGGGCGCTTCAGGCGGGCGCTTCAGGCCTGCGCTGCCGGCCGTCCCCGCCGCACATTCAGGCCGGTGAACTACCCTCAATGCGAAGACGCCCTCGCGACCTGACGGGCGCCCGTTCATTCATGGGAGGGGAGATTCATGTCTGGGCAACTTCCACCAGCGTTACAAAGCCTGCACCTGCCACTGCGTCTGAAGCTCTGGGATGGCAACCAGTTCGACCTGGGCCCTGACCCGCAGGTGACCATTCTGATCAAGGAGCCACGCCTGATCGGCGAGCTGGCGCATCCCAGCCTGGGTTCGCTGGGTTCGGCATTCGTCGACGGCAAGCTGGAGCTCGAAGGCGATATCGGCGAAGCGGTGCGGGTGTGCGACGAACTCAGTGAAGCGCTCGTCGGTAGCTTCAGCGAATCGCTGCCCGTGCGTGTGGCCCACGACAAGCAGGCAGACGCGCAGTCGATCGCCTATCACTACGATGTCTCCAACGCCTTCTATCAGCTGTGGCTGGACCGCGACATGGCGTATTCGTGTGCGTACTTTCGCGAGCCAGACGACACCCTCGATGCTGCCCAGCAGAACAAGTTCGACCACCTGTGCCGCAAGCTGCGCCTGCAAGCGGGCGACTACCTGCTGGACGTCGGTTGCGGCTGGGGAGGGCTGGCGCGGTTCGCGGCGCGTGAGTACGGCGCTCAGGTAGCGGGCATCACCTTGAGCAAGGAGCAACTGGCGCTCGCGCAGCAGCGGGTCGTGGAGGAGGGGCTGGCGGACAAGGTCGAGCTGCAGCTGCTCGACTACCGTGACCTGCCAGGCGATGGGCGCTTCGACAAGGTGGTCAGCGTTGGCATGTTCGAGCATGTGGGCCACGCCAACCTGCCGCTGTACTGCAAGACGTTGTTCAGCGCGGTGCGTGAGGGTGGCCTGGTGATGAACCACGGCATCACCGCCAGGAGCGTTGACGGCCGGCCGGTGGGCAGGGGCGCTGGGGCGTTCATCGACCGCTACGTGTTCCCCAATGGTGAGCTGCCGCATCTGTCGATGATCAGCGCGGCCTGTGGCGAGGCGGGGTTGGAAGTCGTCGACGTGGAGAGCCTGCGCTTGCACTATGCGCGCACGCTCAGCCTGTGGAGCCAGAACCTGGAGAACCAGTTGCACCGGGCCGCTGCGTTGGTGCCCGAGCACACCCTGCGCATCTGGCGCCTGTACCTGGCCGGCTGTGCTTACGCGTTCAGCCGTGGCTGGATCAACCTGCACCAGGTGCTGGCCGTGAAACCCTATGCTGATGGCCACCACACGTTGCCCTGGACCCGGGATGACCTGTATCGCTGAGCCCTTACAGAATCGGTGAGATCAACCGCGCGATGCGCATGCCCAGTTGGTGCAGGCGGTGCGTGTCGCGTCGTTCCTGCGGGCTGATTTCGCGGGCGTGCTCGAAGTCTTCGAGCAGCATGTGTTCCACCTCATCGGCGAAGGCGCGGTCGATGGTCAGCAGCATGATCTCGAAGTTCAGGCGGAACGAACGGTTGTCGAGGTTGGCGCTGCCGATGGCGCTGACGTCGTCGTCCACCAGCACCACTTTCTGATGCAGGAAACCGGGTTGATAGCGGAACACCCGCACACCGGCCCGCACTGCTTCGAAGGCGTACAAGGTGGTGGCGGCATAGACGATGCGATGGTCGGGGCGGGCAGGGATCAGGATGCGCACGTCCACCCCGCGTAGCACGGCCAGGCGCAGCGCTGCGGACACGGCTTCATCGGGGATGAAATAGGGGCTGGTGATCCACACCCGGCGCGTGGCGGAGTGAATGGCTTCGAGGAAGAACAACGCGCAGGTTTCCTGCGGGTCGGCCGGGCCGCTGGCGAGCACCTGGCACAGCACGCCGTCGTCCGGGTAGCTGTCTTGCAGGATCAGGGGCGGCAAGCGCCGGGTGGCCCAGTACCAGTCCTCGGCAAAGGATTCCTGCAGGCAGGCCAGCACTGGGCCACTGATCTGGATGTGCGTGTCGCGCCAGGGTGAAAGGCGTGGGTTGCCGCCCAGGTATTCATCGCCGACGTTGTGCCCACCGACGAAGCCCACCTGGCCATCGACCACGACGATCTTGCGGTGGTTGCGGAAGTTGACCTGGAAGCGATTGAACAGGCCGCGGCGGGTCGCGAAGGATTCGATTTCCACGCCGCCGTCGCGCAGGATCTTGTCATAGCGCCCCGGTAAGGCATGACTGCCGACCTGGTCGTAGAGCACGAAAATGCGCACGCCCTCGGCGGCTTTCTTCAACAGCAGCTGCTGCAGCTCCAGGCCGATGGTGTCGTCATGGATGATGAAGAACTGGATCAGCACGGTGTCGCGGGCGTTGTCGATGGCCTGGAATATCGCTTCGAAGGTAGCCTTGCCGTTGACCAGCAGCGCCACTTGATTGTTGGCCAGACAGGGCATGCGGCTCAGCTTCGGCATCGCCCGCAAGGCTCGGTAGCTCTGCGATTCACGGGCCGCCAAGGCCTCTTCTACCCACGGCCGCCAGTTCAGGTCCGCCATCGCCACATGCAGTTCCTGGTTGGCCTGGCGCCGCGCCTTGATGTACGCCGCAAACGAGCGTGCGCCAAAGATCAGGTACGGGATGAGCGTGAAGTAGGGAATGAACAGCAGCGACATGGCCCAGGCGATCGAGCCTTGGGCAGTGCGTACGGTGAGCAGTGCATGCAGGGCGGCCACACTGCCTATCACGTGAACCGTGCCAAGCAGGTAACCGAAGAAGTACGGGTTGTGATAATCCATGTAATGCCTGCAATCCGTGGGCAGAGCGTCAACAGACCACGAACCCGTCGCGGCGTGCAACCCAGGCGCCGAAATGACGTCTAAGCGTGGGTCCGGCTTGGGGCCGGAACCTTCAAGGAGCACTCACCAATGAACATCCGTCTGCCACTGCTTGCCCTGGCCTTGGGCCTTTCCTCACCTGCGCTGCAGGCCCAGATGCTGCAGCCTGGCTTGTGGGAGCTGACCACCAGCAACATGCAGGTCGACGGTAAGCCGCTGCCCGACATGGACTTCATGCTCGGCCAACTGAAGAACCTGCCGCCTGAGCAGCGGGCAATGATGGAAGGCGTGCTGGCCAAGCAAGGCATCACCGTTGCGGGCAAGGGCGTGCGGTCTTGCCTGACCCAGGAGCAGGTCAATACCAACGACATTCCGCTGCAAGACCCACAGTCTGGCTGCACGCAGAAAATCACCGACCGCCAGGGCAACGTGTGGAAATTCCAGTTCAGTTGCCCGCGCGCGCAGGGTACGGGGCAGGCCACGTTCCTGAGCGACCGTGAGTTCGTGACCAACGTGAGCGGCACGTTCAATGCGTCGGGCGTTCAACAGCAGGGCAGCATGAACACCCGTGCGACCTGGATCGGCAAAGACTGCGGCACCGTGCGCCCACGTACCTGAGCTACCAACGCCATTGGCTTTCTGCCACCGCATCGTGGGCATGCAGGCTTTCTGCATGTTCCACGCGCAGGTGAAACCCCTGCAACCCGCCTGTCCCTGACAGCGCGCTGTGCAGCCGCCGCGCGGCGTCCTCACAGAACATTGGATTTTGCCCATTGGCCAAGGCAAATGCCTGTTCATCCGCGCGTTTCACGGCGGTCTGCACCGCTGTACCGAGCGCCTTTTCCAGCCGGTCGATGAGTCCGGGCAACGGGAATGTCCGGGCCTCATCTGCAAGTCTGACCTTCACCCGCGCGAGGCTTCTCTGGCTGTGGGGTGTCGCGACAATACCTTCGCTGGTGCCTAACCATTCGACGATCTGGCCATGCTGCAGATTCGTGGTCGTGCCGAAGCGTGCGATGAACCGCTCCTGAATCAGTTGCCTGGCCAGCGCCGCCGAGCAGGGGCAGGTCGATGAATAGGCAATTTCCACAAATAGTTCCACGTGGAACACTCCGTGGATCATGCGTGCGTGGATCTCGGTAGGGTAGTGCTTCCATCCTGCATGAGGGCTGATCAAGGCTGGGCGCTTCAGCAAGTGGTCGAAGCGCAAGGTCACATGAGCCGCTTGTGACAGACCAGCATGACTGTCGAGAAATACCTGCAGCAACGCTCGCAGACTGGCTGGCGTCAGCTCGGTAGCCTCGAGGTGTTCGAGTGCCAGGTAAAGCCGAGACATGTGGATGCCCCGTGCCTGTGGGTCATCCAGGCTGACACCGGCATCGGCGACGGCATGCAGACGTTGCCCGTTCAGTTGAAGCGGCAGGGCAATGCCACACATGCCCACCCAGTCCAGCGCGGTCGATTGGGCTGTGGCTTGGGCGGCGATGTCCGGCAGTGTAAGGCTGTTCATGGTGGGGCTCCTGAGAAGTGAAGAAGGTCAGCGGCAGCCGCCGATCAAGCCGCAATGCAGGTTGAAGCGCTGGCCGCTGGAACTGGACACCCGGCTGATGGAAGTCCAGCCCACACGCCGGCTGTAACCCACCCAGGCTTCGCCGTCGGAAGCCAGCCCCGTGAAGAATGTGATCGGCCCGTAGCGCGTGTTGGTCTGCGCCCATAGACGTCTGCCTGCCGCTTCATAACCCCTCAGATACAGCGAGTCGCCGGCAGTGCGTACGCTGTAGTAATTGCCGCGCCCATCGTTGCAGGCCACCAGCGTGGCCGAACGTGTACAGAGCGGCAGGTCAGCGCTGGGCAAGGCATAGGCCAATGGGCACAGCACAAGCAGCAACAAAAGGACGGGCAAGCGGTGGGGAGTCATCGAGGCATCCAGCGTGAATCTGGCGGAAACGGCTTTGCATCATTGTATTGTTATAATATAACGTATTACAACGCATCGCTCGAATGCGCCTGTCGATGAGGCTCGAAATCATGTCCACCCGTCTTCCCGTCACCGTGCTGTCAGGCTTTCTTGGCGCTGGCAAAAGCACGCTGCTCACCCATGTGCTGCGCAACCGTGAAAACCTGCGCGTGGCCGTCATCGTCAATGACATGAGCGAAATCAACATCGACGCCAGCGACGTGCAGCGCAACGTCAGCCTCAACCGCGCCGAAGAAAAGCTGGTGGAGATGAGCAATGGCTGCATCTGCTGCACCTTGCGCGAAGACCTGCTCGAAGAAGTCGCGCGTCTGGCCCAGGAAGGTCGCTTCGACTATCTGTTGATCGAGTCCACCGGCATCTCCGAGCCATTGCCCGTGGCAGAGACCTTCACCTTCCGCGACGAGCAGGGCCGCAGCCTGTCGGACCTCGCCCGCCTCGACACCATGGTGACCGTGGTCGATGCGCTGAACTTCATGACCGACTATCAAGCCGCCGAGGCCTTGGCCAGCCGCGGTGAAACCCTGGGCGAGGATGACGAGCGCTCGATCAGTGACCTGCTGATCGAACAGGTGGAGTTCGCTGACGTACTCCTGCTCAGCAAGATCGATCTGGTCAGCCAGCACGAACGCGAAGAACTGGCGGCGATTCTGGCGCGGCTCAATCCGCGCGCGCAGATGGTGCCGATGGTCATGGGCCAGGTGGCCTTGAATCGCATCCTCGACACTGGCCTGTTCGATTTCGAGCAAGCCTCGCAAGCCCCGGGCTGGCTGCAGGAACTGCGCGGTGAGCACGTTCCGGAAACCGAGGCCTATGGCATTGCCGCGACCACCTGGCAGGCGCGTCGGCCGTTTCATCCGCAGCGTTTTCATGACTTCATCCAGCGGCCTTGGCGCAACGGTCGCCTGCTGCGTTCCAAAGGGTTCTTCTGGCGGGCAAGCAAACACCAGGACGCCGGTAGCTGGTCACAGGCCGGCGGCATGATGCGCCATGGGTTGGCCGGTCGCTGGTGGCGTTTCGTGCCGCGCGCACAATGGCCGCAGGATGCCGACAGCGCTGCTGAAATCTTCAAGCATTGGACGGTCGATACGGGTGATTGCCGTCAGGAGCTGGTGTTCATCGGCCAGGGCATCGACTTCGCGCAGCTATCCAGCGACCTCGAAGCATGCTTGCTGACCGAGGCTGAGATGGCCGCAGGCCCTGCTGCCTGGCAGCGCCTCGATGACCCGTTCGGGCCGTGGGTCGAGGAGGCGGCTGCATGATGCCGGCAGCGCGTTGCCTCGACAGCCTGCAAGTGTTCGATTCGTCGCCTCAGGTGCTGGCGGACATCTTGCGAGATGACGTCAACCTGGCGGTCTGGCAGCGCCAGCTGCCGCCTCAGCTACAGGATTTCGCCAGCCTGGTGGTGGGCCTGCATCCGCTGCTGGCCGACGAGCGAGTGATCGAGGTCGACGAGCATGAAGCGCCGGTACTGGCTGCGCTGTTGGCAGGTGCGGCAGATGTGTACGGCTATGAGGCGTTCGTTGCGGATGTCACCTGGCTGATCGCGGCTTATACCTGCCTGCTTGGGGCGCGCCGGATCGGCGTGCGTCTGCGGGTGCTGGAAGCGGCCATGTGTCCCAGGTTTCATGTAGACCATGTGCCGCTGCGTCTGCTGACCACCTACACCGGCGCAGGCAGCGAATGGTTGGAGGAAGGCAGCGTGAACCGCGCGCGGCTGCAGGCCGAAACGCCGCCTGTGGATAAGATCAGGCGGCTGTGTACAGGCGATGTCTGCCTGCTCAAGGGAGAAAAATTCCAAGGAAATGAAGGGCATGGAATTATCCACAGGTCACCGGACGTGCCTGTGGGCGGGCGCCGTTTGTTGTTGAGTCTTGACTGGTTGGCATAAGGCTTCATAGTTGGGGATAACCTTATCCACGGCGCCGATCATGCTTCAGAACATTCCCACCCACATCATCGCCGGGCCTTTGGGCGCCGGTAAGACCAGCGTGCTGCGTTCCCTGCTTGGGCAGCGCCCTGCTGGCGAGCGCTGGGCGGTACTGATCAACGAGTTTGGCCAGGTCGGGCTGGATGCGGCGCTGCTCACGCGTGATGAGGCAGGTCTCGAGATCGCCGAAGTCGCCGGCGGTTGCCTGTGCTGCGTGAACGGCGTGCCTTTCCAGGTGGGTCTTGGGCGTTTGCTGCGGCGTATCAAGCCGCACCGTGTATTCATCGAGCCGTCCGGCCTCGGGCATCCGCTGCAGTTGCTGAAACAGCTGCGCCAGACGCCATGGCAAGGCGTGCTCGATGTTCAACCGATGGTGGTGGTGCTGGATGCACAGCGTCTGGCGGGCGGTAAAGCGTTGCCGGAGGTACATCAGCAAGCATTGGCGGGGGCAGGCTTGGTAGTTATCAACAAGGCCGCCTGTGTGGATAGCGCAAAAAGGCTGTTGATAAACGCTGAGCTGCCCGAAATAGAGCGCCTGTGGACAAATCAAGGTGAGCTGTTTTTCCACAGGCTACCGAAAGGCGAACCAGAGGATCCTGCTGGGCCTGTGGCGGTTACGGGGCCTGTGGATATCTCGTCCGCCGTTGGTACGCTGTGGACGGACATTGGCCAGCCTGTCTGTCAGGTCGCTGAAGGGGAAGGCGGTTGGAGCATCGGTTGGCGTTGGCATCCCAGTCAGCGATTTGCCTGTGATGTGCTCATCGACTGGCTTGCAGGTTGGCCCTGGAAACGGGCCAAGGGTGTTATCCACAGTGTGGGCGGATGGCAGTCGTTCAATGCGCTGGCGCCAGCGGCGGCGTATTGGAGCAGCAGTGAATGGCGTACCGATACGCGTATCGAGCTGATCTTCGAGCAGGCTCAGGATGCCCAGGCGCTCAGTCAGACACTGGCGGCGTGCCGCTTGCACGGCTGATCAGGGCTTCCAGCGATCGTGCTGCTGGCGCCACTGCTGCATTTCAACCACGTTGGTGGCTTTGGCTGGGGTGTTGATTTCGAACGGGTAGGGCGCCAGTTCGATGAGCATCGTATGTGCGCCGAATTGAGTCACCACGCCAGGATGGCGCTGCTCGCCCGTGACGGTGAATTCGAAGTTGTAGATCCGCGCCAGGCGCTTCTTGCCCTTGGCATCACGAACGAAACCGACGCGCTTGAGCGCCACGGCGTCATCGAGCAATTCCAGGTCGAGCTTGGCGCAATGCTGCTTGACCCGTTCCAGCGCCTTCTCCCGCAGCCCATGGTTGTGCCATATCCACGCGCCAATGCTGGCCAGCACCATCAGAACGAAAAGGTTTTCCAGGGTCAACATGTGCTCGGGCTCCAGACAGGACGGCGCAGCTTAACTGCGACGCTGGCCTGTCGTACAGGTGGCTTTCGGGTTCATACTGCGCGGCGCAAATCCTACGACCGTTTTGGAAAACCCTGCATGAAACGTACGCCGCATCTGCTCGCCATCCAGTCTCATGTCGTCTTCGGCCACGCCGGTAACAGTGCGGCGGTGTTTCCGATACAGCGCCTTGGGGTGAATGTCTGGCCCCTCAACACGGTGCAGTTTTCCAACCACACCCAGTATGGCCAGTGGGCTGGCGAAGTGCTCGCCCCGGCGCAAATTCCTGCGTTGGTGCAAGGGATAAGCGCAATCGGTGAGCTTGGCGAATGCGACGCGGTGCTGTCTGGCTACCTGGGCAGTGCCGAGCAAGGGCGGGCGATCCTGGCCGGCGTCGAACGTATCAAGGCGAGCAACCCCCGGGCGTTGTACCTGTGTGACCCCGTGATGGGCCATGCGGAAAAGGGCTGCAGCGTGCCGGCAGCGGTCAGCGACTTCCTGGTCAACCACGCGTTGGCCAAGGCCGACATCCTGTGCCCCAACCAGCTTGAGCTCGATACCTTCTGCGGGCGCCGTGCGCAGTCGCTGGACGATTGCGTCAACATGGCCCGCAGCCTGCTGGCCCGCGGCCCGCAGGTGGTGCTGGTCAAGCACCTGGCCTACCCCGGCCGCGCCGACGATGCCTTCGAAATGCTCCTGGTCACTGCCGAACAGATCTGGCACCTGCGCCGGCCGCTGCTGGCCTTCCCGCGCCAACCGGTCGGTGTGGGCGACCTGACCTCGGGGTTGTTCCTGGCCCGCGTCCTGCTCGGCGACAGTTGGCTACAGGCCTTCGAGTTCGCTGCCGCCGCCGTGCATGAAGTGCTGCTGGAAACCCAGGCCTGCGCCAGCTACGAGCTGCAACTGGTTCGCGCCCAGGACCGCATCGCGCATCCACGGGTGCGCTTCGAGGCCACGCCGCTGGACGCCTAGACGCCGTCGGTCTTCAGGTCCTGGTAGCGCTTCTCCAGCTCCTGGCGAATCTGCCGGCGCTGCTGGCCCTGCAGGAACCGGCGCTTTTCTTCACTGCTCTGCGGCTGACGCGCCGGCACGGGCACCGGGCGGCGCTGGTCATCGACGGCGACCATGGTGAAGAAGCAGCTGTTGGAATGGCGCACCGAGCGTTCGCGGATGTTTTCGGTCACCACCTTGATGCCCACCTCCATGGAGGTGGTGCCGGTGTAGTTGACCGAGGCGAGGAAGGTCACCAGCTCGCCGACGTGCACCGGCTCGCGGAAGATCACCTGATCCACCGACAGGGTCACTACGTAGCTGCCCGCATAGCGGCTGGCACAGGCGTAGGCCACTTCATCGAGGTATTTCAGCAGCGTGCCGCCGTGGACATTGCCAGAAAAGTTGGCCATGTCCGGGGTCATCAGGACGGTCATCGTCAACTGGGCGTTTCCAGGTTCCATAGCATGCTCACGGTGGGGTTGCGTTGAACGGGGGTGTGAAGTCGAAGGCACAGTCTTCCCCTTTATGATTTTCTTCCTGTTACCGGACGTCAGGCAGCGCTGGATCGTCACGGCCTGTGAGGACGGCCAGCCAGTCCATACGCCTGAATCGGCGATCTGTTTCGGCATATTGCGCAGGCCATCCTCAGCAAGACGCGATGTTACCCTGACTTCGCCCATGCAACATGGGCTTACTATTCCTGGAACAGTTTGTACTCAGCGCTGCGAGTGTCCTGCACAGCGCCGAGGCCTTGCGCCGTGCATTGAAAAAGGAGCACCACGCCATGCATGCCATCAGCTTCATCCAGGACCTGGCAGTGATCATGCTGGTCGCCGGCGTGGTGACGATCCTGTTCCACCGCCTCAAGCAACCTGTCGTCCTCGGCTACATCGTTGCGGGGTTCATCATCGGCCCGCACACCCCGCCTTTCGGCCTCATCCATGACGAAGACACCATCAAGATCCTTGCCGAGCTGGGGGTGATCTTCCTGATGTTCTGCCTGGGGCTGGAGTTCAGCTTGCGCAAGCTGTTCAAGGTCGGGGCCACGGCGTTCATTGCCGCGTTCCTGGAAATCGTCCTGATGATCTGGATCGGTTTCGAGATCGGCCGCTGGTTCGGCTGGAGCACCATGGACTCGCTGTTCCTCGGCGCCATTCTGGCGATTTCTTCGACCACCATCATCGTCAAGGCGCTCAACGACCTGAAGATGAAGAACGAGCGCTTCGCCCAGCTGATTTTCGGTGTGCTGATCGTCGAGGACATTCTCGGCATCGGCATCATCGCGCTGTTGTCGGGCATTGCCGTGAGCGGCACGGTCAGCTCCGGCGAGGTGTTTTCCACGGTCGGCAAGCTGTCGCTGTTCATGATCGTGGCCCTGGTCATCGGCATTCTGCTGGTGCCGCGGCTGCTGGCCTACGTCGCCAGGTTCGAAAGCAACGAGATGCTGCTGATCACCGTGCTGGGGCTGTGCTTCGGCTTCTGCCTGCTGGTGGTCAAGCTGGAATACAGCATGGTCCTGGGGGCCTTCCTGATCGGTGCGATCATGGCCGAGTCACGCCAGTTGCTGAAGATCGAGCAATTGATCGAGCCGGTACGGGACCTGTTCAGCGCGATCTTCTTCGTCGCCATCGGCCTGATGATCGACCCCCAGGTGTTGGTCGAGTACGCCTGGCCGATCGTGGTCATCACCTTCGCGGTGGTGATGGGCAAGATGCTGTCGTGTGGGATGGGTGCTTTCATTGCCGGTAACGACGGTCGCACATCCCTGCGGGTGGGCATGGGCCTGTCACAGATTGGCGAATTTTCTTTCATCATCGCGGCGCTGGGGATGACCTTGCAGGTAACCAGCGACTTCCTCTATCCAGTGGCCGTAGCGGTCTCGGCGATCACCACGTTGCTCACGCCCTACCTGATCCGCGCTGCCGACCCCCTGTCACTGAAACTGGGCCGGGTGATGCCGCAGCGGCTCGGCCGCGTGCTGTCGTTGTATGGCGAGTGGCTGCGCAGCATCCAGCCGCAGGGGGAGGGCGCGATGCTGGCCGCGATGATCCGGCGCATTCTGTTGCAGGTCGGGGTCAACCTGGCACTGGTGATCGCCATTTTCTTCAGCGGCGGCTACTTCGCCACCCGGCTCGGGGCGTGGCTGAGCGAGTGGGTGGGCGATGTCGGGCAACAGAAGGCAATGATCTGGGGCGCAGCGTTGCTGCTGTCGCTGCCGTTCCTGATCGCCGCCTACCGCAAGCTCAAGGCGCTGTCGATGCTGCTCGCGGAGATGGGCGTTTCGCCAGAGATGGCGGGCCGGCATACGCAACGTGTGCGCCGGGTGATTGCCGAGGTGATTCCATTACTCTCGCTGCTGGTGATTTTCCTGCTGCTGTCAGCGCTGTCGGCCAGCATCCTGCCGACCAATGAGCTGCTGCTGATCATCGGTGTCGTGGCAGCCGTGGTGGTGGCGGTGCTCTGGCGCTGGTTCATCCGCGTGCATACGCGGATGCAGATCGCCTTGCTGGAGACGCTGGAGAACAACCGTGACCAGCCTCACCATTGACAGGTAAAGGCCCCGCCCGGCATTGCTGCCGGGCGGGGCCCAGGGGTGTTCAGCAGGTTCTGGCGCGGGCAGGTGTCAGCTTTCCAGCCAGACGTCGCGAGCCCAGTGCCAGATCGATTCCCAGCTCTCTTCACCGACCAGCTCGTCTTCGCCGCTCCACAGCACCACGGTGCCGTCTTCTTCTACGCAGTAGTAGTTCTCGCCGTCCTGACACAGCGGGATCAATTCGCGTGGCACGCCCAGGTCCCAGGCGGTGGCGGCGACTTCCGGCAGATAGGTGTGCGATTGCGGGTCGGTCGCGGTGACGGGCTCGAGGCTGCCGTAGACCACGTCGCTGACCGTCAGCAGAAACTCTTTGAAAACGAACGGAATGTTGATGAACAGTTGTTCTTCGATTTCAACCAGTTGGTCATCGTCAGGAAGCTCCAGGGGCACGGGCACGGGCTCGTTGGCTTCACGGAGCTGTTCGATCACTTCTTCCACGGTTCACATCCTCTGACCTTGTTGGCAATGCTGCGCGTTATACCCTAGTAGCCTGCTCGGCTAAAAGCAAAACCCCCTACGGCCAGCTTCCCGTGCTGTTCACTCAAGCGACCAGGGCCGCCTTGCGGCCCATCGCGGCTGAAGCCGCTCCCACGGGAGATGCATACCCTGTGGGAGCGGCTTCAGCCGCGATGGGCTGCAAAGCAGCCCTGGTAATATCGACTCAGCCCAGCCGGGGGCTTCGTTTGGAGCGCTCGGGATCAGCCGTTCTGGCGGATACCGGCGAGCAGCCAAGGCTGGTTTTCGCCCTGTGCGCGCTGCATGTGCCAGCTTTCGCTGAAGGCCTCGCCCTGATCGAAGCGCGAGGTTTTCGCCACGCCACGGAAGGTCAGCGTCGCGATGGTGACATCCGCACGGTCATCGACGCCTTCCAGCTGCACATCGAGGTCATCGATGTAGGTGGACTGGAAGCCTTCACCTTCGGCTGCGCGGTCACGCTTGAGCGATTCGAGCAGTTGCGGGGTGACGAACTCGGCGATCTTGTCCATCTCGTTGCCATCCCAGTGCTGCTGCAGAGTCTGGAAGTGCGAGCGGGCGGCGGCCAGGAAGCTGGCTTCATTGAACCAGGCTGGCGCGTTGATCACTGGCGCTGCGGCTGCTGCACCGCCACCGAAAGACGGCTGCTGAGCAGGCTGGGCATGCACTTCGCGCTGGTACGGCGCGTGGCCAGCAGGGGCCATTTCGGCCTGCTGCTTGCGACGGCGTGCGGCGATGAAGCGGAACACCAGGAAGGCGATCAGGCCCATGATCAGGATGTCGAACAGCTGCATGCCCTGGAAGCCGTCGCCCATGAACATGGAGGCCAGCAGGCCGCCGGCGGCGATGCCGGCCAACGGGCCCAGCCAGCGCGAGGCACCGCTGGCTGCGGCAGGGGCGCGCCCAGGTGCCGTTGCGGCAGCGCCTGGAGCAGGCGTGGCAGGTGCAGCCTGGCGGGTTTGATGAATAGGCGCAGAACCCGAGCTCTTGCCGCCGCCGAAACGCTTGGCGTTGGCATCGAGGCTCAGCGTCAGACCGACGCAGAGCGCCAGGGCGATGCTAAGAAAACGTTGCATAGGTGGGATTTCCCGTTTTTGTGAATTGCACGCGCGAATGGTGCACAGGTTGCGCAAGCCATGACCAGCGCGAGTGTGTTTCGAGCTTTTGCTTAAAAGTGTGAAAGACCGTTCGGATAAAGGCGTAGGAAGATTCCTGCGCCTTATGACCCACTCAGAGCGCTTCGAGTTTGGCGTAGCCCAGCATGAGCCACTTGCTGCCTTCGTCGAAATTCACCTGCACCCGCGCCTGGGCACCGGAACCCTCGAAATTGAGGATGGTGCCTTCGCCGAACACCGAGTGCTGCACACGTTGACCCAGGCTGAACGCGGTCTGCGGAATGCTGGCATTGGCGAACAGGCTGCTGGCCGGGGTCTGGGCGCCACCGAACGGCCGGCTCACGGAATTGGACAGGCGCACTTCCTGCACCAGGCCCGCCGGAATCTCCCGTACGAAACGCGATACCTTGTTGTAGGTCTCGCTGCCGTACAGCCGGCGAGTCTCGGCATAGGTCATCACCAGTTGGCGCATGGCCCGGGTGATGCCGACATACGCCAGGCGGCGTTCCTCTTCCAGACGGCCGGGCTCTTCCAGGCTCATCTTGTGCGGGAACAGACCCTCTTCCAGGCCGACCAGGAACACGTGAGGGAATTCCAGGCCCTTGGCACTGTGCAGGGTCATCAACTGCACGCTGTCTTCATGTTCATCGGCCTGCGCGTCACCGGCTTCCAACGAGGCATGGCCGAGGAAGGCCGACAGCTCGGTGAGCTCGGCATCTTCAGCGCTGGGCACGAAGTTGCGCGCCGCGCTGACCAGTTCCTCAAGGTTTTCTACCCGCGCCTGGCCCTTTTCACCTTTTTCTTCCTGGTGGTAGGTGATCAGCCCGGACTGCTCGATGACCGTTTGCGTCATCAGGTGCAGCGGCATGTCAGCCACCCTGGCCGCCAGCTGCTCCAGCAGTTCGATGAACCCGCCCAGCGCACTGGCGGCACGGCCTTTGAGGCCTTTGCCAGCGAGCAGTTGGCACATGGCCTCCCACATCGACACCTGGCTGTGACGGGCATGCTCGCGGATTGCCTCGACGGTTTTCTCGCCGATACCGCGTGGCGGTACGTTGATGACCCGCTCGAGCGCTGCATCGTTGCCGCGACCTTCGAGCAGGCGCAGGTAGGCCATGGCGTTCTTGATCTCGGCGCGCTCGAAGAAGCGCTGGCCGCCATAGATGCGATACGGAATACGCTCGCGCAGCAGGCCTTCTTCGAGCACCCGTGACTGGGCGTTGGAACGATAGAGAATGGCGATGTCGCTGCGCGCGCTGCCTTGCTTGATGATGCTTTCGATGGTTTCGACCACGTAACGCGCTTCGTCGTGCTCGTTATAGGCGGCGTACAGGGTGATCGGCTCACCTTCGCCCAGGTCGGTCCACAGTTCCTTGCCCAGGCGCCCGCTGTTGTTGACGATCAGGGCGTTGGCGGCCTTGAGGATGCCGCCGGTAGAGCGGTAGTTCTGCTCCAGGCGGATCAGCTCGGCGTCGGGGAAGTCGGCGGTGTACTGATGAATGTTCTCGATCTTGGCGCCGCGCCAGCCGTAGATCGACTGGTCGTCATCGCCCACGGCCATGAGGCTGTCGCCACCCTTGGCCAGCAGGCGCAGCCAGGCGTACTGCACGGCGTTGGTGTCCTGGAACTCATCGACCAGCACATGGCGGAAACGCCGCTGGTAGTGCTTCAGCAGGCTGGGGTTGTCGCGCCACAGGTCGAGGGCACGCAGCAGCAGCTCGGAAAAGTCGATGACCCCGGCGCGCTCGCAGGCCAGCTCGTAGGCGGTGTAGACCTCGCGCATGGTGGCCAGGAACAGGTCGCCGCCGGCCTGAATGTGCTGCGGGCGCAGGCCTTCGTCTTTCTGCCCGTTGATGAACCATTGCGCCTGGCGCGCCGGCCATTTCTGCTCTTCCAGGCCCAGCTCGCGCATCACCCGCTTGACCAGGCGCTGCTGGTCGTCGCTGTCGAGAATCTGGAAATTCTGCACCAGCTTCGCTTCCTGCCAGTGCGCACGCAGCAGGCGATGAGCCAGGCCGTGGAAGGTACCGACCCACATGCCGGCCGGGCCGATGCCCATGAGCTGCTCGATCCGATGGCGCATTTCGGCAGCCGCCTTGTTGGTGAACGTCACCGACAGGATCGAGTGCGGCGAGGCCTGCTCGACCTGAATCAACCAGGCGATGCGGTGCACCAGCACACGGGTCTTACCGGAGCCGGCACCGGCCAGCACCAGTTGACGCCCGACCTTGGCCGCTACGGCCTGGCGTTGGGCATCGTTGAGGGAGTTCAGCAGGAGAGAGAGGTCGTCATTAGGCATCCGGCCATTCTAGGGCCGGCGCAGTAGCGGGGCAAACGCTGGCTGGCGAATTCTTCAAGCCCTGCATGGCCGTTTATCGCGACAGGGGTTGCGCTGGGATAATCAAAGGCTACGTTTCCAACGGTGCCTGTGAAAAGCCGACGGCTGAAAGGCCTCTGGCAAACTGCGTGACGCCCACAGGGCAGGAGGAGGTAGTGCATGAGCGGCAGATGTCCGATTAACCTGAAAACCCTGTCAGAAACATGATCACAAGGGCTTCCCGATTACGCGCAAAGCAATGCCCACTGCGGCGCACCGTGGATTAACTGGGCGCTTTGCCGGTCATGTAGTATAACTACAAGAAAGCTACATCCCGCCTGCCGATCCTCAACGAGTCCCGCCCGTGAATCTGTTGCAACACATCACCCAATCACGCCACCTGCTGCGCAAATCGGAGCTTAAAGTCGCCGATCATGTGCTGTTGGACCCGGCTGCCGTCATGCACAGCTCGATGGCTGACCTGGCGCACAGCGTCGGCATCAGCGAACCGACCATTGTGCGGTTCTGCAGGGCGATTGGTTGTACGGGTTTCCAGGACCTGAAGTTGAAACTGGCGCAAAGCCTGGCCGCAGGCGCCAGCTTCGGACAGTTTGCGATTCACGAAGACGATTCGGTCGCCGACTACAGCCTGAAAATTTTCGACACCACCCTGCATACCCTGATGGAAGTGCGCGAGCACCTCGATCCTGAGGCTCTTGAGCGCGCTGTTGCCGCCATGGCTCAAGCGCAACGCGTCGAGTTCTATGGCTTCGGCGCCTCGGGCGCGGTGGCGGCCGATGCCCAGCACAAGTTCTTCCGCCTGCTGCTCAGCGCTGCGGCGTACTCCGACCCGCACATGCAGGCGATGTCGGCGGTGACCCTCAAGCCAGGCGATGTGGCCGTGTGCATCTCGCAGTCCGGTCGCTCCAAGGACCTGCTGATCACGGCCAACCTGGTGCGGGAAACCGGTGCCAGCCTGATCACCCTGTGCCCGAGCCAGACCCCCTTGGCAGAGCTCTCGACCGTCAACCTGGCGATCGATGTACATGAAGACACCGAAATCTACACCCCGCTGACGTCGCGCATTGCCCACCTGGTTGTGATCGACGTGCTCGCCATGGGCGTAGCGATGGCCCGCGGTCCGAGCCTGGTCAACCACCTCAAGAGCGTCAAACGCAGCTTGCGCAGCCTGCGTCTGTCGCCGAAGTCGATCAAGGCAACCGATGATTGATCTGACAATCTTCGTCTAAAAACCGCCGCCAGGCGGCGATCTTCACGATTCTGTCATGATTCCGGCATCAAACCGTCAACCCCTGCGCCCAGGCTGATGCTTCCGCATCCAGTCTGGGAGACAGGTCATGGTTCGTGAAGACGGTTCGTACCAACCCAACGCCAAATCACGCAAGCAGCAGGAACGCGACCAGCGCCGCATGGAATACCGCCGCGCCATCGAAAGCTATTGCGACCAGCGCCAGCTGCTGCGCGACATTGCCTATTTCCCTGACTCACCCGATGTCAGCGTGTGGCAGGTGACAGCGGCTTCCCCGAGAAGCGCTCAACAATCTCGCTGATCAACGCCCGCTCGCCGCGAATGAACGCCTGAAACGCCAAGGCCACCGGCGACTGGCGCTTGGCCTTGGACTGCACCACGCACCAGCTGCGGTACAGCGGCAGCTCTTCGACCGGCAACTCGATGAGCAGGCCGCGTGCCAGCTCCATGCTCACCGCATGGCGCGTCAGCAGCGCGATGCCCAGGCCGGCGACCACGCACTCGCGCTGCGCCTCGCCCGAGGCCACCTCCAGCGTTTCGGTAAAGTGCACGCGCTTTTCCTTGAAGTATTCTTCGCAGGCCTTGCGCGTGCCCGAACCCTGCTCGCGGATCAGCAGGGTATGCGGCTCCAGGTCCTGCAAGCGCAACGGCCCGCGCTGGCTCAGTGGGTGGTCAGCGGGCGCCACGGCGACAATCGGATTGTTCAGGAACGGCAGGAAATCCAGGCCCATGTCCTGCGGCACCATCGACATGATGAGCAGATCGTCACGGTTGTCAGACAGCCGTCGAATCGCCTGGGCGCGATTCACCACCGTGAGCGTCAGGCTCACGTCCGGATTGCGCTGCTTGAAGGCTGCAAACACATGGGGCACGAAATACTTGGCGCTGGATTCGATCGCCAGCTTCAGCTGGCCCTGCAGCGACCCCTGCATGTCCGACAGTTGCATGTCGAAACTTTCCAGCCGGCCAAAAATGTCGCGGCTGGCGCGTTGCAGGGCCTCGGCAGCCTCGGTGAGGTAGAGCTTTTTGCCCACATATTCAAACAACGGCTGCCCGACCAGGTCTTCCAGCTGGCGAATCTGCAAGCTGACGGCGGGTTGAGTGAGGGACATTTCCTCGGCCGCGCGACTGTAGGAACGCAGGTCGCACACCTCGTTGAAAATCTGCAGCTGACGCAACGTCATACGCATCAATGACTTACGCATTTTAGACACGCTCGGGGCGATGAATTGTCAGGCGACTATAAGCTTTGACTAATGCTGACCCTAATAAATATTGATTTTTGTTTATCGTCCCACAGCGCTAGGGTGGATTCACGACTGACTGCAGTGTCTGGTCACGCGTCGAGCGGCCTGGCCGGCTCGTTATGTTCCACGGCTTTGGGAAGACTCCAAGTGATAAAAAAAATCCTGATCGCCAACCGGGGTGAAATTGCAGTCCGCATCGTGCGGGCCTGCGCCGAGATGGGTATCCGCTCGGTAGCGATCTATTCCGATGCCGACCGCCATGCGTTGCACGTCAAGCGTGCCGACGAGGCGCACAGCATTGGTGCCGAACCCCTTGCCGGTTATCTGAACCCGCGCAAACTGGTCAACCTGGCGGTGGAGACCGGTTGTGATGCACTGCATCCCGGCTATGGCTTCCTTTCGGAAAACGCCGAGCTCGCGGAAATCTGTGCGCAGCGAGGGGTCAAGTTCATTGGCCCGGCGGCTGAAGTGATCCGCCGTATGGGCGACAAGACCGAAGCGCGTCGCGCCATGATCGCTGCCGGCGTGCCCGTCACTCCAGGCACCGAAGGCAACGTCGCCGACATCCATGAGGCACTGGAAGAGGGCGAGCGCATCGGTTACCCGGTGATGCTCAAGGCTACCTCTGGCGGCGGCGGGCGCGGTATCCGCCGCTGCAACAGCCGTGAAGAGCTGGAACAGAATTTCCCTCGGGTGATTTCCGAAGCCACCAAGGCCTTCGGCTCGGCTGAAGTGTTCCTGGAAAAATGCATCGTCAACCCCAAGCACATCGAGGCGCAGATTCTCGGTGACAGCTTTGGCAACGTGGTGCACCTGTTCGAGCGCGACTGCTCGATCCAGCGCCGTAACCAGAAGCTCATCGAAATCGCCCCCAGCCCGCAACTGACGCCTGAACAGCGCGCCTACATCGGCGACCTGTCGGTGCGCGCGGCGAAGGCGGTGAACTACGAGAACGCCGGTACCGTGGAGTTTCTGCTCGCCGATGGCGAGGTGTACTTCATGGAGATGAACACCCGGGTGCAGGTGGAACACACCATCACCGAGGAGATCACCGGGATCGACATCGTTCGCGAGCAGATCCGCATCGCCTCGGGCCTGCCGCTGTCGGTCAAGCAGGAAGACATCATCCACCGCGGCTTCGCCTTGCAGTTCCGCATCAACGCCGAAGACCCGAAGAACAACTTCCTGCCCAGCTTCGGCAAGATCACTCGCTATTACGCCCCCGGCGGCCCTGGCGTGCGTACCGACACGGCGATCTACACCGGCTACACCATTCCGCCGTTCTACGACTCGATGTGCCTGAAACTGGTGGTCTGGGCGCTGACCTGGGAAGAAGCCATGGACCGCGGCCTGCGGGCGCTGGACGACATGCGCGTACAAGGCGTGAAGACCACCGCCGCGTACTACCAGGAAATCCTGCGTAACGCCGAATTCCGCAGTGGCGAGTTCAACACCAGCTTCGTCGAGGCGCACCCGGAACTGACCAACTACTCGATCAAGCGCAAACCCGAAGAGCTGGCCCTGGCCATCGCTGCCGCCATCGCCGCCCACGCAGGCCTTTGAGATAGGAGCGGCAAGCTTCGAGCGGCAAGAGGCAGGTAGAGGCAGATCAGCTTTTACTCGCACCTTGACGCGCCCAGCTTGCGGCTTACAGGAGATAAGAATGTCCAAGAAAATCCATGTCACCGACACCATCCTGCGTGACGCTCACCAGTCGCTGCTGGCCACTCGCATGCGCACCGAAGACATGCTGCCGATCTGCGACAAGCTCGACAAGGTCGGCTACTGGTCGCTGGAAGTCTGGGGCGGCGCGACCTTCGACGCCTGCGTGCGTTTCCTCAAGGAAGACCCCTGGGAGCGCCTGCGCCAACTGCGTGCGGCGCTGCCCAACACCCGCCTGCAGATGCTCCTGCGCGGCCAGAACCTGCTCGGCTACCGCCACTACAGCGATGACGTGGTGCGCGCCTTCGTCGCCAAGGCGGCAGAGAGCGGCATCGACGTGTTCCGCATCTTCGATGCCATGAACGACGTGCGTAACCTGCAGGTGGCCATCGAGGCGGTGAAGGCCAGCGGCAAGCACGCCCAGGGCACCATCGCCTACACCACCAGCCCGGTGCACACCGTGGCGGCCTTCGTCGCCCAGGGCAAGGCCATGCAGGCCATGGGCATCGACTCCATCGCCATCAAGGACATGGCCGGGCTGCTGACGCCTTATGCCACGGCCGAACTGGTCAAGGCGTTGAAGGCCGAGATCGACCTGCCGGTATTTATCCACAGCCACGACACGGCGGGCCTGGGTTCGATGTGCCAGCTCAAGGCCATCGAGGCCGGCGCCGACCATATCGACACGGCCATCTCCAGCTTCGCCTGGGGCACCAGCCACCCGGGTACCGAATCGATGGTCGCCGCGCTCAAGGGCAGCGAATACGACACCGGCCTGGACCTGTCGCTGATCCAGGAGATCGGCATGTACTTCCATGCGGTGCGCAAGAAGTACCACCAGTTCGAAAGCGAATTCACCGCCGTGGACACCCGCGTGCAGGTCAACCAGGTGCCGGGCGGGATGATTTCCAACCTGGCCAACCAGCTCAAGGAACAGGGAGCGCTGAACCGCATGAGCGAAGTGCTGGCCGAAATCCCGCGTGTACGTGAAGACCTCGGCTTCCCGCCGCTGGTGACCCCGACCTCGCAGATCGTCGGCACCCAGGCGTTCTTCAACGTGCTGGCCGGCGAGCGCTACAAGACCATCACCAACGAAGTGAAGCTGTACCTGCAAGGCGGCTACGGCAAGGCCCCCGGTGTGGTCAACGAATCGCTACGGCGCCAGGCCATCGGCAGCGAAGAGGTGATCGACGTACGCCCGGCCGACCTGCTCAAGCCGGAAATGGCCAAGCTGCGTGGCGACATCGGTGCGCTGGCGCACTCGGAAGAAGACGTGCTGACCTTCGCCATGTTCCCGGACATCGGGCGCAAGTTCCTCGAAGAGCGCGAAGCCGGCACCCTGACCCCCGAAGTGCTGCTGCCGATCCCTGAAGCCGGCGCCGTGGCCGCGCCAGGCGGCGAGGGTGTACCGACCGAGTTCGTCATCGACGTGCACGGCGAAACCTATCGTGTCGACATCACCGGCGTGGGCGTCAAGGCCGAAGGCAAGCGCCACTTCTACCTGTCCATCGACGGCATGCCGGAAGAGGTGGTGTTCGAGCCGCTCAACGAGTTCGTCGGTGGTGGCAGCAGCAAGCGCAAGCAGGCCAGCGAACCGGGCCACGTCAGCACCAGCATGCCGGGCAACATCGTCGATGTATTGGTGAAGGAAGGCGACACGGTCAAGGCCGGTCAGGCGGTGCTGATCACCGAAGCGATGAAGATGGAGACCGAGGTGCAGGCATCGATTGCCGGCAAGGTGGCAGCCATTCATGTCGCCAAGGGTGACCGAGTGACGCCGGGTGAGATCCTGATCGAGATCGAGGGCTGATCTCAAGCGTTGATCAGCGAAAGGTTACCTCTGGGAGAGCAATGCTCTCCCTTTTTCTTTACCTGCACTTAATGTGCAAGATCTCCGTGCGCACCCTGATCGAGATCGAGCAAGGCGTGGGCAATCCTACCCTCAAGTCGCTGAATGCCGTGTTCAAGCCGTTTGGCCTGCAGATGGGCATGGTCAAGCGACCCAGCCGGTTCAGATGAGCCCGACTAACGCTGATAGCCCTTGCCGAAATGCCGCTCGAGCCGTGCCTGCAGCAGCTCCAGCACGATCGACAGCAGCCAGTAGATCACCGCCGCCGTGGTCAGCATCTCCAGGTAGCGATAGCTGGAGCGCCCGTACGACTGCGCGAGGAACATCACTTCCCACACGCCCATCACCGAGACCAGGGACGAGTCCTTGAGCATCGAAATGAACTGGTTCGCCGTGGGCGGGATGATGGTGCGCATGGCCTGGGGCAGGGTGATGTGCCAGAAGATCGTGCTGCGGCTCATGCCCAGGGCCAGGGCCGCCTGGCGCTGGCCATGGGCAACGCCGATGATGCCGGCGCGGAAGATTTCACTGAGGTAGGCACCATAGTTGAGCGACAGGGCGATGATGCCGGCGCTGATCGCGCCGGGCACCAGGCCGATCTGTGGCAGGCCGAGGTAGATCAGCAGGATCTGGATCAGCAGTGGCGTGCCGCGGAAGAACGAGGTGTAGAAGCTGGCGATGCCCAGCAGCACCGCGCTGTTCGACAACCGCGCCAGGGCGGCGGCAAAGCCCAGCGCTACCGAGACGCCAATCGAGCAGAGACACAGGAACAGCGTCAGCGCCGCGCCTTGCAGGAAACCATTAGGGCCGAGCTTGAAGCCTGCCAGATTGGGAAATTTCTCGACGATGATCGCGAACTGCAGATCGAAGCTGAGAAAGAAGCCGACGAAGATCGCCAGCAGCGCCAGCCAGGTCAGGTACAGGCGCGTGCGAAAGCCCAGCAGGCGCGGGCCCGAGGCTTTCACGCCGGGCCCGGCATCAGGTCGATGAGCACTCATTTACTGATATCGGCGCCGATCCACTTCTGTGACAGCCGCGCCAGCGTACCGTCGGCCTTGAGCTCGGCAAACACCGCACGCACCTTGGCGTCCCACTCCGGGTCGCCTTTCTCGATGGCCACCGAGTTGGGCTCTTCGTACAACGGGGCGCCGGCCAGTTTGAAGCGGCTGTCCTGCTTGAGCCGCGGCTGCGCGGTGACCAGGTTGGTGAGGATCGCATCCAGGCGCACGCCGGCGCCCAGGCCCAGGTCCTGGAAGGCGACGTTGTCGGTGTCATACGGGGCGACTTGCACCATCTCGAAGGGGTAGTCGAGCTGCTTGTCTTCGGCGCCTTCGATGACCAGGTTCTTGTTCAAGTAGCTTTCGTAGCTCGACGCGCTGGTCAGGCCGACCTTCAGGCCGTTGAGGTCCTTGGCCGAGTGAATGCGCTCATCCTTGGCGTTGACCACGATCACCGCAGGCGAGGCGTAGTACTCGACGGGGAAGTCGAAGACCTGCGAACGGGCCTTGCTTGGGGTCATGGAGCAGATGCAGATGTCGTAGCGCCCGCTCCAGCGGCCGGCAGCGATCACGTCCCAGGACGGCGTTTCCAGGCGCAGCTTGACGCCCAGTTTGTCTGCCACGGCCTTGGCCACGTCCACGTCGAAACCGTCGAGCTGGTTCTGCTCGTTGAGGAACGAGAACGGCGGATAGCTTTCCATCAGCACGTTGACCAGTTCCTTGCGAGACTCCACCCGCTCCAGCGTGGCGCCTGCATGGGCTTGTGTGATGACGCTCAAGGCCAACAGGCCTGCACTGACAACGGCGGGAAAACGCATGGAAATACCTGAAATAGTTTTAAAAAAATCGTATGGCAATATTTAATAGTTATAACTATTAAGTCACTAGTGAATTTTATTCATATCGATATAAGTGGAATGTATATGAGCGAACGACCGTTAGTCATTCTCGATGGCGGCATGGGCCGCGAACTCCAGCGTCGCGGCGCGCCGTTTCGTCAGCCGGAGTGGTCGGCACTGGCGCTGACCGAGGCGCCTGAGGCCGTGATTGCCGTGCACCGGGCCTACATCGAAGCCGGTGCCAGCGTGATCACCAGCAACAGCTATGCGGTGGTGCCGTTCCACATCGGTGAGCAGCGCTTTGCTGAAGAAGGTGAGGCGCTGGCGGCGAGCGCAGGCCAGTTGGCACGGACGGCGGCTGATGCCGGGGCACAGCAGGTGCGGGTGGCCGGTTCGCTGCCGCCCCTGTTCGGCTCCTATCGCCCGGACCTGTACACCCCGGAGCGGGTCGATGAAGTGCTGGCCCCGCTACTGCGAGGGCTGACACCCTACGTGGACCTGTGGCTGGCGGAAACCCAGAGCGCGATTGCCGAGGTGCGCGCGATCCAGGCGCGTCTGCCACAAGACGGCAAGCCGTTCTGGGTCTCGTTCACCTTGCAGGACGAAGACACCGACGACACCCCGCGCCTGCGTTCCGGCGAGCCGGTCAGCGAAGCGGCCGAGGCCGTGGCCGGGTTGGGCGTGCAGACCCTGCTGTTCAACTGCAGCCAGCCGGAAGTGATCGGCGCGGCCATCGATGCGGCCAAGGCGGTGTTCGAGCACCTGGGCGTGGACATCGCCATCGGCGCCTATGCCAACGCCTTTCCCCCGCAACCCAAGGACGCCACGGCCAACGATGGCCTGGACGAGCTGCGCGAAGACCTCGACCCGCCTGGCTACCTGCGCTGGACACAAGAGTGGCGCACGCGCGGCGCCAGCCTGCTGGGCGGCTGCTGCGGCATCGGGCCGGAGCACATTGCGCAGTTGCACGCCCACCTGCGCTGACCGTTACAGGTTACGGCGGAACTGGATGAACCCCGAACGCTCCGCCACGTGCTCATAGAGCCGGATGGCGGTGGCGTTGGTGTCCTGGGTCAGCCAGTGCACCTTGCTGCAGCCCGCCGCCTTGGCGGCGCTGCACACCTGTTCGATCAACTGCGCGCCAATCCCCAGGCCGCGCTGCTCGCCATCGACATACAAGTCCTGCAGATAGCAGGAGTCACCGATGCTCCAGTTGGTCCGGTGATAGATCCAGTTGACCATCCCCACGGCCTTGCCATCGACCCAGGCCAGCGCCGAGTGGGTCGGCTCGTTCACGTCAAGCAAGCGTTGCCAGGTACTGCTGCTGACCTCATCGGCCAGTTCGGTCTTGTAGAACACCAGGTAGGCCTGCCACAGCGCGAGCCAGTGGCTGTGGTCCTGGGCGGTGACGGGGCGCAGGGTTACGTTGGGCATGAGTCGCTCCTTCAGCGTGGGCGCATGAGCGCCGCGAGTTGGTTGTCCATGGGGTCTGTGCTGGCAGTCAGCGCGTCATGTACGCCGGCGATGTCTGCGGCCGAGCGATTCTGGCTGAGCTTGCGTGCGCCTTGCAGGCGGGTGATGGGCACGCGTACGCCGACGATGGCGCGCAGCATGCCGTCCAGATAATCGAGCGGTGCATCCGCCACGCGCCAGGGCGTGGGTTGATGGTGCTCGTGGCGTTCGCTCAGGCGGGTGACGATGTCCAGCAGCGGTGCGGGCTCGTGGATCACCTGCGCTGCGCCGTAGGCGTGCACGGCGGTGTAGTTCCAGGTGGGCACCACCTTGGGCTGTGTGGCCTTGCTCGGGTAGTAGCCGGGGCTGACGTAGGCATCGGCACCGGGAAACACGATCAGCACCTCGCTGCCCTGTGCAAGATCCCGCCATTGCGGATTGGCCCGCGCCAGGTGGGCATGAACGGTGCCGTACTCGCCTTGCCCCACATCCACCAGCACGGGCAGGTGAGTTGCCAGCAGGCCGTGTTCGCCATGGCTGATGAGCACCGCCAGGCGGGTGGCCTGCATGTGCTGGTGCAGCAGTTCGAGGTCATGCATCTGGTGCGGTGGACTGCTGTACATGCTGAAGGTCCTTGTGCGATGAACCCATCCTAGGCAGGCTATTGGCTCTGCGTAAGCGCCATTTCCAGCTATTTTCACAGGTCCAATTCAATGCGCGAGTGTACCCATGCGTTGCCTTTCGATCCGGCCGGCATCGTGCTGGACCGGCGTCGCGGCCTCAGCCAGCAGCTGTATCAAGCGCTGCGCATGCGGGTGCTGGATGGCCGGCTGGGCAGTGGCACGCGGCTGCCGGCTACACGCGATCTGGCGCAGATGCTGGGGCTGTCGCGTAACAGCGTGATGCGGGCCTACGACCAGTTGTATGCCGAAGGCTTCATCGAAAGCCGGGTAGGGGATGGCACTTATGTTACCGAGCTGGAGAAACTATCCACACAGCTATCCACAGGGTTATCCCTAGGCTTATCAACAGACTTATCCACAAAAACACATTCTGATACTGAGCATTCATCCAGTTCTGACAGACTTTCCGAGTCGCTAGGGTGGCTGAAAACCCATCATCTGCCAGCGCCCGCTATGGGAGCACCGCGCGCATTTCGGGTAGGCGTGCCGGCTTTCGATCTGTTCCCTTTCGACGTCTGGGCCAGGCTGCAGGCGGGTTTCTGGCGAAATCCAGACCCTGCCTTGCTAGGCTATGGCGACCCCGCTGGAGAACTCGTACTGCGCGAGCTCATAGCGACTTACCTGCGTCGTTCGAGGGGCCTGGCCTGCACCGCTGGACAAATTATGATCACCAGTGGTGCGCAGCAAGCCATCAGCCTTTGTGCACAGGTGCTGCTGCGACCGGGCGACCGGGTCGCTGTGGAAAACCCCGGCTACCGCGCAGCCGGCCACGCCTTCGCCATGGGCGGCGCTCAGCTCGTCGGCGTTCCGGTGGACGAGGCAGGCCTGGACTGTGAGCGGCTCAACGCAGTGCAAGACTGTCGCCTGGCCTATGTCACACCTGCCCATCAGTACCCGACCGGCGTGACCATGAGCCTGCCCCGGCGCCTGGCCTTGCTGGAATGGGCCGAGCGCGAGGGGCGCTGGATCATCGAGGATGACTACGACGGCGAGTATCGCTACGTGGGTGCGCCACTGGCACCGTTGGCGGCACTGGATCGACAGGGGCGGGTGCTGTACGTCGGAACGTTCGGGAAGGTGGCGTTTCCAGCGCTGCGCCTGGGCTATATGGTCTTGCCGAAGCGTCTGGTAGCGGCCTTCGGTCAGGCGCGTGCGCTGGCAGTGCGCCACTCCGAGGTCAGCACCCAGTGCGTGATGGCCGAGTTCATGGCCCAAGGGCACTTCCAGCGGCACATCCGGCGCATGCGCAAGGCGGCGCTCAGCCGGCGCAACGTGCTCAAGGCCGGCTGGCCGCTGGACATACCAGGGCTGGCGGCAATGCCTGAGGTTGCAGCAGGGCTGCATGTCAAAGTGGCTGTGGATAAGCTCGCGCGCGAGCAGGACCTGGTCGCCCGGGCGCAGGCGGTGGGCATCGAGGTCAACCCGTTGAGCAGCTACTGGCTGCCAGACAGCCACGAACCCCTGGACGCCCGGGCCGGCCTGGTGCTGGGCTTCGCAGCAGTGCCGGAAAGGCAGATCGCCGAGGCCTTGCTACGGCTGCGCAAGGCCTGGCGAGTGTGTGGATGACTGTTGGAGCGGCTTCAGCCGCGATGGCCGGCGTAGCCGGCCTGATAACCGCCAAGTGATATTGCAGGTCGAGCAGACAGGCTCGAACCCGACGCGGTCAGAGACCGCGCTAGCGCACGCACAGACCTCAGGTCCCGGACTTGATCCGCGTCCAGGCCCGCGTCCGCGCCCGCTCGGCGTCACGCGGCAACGGCTTGAGGGTATACAGCTTGGCCATTGCCTCGGCGGTCGGGTAGAGGTTGGGGTTGTTGCGAATGGCCGGGCTGACGTTCTCGGTAGCGTCCTTGTTCGGGTTGGGATAACCCACGAAATCGCTGATCGGCGCGATCACCTCAGGCCGCAGCAGGTAGTTGATGAAGACATGGGCGTCTTCGGGGTTGGCGGCGTTTTTCGGAATGGCCAGCATGTCGAACCAGATCGGCGCGCCTTCCTTGGGCAGGCGCATGTCCACCACTACGCCGTTGTTGGCTTCCCGCGCGCGGTTGGCAGCCTGGGAGAAGCTGCCGGAATAGCCTACCGCCACGCAGATATCGCCATTGGCAATGTCGCCCATGTATTTGGAGGAATGGAAATAGGTCACGCTCGGGCGGATCTTCAGCAGCAGGTCCTGGGCCTTTTGATAGTCCGCCGGCTTGCTGCTATTGGGATCCAGGCCCAGGTAGGCCAGGGCCAGAGGCAGAATTTCCGAAGGCGAGTCGAGCATGGCCACGCCGCACTGCTTCAGTTTGGCGATGTTCTCAGGCTTGAAGATCAGGTCCCAGCTGTCTACCGGCGCGTTCTCGCCCAGTGCCGCCTTGACCTTCTCCGGATTGAAGCCGATCAACACCGTGCCATACATGTAGGGCACGGCGAAGGTGTTGCCAGGATCATTCGCTTCGATGAGCTTCATCAACGCCGGGTCCAGGTGCTGCCAGTTGGGCAGCTTGCTGCGGTCCAGTGGCTGGAACACGCCAGCCTCGATCTGCTTGGCCAGAAACACATTGGACGGCACCACCACGTCATAGCCGGAGTTGCCGGTCAGCAGCTTGGCTTCCAGTGCCTCGTTGGTGTCGAAGATGTCGTAGATCAGTTTGACCCCGCTGTCCTTCTTGAAGTCGGTGAGGGTCTGCGGGGTGATGTAGTCGAACCAGTTGTACACGCGCAGGGTGCGCTGCTCTTCGGCCTGGACGTGAACGGCGCTGGCCAGCAGGCTGGCGGCGACGAGTGGGGCGAGCAGACGTTTGCTGAGGGTCATGAGCAAGCTCCTGGCAAGGCGCGCTGGAAACCTTCCAGCACATTGACCGCGTTGATACCGATTTCCTCGACCGCGTAGCCGCCTTCCATCACGAACAGCGTCGGCTTGCCGAGCTGGGCGATGCGCGCACCCATCTTCAGGTAGTCGGGGCTGTCGAGCTTGAACTGCGAAATCGGGTCGTCCTTGAAGGTGTCCACGCCCAGCGAGATCACCAGCACCTCAGCGTCATAGGCATCGATGCGCTGGCAAGCGTCCTCCAGCGCAGCGCTCCAGGCAGCCCAGTCACTGCCGGCAGGCAGAGGGTAGTTGGCGTTGCAGCCTTCCCCTGCGCCTTCGCCGGTCTCATCGGCATAGCCGAGGAAGAACGGAAACTCGGCCTGCGGGTCGCCGTGGATCGAGGCGAAGAACACATCGCTGCGGGCGTAGAAGATGTCTTGGGTGCCGTTGCCGTGGTGGTAGTCGACGTCGAGGATCGCCACCTTGGCCCGACCTTGGTCGAGAAATGCCTGGGCAGCGATGGCCGCGTTGTTCAGGTAGCAGTAGCCGCCCATGACCTCGGCGGCGGCGTGATGCCCGGGCGGGCGGCACAGGGCGAAGGCTGCATGGGCGCCTTGCTCGATCGCGGCCTGGGCGGTCAGGGCCACCTGCGCTGCGCTGTAGGCGGCCTGCCAGGTGCCGGCAGTGATCGGCGCACCCGCGTCGAAACTGTAATAACCCAGCTCGCCCAGCAGGCTGGTCGGTTTGACCTGGCGCAGGGTGCGCGCTGGCCAGGTGAACGGCAGCAGGTCACCGTCGCGCTCCAGCGCCGCCCAGCGGGCCCAGGCGCCTTCGAAGAAGTCCAGGTAGGTGTCGCTGTGGATACGCTGCAACGGTGCGCGGCCAAAGTCGGTGGGGCCACGCACCTCGCCCAACTGTCGTGTCTTGACCCGCTCGAGGACGTGATCGGCGCGCGAAGGCATCTCGAAGCAGGGCATCAGTTGGCCGTCGATCAGCTCGCAGCGGCCGTGGTGCAGGCGGTGGTCATCGGAATAGATCGTCAGCATTGTTGTTCTCCGGGTCACTGGCATGCAGCCATTGTGCTGGGCGCTGACCCGGTCGAAGAACGCCAGGAATGGCCAAAAGGGGATCGATGTGGCCAGCCTTCAGCCGCGGTACTGTCGAGGGCCCACACCGCACCAGCGCTGAAAGGCGTGGCGGAAGCTCGCGGTTTCGCTGAAGCCCAGCGTTTCGGCGATCTGGTGAATCGGCAGGTGCGCCTGCTTGAGCAAGTGCTTGGCCTGCTCGAAACGCAGCTCGTCGAGCAGCTGTTGATAGCTGCAGCCCAGTGCCTGCAAGTGCCGGCGCAAGGTGCGCGACGAGCAGTTCATCTGCTGGGCCAGCCCATCCAGCCCAGGGGCTGCGCTCAATTGCTGCTGCAGCAGCTGACGAATACGCCCCAGCCAGGCCTGGCGCCCGGTGAACTCCAGGTTCAGCCGCCGGCAGCGCTCGTCCATCGCCTGGTGAGTGATAGCGTCGGCCAGCGGTAGCGGGGCCTCTAGCCACGTGCGGTCGAAGGCAAAGGCGTTGTCGGCGGCCTGGAACGCGAGCGGGCACGCGAAGGTGTCAGCGTACAGCGCGTGGTAGCCGGGGCGAGGGTGGGCGAAGCGGGCGGCTTGCAAGGGCAGCGAGTGGCCCAGCAGGTCATCGCAGATCACTTTGAGCGAGACCATGCAGAATTCGGCATTGAAGGCCGCCAGCCCGGGCGCTTCATGGTGCTCGCTGGCACTGAGCCAGACGCGTTTCCCCTCTTCTACAAGGCGCAAGTGGAAGACTGTTCCCAACAGTGCCGGAAATTGCAGTGCCAAGCGTAGGGCGTCACCCAAGGTGGCACTGGACAGCAATGCATAGCCCAGCATGCCGTAGCACGAGACGTGCATGCGCCGCCCCAGCTCCAGGCCGATGTCCTCACGCAGTGCCACGGCGTTGGCGCACACCTGCAACTCTTGCTGGGTGGTGATGCGGGCGTCGGCCTGGCCCAGGTCTGCCGCGCTGATACCGCTGCCGGCGAGCAGTTGCTGCGGGTCGACGCCCTGCTGCGCGAACACCTTGAGGGTCAGCGAAACCGCATTGAGGGTGGTGAGGTGGCTGTGCAGCATGCTCGGGCGTCCGCAGGGGGTGAGGGACATTGCCGAGCAAATTGCATGCCGGATACCCTCGCACCCCTGCACTTTAGTGAGCCAGACGCGCAGAGGGCGCTGCGCGATCACGCGACCTTTTGATGCTTTGCATCGAGCGCCGCGCCGGGGTGCTGGATCTGCCATAAAAAAAGGGCCCGGTGCATGCACGCGGGCCCTTGAAGGGTGGAGGGGTGTCTAGGCCCCTCGACCTGGTGAGACGGTTACAGCGGTCGGTTACGCTTTGAGCGGCACCAGACGCGGGGCGATCATGTTTTCCGGGCGCAGGATGTCATCGAGCATCGCTTCGTCCAGCAGCTGCTCTTCACGCACCAGTTCCAGCACGCCGCGGCCGGTTTCCAGGGCAACGCGGGCGATACGAGTAGCGTTTTCGTAGCCGATGTACGGGTTCAGTGCAGTGACCAGGCCGATGGAGTGCTCGACCAGCTCGCGGCAGCGCTGTTCGTTGGCGGTGATGCCGACGATGCAGTGTTCGCGGAGCATGTCCATGGCGCGTTGCAGCAGGCGGATCGAATCGAAGATCTTGTAGGCGATCAACGGCTCCATCACGTTCAGCTGCAATTGGCCGCCTTCGGCTGCCACGGTCAGGGCCAGGTCGTTGCCCATGATGGCGAAGGCCACCTGGTTGACGGCCTCTGGAATCACCGGGTTGACCTTGCCCGGCATGATCGAGCTGCCCGGCTGACGCGCTGGCAGGTTGATCTCGTTGATGCCGGTGCGTGGGCCACTCGACAGCAGGCGCAGGTCGTTGCAGATCTTCGACAGCTTGACCGCGGTGCGCTTGAGCATGCCGGAGAACAGCACGAAGGCGCCCATGTCGGAGGTGGCCTCGATCAGGTCGGCGGCAGGGACCAGCGGCTGGCCGCTGATCAGCGCCAGGCGCTGAACGGCCAGGGCCTGGTAGCCCGGGTCGGCGTTGATGCCGGTGCCGATGGCGGTGCCGCCCAGGTTGATTTCGGTGAGCAGTTCCGGCGCCAGCGAACGCAGACGGTTGAGGTCTTCGGTCATGGTGGTGGCGAAGGCGCGGAATTCCTGGCCCAGGGTCATCGGCACGGCGTCTTGCAGCTGGGTGCGGCCCATCTTCAGCACGTGATTGAATTCTTGACCTTTGGCGGCGAAGGCCTGAATCAGGCTGTCGAGGCTGGCCAGCAGCGCGTCGTGGCCCAGCAGCAGACCCAGACGGATCGCAGTGGGGTAGGCGTCGTTGGTCGACTGCGCCATGTTCACGTCGTTGTTGGGGTGCAGGTACTGGTATTCGCCCTTCTGGTGACCCATGGCCTCCAGCGCGATGTTGGCGATGACTTCGTTGGCGTTCATGTTGGTGGAGGTGCCAGCACCGCCCTGGATCATGTCGACCACGAACTGCTCGTGGTAGTCGCCCTTGATCAGTCGGCCGCAGGCGGCGCTGATGGCGGCGTGCTTGGCATCGCTCAGGTGCCCCAGCTCGCGGTTGGCGTCAGCAGCGGCCTGCTTGACCATGGCCAGGCCGACTACCAGTTTCGGGTAGTGGGACAGCGGCACACCGGAGAGGTGGAAGTTGTTGGCAGCGCGCAGAGTCTGGATGCCGTAGTAGGCATCGGCAGGAACTTCCAGGGTGCCAAGCAGATCTTTTTCGACGCGGAACGATGCAGCAGCGGACATGATGGATATCATCTCGATGTTGACCCGGCATGTGCCGGAATGCCGCCAATCCTAGGCCTGAGGCATTTTTGCGGCCAATGCTGATGCACGCTAACCTATGCACAAACGGCATACCGATTGATGTGACGTCAACTGACCAGCGAGCGTGTTCCATTTTGGTGCGCGCCGGAGACGGGCTTCATGAACCTTGAAAGCAAATGGCTGGAAGACTTCAGCGCACTGGCCGCCACCCGCAGTTTTTCCCAGGCGGCGGAGCGGCGTTTCGTGACCCAGCCCGCCTTCAGCCGACGGATACGCAGCCTTGAAGCGGCATTGGGCCTGACCCTGGTGAACCGCTCACGCACGCCTATCGAACTGACCGAGGCCGGCCAGCTTTTTCTGGTGACCGCGCGGACCGTTGTCGACCAGTTGGGCGAAGTTCTGCGCCATTTGCATCATCTGGAAGGCGGGCAGGGTGAAGTGGTGCAAATTGCCGCCGCCCACTCCCTGGCCTCGGGTTTCTTCCCGCACTGGGTCGCGCAACTGCGCAATGACGGCCTGAACATCGCCACACGCATGGTCGCTACCAACGTCGGCGAAGCGGTGCATGCCTTGAGGGAAGGTGGCTGCGACTTGATGCTGGCGTTCTACGACCCTGACGCGGCGTTGCAGATGGACGCGGAAATCTTCCCTTCGTTGCACATGGGCACCACCGAAATGCTTCCGGTCTGCGCCGTGGGCTCTGACGGCAAGCCGCTGTTCGACCTGGAAGGCGAGACCAGCGTGCCGCTGCTGGCCTACAGCGCCGGGGCCTTTCTGGGGCGCTCGGTGAGCCTGCTGCTGCGCCAGCGCAGCCTGCGCTATACCACGGTGTGCGAAACGGCCATGGCCGACAGCCTGAAGAGCATGGCGCTGGAAGGCATGGGCGTGGCCTGGGTGCCACGGCTGTCGATGCGCGGTGAGCTGCAGCGCGGAGAACTGGCGATTTGCGGTCCGGCGCAGTGGCATGTGCCGCTGGAAATCCGTTTGTACCGCTGCGCCTTGGTGCGCAAGGCCAACGTGCGGTTGCTGTGGCGCAAGCTGGAGTCGGTGGGCAGCCAGGGCGAGGCGCCGTGAACCGGTGTGGAAGTTGTCCCGCCAGACAGCTTGCCCTTTGATCCGCTCTGTGCTTGCAGGGGTGTGCGGTTCCTTCTGCACTAGGCTATAATCCCGCGCCTTCGGCCGAGCCGGTCGATCAGAATCCACACAACAAGCCACGCCGGTCCCCTGCGTGGCTTGTTGCTTTTAGCGCGCCCGCAGGCGCTTGCAGGAGAGGTTCGACGATGAGTGCACTGGTTGGCGTGATCATGGGCTCCAAGTCCGATTGGTCCACCCTTAGCCACACCGCCGAGATGCTGGAAAAGCTCGGCATCCCCTTCGAGGTGAAAGTGGTGTCGGCGCACCGCACCCCTGATCTGCTGTTCCAGTACGCAGAAGAGGCCGAAGGCCGCGGGATCGAAGTGATCATTGCGGGCGCAGGTGGCGCGGCGCATCTGCCTGGCATGTGTGCGGCCAAGACCCACCTGCCGGTGCTTGGCGTGCCGGTGCAGTCTTCGATGCTGTCGGGCGTCGACTCGCTGCTGTCGATCGTGCAGATGCCCGCGGGCGTTCCGGTCGCCACACTGGCCATCGGCCGCGCCGGGGCGATCAACGCCGCGCTGCTGTCGGCCAGCATCCTGGGCGCCAAGCACCCGCAGTTCCACGCGGCACTCAAGCAGTTCCGCACCGAGCAGACCGACACCGTGCTGGACAATCCAGACCCGCGCCAGGCTTGAGGCTCATTCCATGAAAATCGGTGTAATCGGTGGCGGCCAGCTCGGCCGCATGCTGGCCCTGGCGGGCACTCCGCTGGGCATGAACTTCGCCTTCCTCGACCCGGCGCCAGACGCCTGCGCAGCGCCTCTGGGTGAACACCTGCGCGCCGATTACGGCGATCAGGACCACCTGCGCCAGCTGGCTGACGAGGTCGATCTGGTGACTTTCGAGTTCGAAAGCGTACCGGCTGAAACCGTCGCATTTCTCTCGCAGTTCGTCCCGGTCTACCCCAGTGCCGACGCCCTGCGCATTGCCCGCGACCGCCTCTTCGAAAAAAGTCTGTTCCGCGACCTGGGCATCCCCACCCCGGCGTTCGCCGACATCCTTTCCCAGGCCGACCTCGACGCCGCCGTGGCCAGCATCGGCTTGCCGGCTGTGCTGAAGACCCGCACCCTGGGTTACGACGGCAAGGGCCAGAAAGTGCTGCGCAGCGCGGCTGACGTGGTCGACACCTTCGCCGAGCTGGGCAGCGTGCCGTGCCTGCTGGAAGGCTTCGTAGCGTTCACCGGCGAGGTCTCGCTGGTGGCGGTGCGCGGTCGCGATGGCGAAACCCGCTTCTACCCGCTGGTGCACAACACCCACGACAACGGCATCCTGCGCCTGTCGGTGGCCAGCCAGGCGCACCCGCTGCAAGCCTTGGCCGAAGACTACGTTGGCCGCGTGCTGGAGAAGCTCGACTACGTCGGCGTCATGGCCTTCGAGTTCTTTGAAGTCGATGGCGGCCTGAAGGCCAACGAGATCGCCCCGCGCGTGCACAACTCCGGGCACTGGACCATCGAAGGCGCCGAGTGCAGCCAGTTCGAGAACCACCTGCGCGCCGTGGCCGGCCTGCCGCTGGGCTCGACCGCCAAGGTCGGTGAGAGCGCCATGCTCAACTTCATCGGCGCCGTGCCAGATGTAGCCCGGACCGTGGCCATCAGCGATTGCCACCTGCATCACTATGGCAAGGCGTTCAAGGTCGGTCGCAAGGTGGGTCACGCCACCCTGCGCTGCCAGGACCTGCCCACCCTGCGGGCCAGGATCGCCGAGGTAGAGGCGTTGATCGCGGCGAATTGAACCTCGCCGGGCTTCTTGCCCTCTGAGAGAACAGGTGCCAGCGTGCTCGACCGCCGCTGGCGCGTTTCATTTCATTCAGGAGGGATTGCCATGGGCATCATCGGAACCATTTTCATCGGCTTCATCGTCGGCCTGCTGGCGCGTTTCCTGAAGCCAGGTGACGACAGCATGGGCTGGATCATGACCATCCTGCTCGGTATCGCAGGTTCGTTGCTCGCCACCTATGGCGGCCAGGCACTGGGTATCTACCAGGCCGGTCAGGCCGCAGGCTTCTTCGGGGCGCTGGTGGGCGCGATCATCATTCTGGTGATCTACGGCTTCATCCGTAAGCGCTGATTGCAGATAGAATGCCCGGCAATTCATCCCCTGAGTTGCCGAGCACTCTATGCGCGCGTTGTTCCTCCTTCCCCTGCTGCTGGCCAGCGCCCTGGCTCACGCCGAACTGCCCGAAACCGACTGGCTCGAACTGATGCCCAAGTCGGACCAGAAAGCGCTCGAAGCCATGCCCGAGATCGACCATGACTCGCCCGAAGCCATGGGCACCTTCACCGACAAGGGCGGCCTGAAACAAAGCAAGGGCCTGCCGGCCGTGATGTATTCCACCAAGACCGTGCCTGCCATGAATGGCAAGCGTATCCGCCTGGGCGGTTATCCGGTGCCGCTGGAAAGCGACGCCAAAGGCAACAGCACGTTGTTTTTCCTGGTGCCATACCCGGGCGCCTGCATCCACGTACCGCCGCCGCCACCCAACCAACTGGTGCTGGTGCGTTATCCGAAAGGCCTGAAGATCAGCGACATCTATACGCCACTGTGGGTGAGCGGGCCCTTGAAGGTGGAGAAGGTCAGCAATGACCTGGCCGATGCGGCCTATGCGCTGGATGCGCAGGTGGTGCGGGTGGTGGAGGACGCGGACCTCTGAGCCCGGCCCGCGATTGGATGGACAGCCGCGTTATAACGGCTCGCTGCTGATTCTCACTGACAGGGCGTGACTGGCGCCAGGCGCGAGGGTCAGCACGTCGTGCCAGGCGTTGGCGGTCTCGATGCAGAGCATGCCCTGCCAGGCGTCGTTGGCCATGTCCGGCAGCTCGGTCGCGCGCTCGGTCCAGGGGTTCCAGATCACCGCCGAGTGCGAGCCCTGGGTGTGCAGGGTGATACGGCGTTTGTGCTGCGCATCGACGATGCTCAGGTGCGGCGGGGGATCGAGATAGATGCGGTCGGTTTCACCGGCGAAGGTGAGGGCGCCTTGCTGAGTACGTTGCTCCCAGTCGGCGAGGGTCTCGATGTAGTCGAGGCCTTCCACCCCTTGCACCTGCACCTGGCGCACGTCGCTGACGGCGAAGTAGGTATGCAGTGCCTGGCTCAACGTCACGGGCTGTGCACCGAGATTACGGTTGCTCAAGGTGATGTGCAGGGAATCGCCCAGTGCGATGCACAGCCTGAGTTCGACGCTGTGCGGCCAGTCGGGCAACCCGCCCTGCGCCTGCGGCATGTCGAATTCGAGGCGTACCGTATCGCCCTGTTCTTCAATGCCCAGCAGTTGCCAGTCACAGCCGCGTACCAGGCCATGAGCCGGCGCGGGCTCACCGTTGTACATCGCCTGCACCGCCTCGGGGTTGCGCCGCAGATTGCTGAACCACGGCCAGCACACCGGGACACCGCCGCGTACCGATTTGCCCTGCTTGAACAGCGCTTGTTCGCTCAGCCACAACAGCGCTGGCTCACCGGTTTTCCGGTACCGCAGAATCTGCGCGCCTTGCTGGGCGATGACCAGCTCGGCCCGGGCCGTGGTGATGCGCCAGCATTTGAGTTCGCCCAGCACAAGGGTGTCGACGTTGGCAGTGGTCATTCGCAGGATCCTGTTGGCGATGCGGGAGAAAGGCGGCCATTGGCGTCAGCGCGGCGGGCCGGCGGACGTTGCGAGCCGCCGGGGCCAGGTTGCGACGCACTTACGCTGGCCGCTGTCCAGGGTGGCCAGCGGCAGCTTAACGCTGCGGCACGGCGCGGGTGCGGCCGCTGCTGTCGATGGCGACGAAGACGAACACCGCTTCGGTGACCTTGCGCCATTCGCTGGACAGCGGGTCGTCGCTCCACACCTCGACCATCATCTGGATCGAGCTGCGGCCAATCTCCAGGGTCTGGGTATAGAACGACAGCTGCGCGCCCACGGCCACGGGCACCAGAAAGGCCATGCGGTCGATAGCCACAGTCGCCACACGGCCCCCGGCGATACGGCTGGCCATGGCGGTGCCGGCCAGGTCCATCTGCGCCACCAGCCAGCCGCCGAAAATATCGCCAAAGCCGTTGGTTTCGCGCGGTAGCGCGGTGATCTGCAAGGCCAGGTCGCCTTGTGGAATGGGATCTTCTTGTTCGAGCTCAATCATGCCGAGGGGCCTCTGACCCGTGACGCTTCGTGAGAGGGCGCATCAGACTGGATGCGAACAGGGTCTGCGCGACGGTCGAGCTGCGGTGTAGGCAGGTTCGCACGCGGGCCCGGTCAGTCTATTCATCCATAGCCCTGAAGGCGCGAGATAAACGACGATCGCGGCACATGGTACGCCCCTTTCACCGATGCAGGCGGCTTGTGGCAAAACTCTGCAACGTTGCCTGAGCAGATTGACCGCTGTTTTCACACAACATCCCACATCAGATGCAGCCTTTTCCTACGAGCGACGCAGTATATAGGCCGTTGCCAAGCGCTTCGACCGCCGCTTCATGAATATCCTCTACAGGGCCAGGTGCCTATGAGCGCGGCAGGTCAATTTGCTATCTTCCTTGACCGCCCATTCCAGAAGCCGCGAACAGCGCGGCCTGCGTGCCCCACAAGAGTGCAAACCCCGATGACCACCGTGCCCAGCAATACCGAGCAGCCCGCGCGACCGCTTACCCGCAACGACTACAAGACCTTGTCACTGTCGGCCCTGGGCGGCGCACTGGAGTTCTACGACTTCATCATCTTCGTGTTCTTCGCTGCGGTCGTCGGCAAGTTGTTCTTCCCGCCGGAAATGCCCGAATGGCTGCGCCTGATGCAGACCTTCGGCATCTTTGCCGCCGGCTACCTGGCACGGCCCGTCGGCGGCATCGTCATGGCTCACTTCGGCGACCTGCTGGGGCGCAAGAAGATGTTCACGCTGAGCATCTTCATGATGGCCGTGCCCACGCTGATCATGGGCTTGCTGCCGACCTACGCGCAGATCGGCCTGATGGCGCCGGTACTGCTGCTGTTGATGCGGGTCATCCAGGGCGCGGCCATTGGTGGCGAAGTGCCGGGAGCCTGGGTGTTCGTCTCCGAGCACGTGCCTGCGCGCAATACCGGTTATGCCTGCGGCACGCTGACGGCGGGGCTGACAGGCGGGATTCTGCTGGGCTCGCTGGTCGCGACCCTGATCAACACCCTGTACACCGCCGAAGAGGTGGCCGATTACGGCTGGCGCATTCCCTTCCTGATCGGTGGCGTGTTCGGCCTGTTCTCGGTGTACCTGCGCCGCTGGCTGCATGAAACCCCGGTATTTGCCGAGATGCAGCAGCGCAAGGCCCTGGCCGAAGAGCTGCCGTTGCGCGCGGTGCTGCGCGATCACCGCGGCGCGATCATCCTTTCGATGCTGCTGACCTGGCTGCTGTCGGCCGGCATCGTGGTGGTGATCCTGATGACACCGGCATTGCTGCAAACGCTCTATCACGTCAGCCCCACCGATTCGCTCAAGGCCAACAGCCTGGCGATCGTCCTGCTCAGCCTCGGCTGCATCGGCACCGGCTGGCTGTGCGACCGCTTCGGTGCCGGCCGCGTGCTGGTGATCGGCAGCCTCCTGCTGCTGGCCAGTTCCTGGAGCTTCTACCACAGCCTGGCCACGCACCCCGAGCTGCTGTTCGGGCTGTACGCCCTGACGGGTCTGTGCGTCGGGGTGATCGGCGCGGTGCCGTTCGTGATGGTCAAGGCGTTCCCGGCAGTGGTGCGCTTCACCGGGCTGTCGTTTTCCTACAATGTGGCCTACGCGATCTTCGGCGGGCTGACGCCGATGGTGGTCACCGCGCTGCTCAAGTTCAGCCCGTTGGCACCGGCGTATTACGTGGCGGGGTTGTGTGTGTTGGGCATGCTGATCGGGATTTACCTGCTGGCGCACAAGCGCTGATCTCACCGCTCTGATTCACGCGAAAGCCGCCGCAGTCATTCTGCGGCGGCTTTTTTGCGCGCGGACACTTCTTGTAATTGACCGCTGACGCCTGAGCGTTATGTAGCGCAGCCAAGACCCTGCTGGAAAAGACCCTGAGCCATACAGACGAGGAGACTCTGTATGACTCAGAACGTACTACCTGAAAACGGCGGCGGAACCGTCAACATCCGCGACGGCGCCCCTGGGGCTAGCAGTGGCAACCAGGGCTTTTTCAGCATTGGCGGCGGTGGTGGCTTTGGTGGTGGCTTCGGTGGCCCCAGCCGTAAGCGCGCCAA
>NZ_DAMCCR010000016.1:0-12366 GCF_032058845.1 Pseudomonas sp. | reverse complement strand
CCGCCGGCGAGCGGCGGCGCTGGCTGAAGCTCGGGCACAAGCGCAGGCATATACAGAGGCCCAGGCGCTGGCCCAGGAGCAGGCGCGCCAGGCTGCGGCGGCTGCCCAGGCCGCCGCGATGGCAGCTGCACATCAGCAGCAGGTCGAGGCCTTCAGTCAGGCCCGTGAGGCCCGCCGTGCGCAGCTCGATGCACATTTCGCCGGACAGCTCCAAGGCCTCAAGCAAGCCCTGCAAACCGAGATAGACCGCGCCCGGACCGTCCCTGAGGTTGCGCCAGGCGAGCGCTGGCATTTGTACCTGATCAGCAAGGCGCAGGCCGGGATAAACGGGCTGATCGCGGCCAAGCAACCTGAGCTGGCCAGGCAACAGGCGCTGGCCACTGCATTTGCCGATTCAGACATGGGACCTGAGCGCTATGCCACCGGCTTGGCAGCATTACCTACCGCGGCACAGATGCAACAGCTTTATACCGAATGGAACGCGGCCTATGCGGCAGCCGGAGAGGCGGCACTTCTACAAGAAGCGATCAGCCAGCTGCAAGCGTGGTCGGCACAACTGGCAACTGAGCACGCTGAGCAAGCGGTGGTATGGCAGGCACGGGAAGCCCAGTGGGAGGCTCAGCGACAATACGCCGAACAACGCGAAGCGCGGATTCTGCACAAGCAGCAAGCGGATGAAGACCGTCGCCTCGAGCACCTCAAGCAAGCGGCGACCTTCACCACACCAACGGCGGCTGTGCAGTCGGGCGGTGCCCTATTTACCCAAGCCGGCGTTCAGGTGGCGGCAGACCTGGCCGCGACCTTGGAGCACGCCGTTGCCAATGCCGCCAAGGAGCTGCTGCGGATCGCCGCGATGCGGGCCGGACAAGCCGTCAGCCTGACGGCGCAGCTCGTGTTGTATTCCCCCGCGCTAGGCAATGGCGAGTTGACCCCAGCCCAGCGCCAGCAACGGCTGCAAGGTGCAGGGCTGCGTGCCGAGCTGCTGGGCGTCGCTTCAGGCCAGGACCTCCAGGCCATTGCCGATCAGGGCGGGACTGCCCAGCTCAGCCATCGACTGAAGATTGAGCAGGTACCCGGCGGCAGCGCGATCGCCATAGCGTCCACGGGTGCCGGGATCGCCGCTGAGGTGCCGGTCCGGAACGCAGTATTCGACCCGATCACCGAAACGTACCGGGTCGAGGCCGCTACGCCGACTGGCAAGACGCTGGTATTCGGTAACGCGCAGGCCGCGCCTGAGACGTCGTCCAGCGGTGGCATCCTGCCGCTGGCAGCAGAGGTGAGCGAGGTCGCGGCGGGGGTAGACCTGCGCTTCGATGACTGCATCGTCTGCCTGCCTGGGCAAGCCGCTCAGTATTTCTCCTTTGCGTTGGCTCCTCCGGGCAGCGGCGTCGTCAATGGCCAAGGCGTTGCCGTGACGAACAACTGGTGGCCCGCCGACGCTGCGGCAGCGGCAGCGTCATTGCCTGTGCCTGAGCAGGTCGGCCGTCAGTTACGCGGGCGTACATTTTCCGGCCTGGGCGCGTTTGAAAGCGAGGTGTGGCGCTCGATTGCCTCTGATAGAGCATTACTGGGGCAGTTCGACCCGGTGAATCAGCACCGCATTCTCAACGGCTTTGCACCCATCGCCGCCAAGGCCCGATGGCGTGACGGGCGCTCGGCGTTCGAGTTGCGCCACGCCGCAGCGGCGGGTATCGGCTCGGGGCTCTATGACCTCAGTCAGCTCAGGCTCCACAGCCCGGCGGATGAGCAAGGGATAAGAACGGTCATCGAGCCCTTCGCCCCTTGGTTCGCGGCCAGCGTGGCTGCAGCACTGGATACCGCTTTGGTCCCTGGGCAGCCCAACCGCACCTGGACGCCCTTGGTGGTACCGGGCGCTGAGCTGCTGGGCTCCACGCGCCTTCCCGCAGCGCCGCCACCCCCGACCGTATTACCCGGCGGCCCTGCCGAGCCCATTGCGCCAACTATTGAAATACTTCCAGGCGAGGAAGCTGCGCAGACTGGGGCCATAATTCCGGGCTTCGGCGATGGCACAGAGTTGCCTGAGTCGGGGCTGGTCAATTATGAGCCGGCTGAGCCACTGGAGGTGGGGGAGTACAAGGATTTGAGCCGGCGGAGTATTAATGATCGGATGGATGTGGATCATATTGTTTCGCGCAAAGCACTACAGGTTTTTTTGGTAAAAAGAAATTCAAAAATTGATCCGCGGAATTTGAAGTACCAGTTGGAAAACGCTCCTAACATAGTGATACCGACGGAGGTGCATAGACGGTTCAGTCAAACATATGGAGGGCGAAATAGTAGATCAAGGCAACTCGAGGATGCGTCTGACTTGCGAGCAGCAGTCGATATGAATATAGATGCATTGAAGCCTGGTCTACTCGAGTACGGATTTCCTGATGTTGAAATTGAGAGTGCTCGACAGCAGCTCCACGATTTACACAGTAGAAGAGGGTATTACGAATGAACGCTTTGCAGCTCGAAATCTATTTGAAAAACATAGGGAGATCGCACGCGGATCTCGTCTCCGAGCAGATTGTAACGGCTGAAAAACTCATTGAGGTATACCCGGACCCATTAACGTTGTATCTCGAACCAGAACCTGGTCTTTACCTGGTTTTCTGGGCAGAAACAAAAGTTTTCGAGTCGTTGCTTATTTGTCGCGCAAAAAGTTTTCCGGATGCGGTTATTTATCAGGAGGAACTCCCAAGTCCTTATGGGGATTTGGTCAATCGTCAGGTGGTCCTTGCTGCGTTAGGTCAGCCTTATGAGTCGAAAGGCCCCTATAAGATGCCGTTTCCATCAGGAGAGGTTGGAGGATGGGATAGTTTTGAGATTCTTGGCGGCGGATATGACAATTTGGGATTTACTACTGATTATGATCGTCAGCTGAACGTCGTACAGCTGGCCTTTTCCTTGAAAAAGACGAGTCTCGAAATTGAGCTAGAAGAACACGAACGTCAAAAAGATAAATCGAGTTCTCCCGCTTCTGATTTGGAAGGGTAAAAGCCATGGACCTCAGACCCACCCTCGATCAATACGAAGAATCCGCATTCCTCGCCTTCGTCGACGACATCTGGAATGCCGAAACCGATCGCGCGTCACACGACGCGGCCATCAGCCATTTCAACGCCATCGTAGGTCATCCTGCCGGCAGCGATCTGCTCTTCTATTCGCCTTTAGAGGAAGTCGCCCTCGAGAATTCGCCAGGTGCGATCGTGTTTACCGTCAAATCCTGGCACACGAACCAAGGTCGCGCCGCCTTCAAGGACCAGCCCCTGCCACCGCCGCCCATCAGGCAGCAACTGACGCGTGAGGAGCAGGCAATTCAACGTTCCGAGCTTAAGCTGCGCGAGGTCCGCACACTGGTGACACAGCTCGATGAGCTTCAGCTCGACGCGAAGCTGGTAGCGTTGCAGCAATCCATGCTGATCGCTCCGCCGACCGGTACACCTGAGCAGCAACTCGCTGATGACCTGGCTGCCCTCAGGACGTTGGAAGCCGCCCAGGTTCAAGCCACAGCTGCCGCAGCGCGACTGCGGCGATTGCAGACGGCGATCGACTTTGCACTCAAAAATGCCCAGAGCGATGCCCGCTTCTCTAGCGGAAATGCTGAGATCCAGGCTGTAGTGCTGCATGAAATCACGTTGGCCAGTCAGCGGCATGCTGCAGTTACGGCCGTTACACAAGCGCGTCATACCGGTTTGTACGATCACGCGGTGACGGTCATCGAACAACTTGAAGCGCGTATCGCGCAATCGGCCAGGGCCAGTGGCAGCGGGCCAGGGCATGGCGCCCTGCGGTTGTTGGCACCCATGCATTGGGCGACCACTCATCCCCTGCTGCTTACAGAAGGCAGGCAGCACCATGCCACTCTGCAATCGCAACGTGCTTTCAATCAGTCGCTGTATTCCGCGCTGGCTGAACTGGAGTGGCAGGTTTCGGCCTTGGACGGCAAGCATGCTGGTCTGTACGCCGATGTTGCAGAGTTGATCCTGGCGACGCCCAGCGAGGATCCACGTTTTGCGCTCGCCGTGCCGCTCAACCTCCTGGCTGATGTACAAACGCCTGACTGACATGCCGCATCAGCGCGCGTGGGTCAGGTAGGCATGCCAGTGCGCCTTTGCTCGTTGGTCGAAGTGGCCGCCGCTGCAAAGATCATCGGTGTCAAACCGTTCAAGCGCATTTCCCATGTGGTAGCGACATCGACCGCTGGCCTGTCGAGTCAGGTCAGAGTTCGAGCCGCTGCTTGGGATGAGTCCGAGCAGAGCTGGATCTTCGTCTCCGATGACAATTCTCCAATCACCATTGCATGGCGGGGCGATGTCAGAGCCTACACTGCGCATGATCCTGATCGACCCTCAAGTATCGGTCACTTGAGCATCCACTCTGTGCCTGCGCTGCTACCGTTCTCAGGCATTGAAGAGATTCGATTCGATGACTACGTCGTCGTCTTCCCCCTAGCCGCCGGTATTGATCCCGTGTATGTCATGTTCAGAGATCGGCGCGAACTCTGACTGGCCTGTACCCCCTCCCAGATAGATGAAAGATCACTTCCCACCCAGGTAGTGGCCTTTCATCTATTTGTCACATTGAGGTCATACCTTAGTCACACGGCCCCCAGATACTGGCCCCCGTTCTGACCTGAACCCCTCGAAATTCTGCTAGGAGCAAGGCATGAAACTGAAGCGTTTGATGGCGGCCCTGACATTTGCCGCCGCTGGCATTGCAACCGCCAATGCGGTGGCCGCTGTCGATCCCTCGATCCCGACCTACACCAAAACTACCGGTGTGTCGGGCAACCTCTCCAGCGTGGGTTCCGATACCCTGGCGAACCTGATGACCCTGTGGGCCGAGGCCTACAAGAAGGAATACCCGAACGTAAACATCCAGATTCAGGCTGCCGGCTCCTCCACCGCGCCACCCGCGCTGACCGAAGGCACCGCCAACCTGGGCCCGATGAGCCGCAAGATGAAGGACGTCGAGCTGCAGGCGTTCGAGCAGAAATACGGCTACAAGCCAACCGCCATCCCGGTTGCCGTCGACGCCCTGGCCGTATTCGTGCACAAGGACAACCCGATCAAAGGCCTGACCATGGCCCAGGTCGACGCGATCTTCTCCTCGACGCGTCTGTGCGGCGCCAAGGCTGATGCCAAGAGCTGGGGCGATGTCGGTGTGACCGGCGACCTGGCCGGCAAGCCGATTCAGCTGTTCGGCCGTAACTCGGTATCGGGCACCTATGGCTACTTCAAGGAAGAAGCGCTGTGCAAAGGCGACTTCAAGCCGAACGTCAACGAACAGCCTGGCTCGGCTTCGGTCGTGCAGTCGATCAGCAGCTCGCTGAACTCGATCGGCTACTCGGGCATCGGCTACAAGACCGCTAGCGTGAAAACCGTACCGCTGGCCAAGAAAGAAGGCGGCGAGTTCATCGAAGACAACGAAGAAAACGCCCTGAACGGCAAGTACCCGCTGTCGCGCTTCCTCTACGTCTACGTCAACAAGGCGCCGAACAAGCCGCTGGCTCCGCTGGATGCCGAGTTCATCAAGCTGGTGCTGTCGCAGGCCGGTCAGCAGGTCGTGGTGAAGGATGGTTACATCCCGCTGCCGGCCAAGGTCGTCGAGAAGACTTTGAACGATCTGGGCCTGGCTCACGCCAAGTAATCGAATACCCCGGAAGGGCCGCCTGGCGTGCCCTTCCACCTCTTCTTCAGTCCGTAGCCAGCCCCCCTGTGCCGCGGACTTTTTTGCGTCACTGCATTGTCATGTTTCTGTCATACGAGACCGCTAGGGTGTGCGCATGAATGATCTGGCCAACTCCACCATGACCCAAAATTCCCCCCCCGTGCGGATTGATTTCAATACGCCGGAGATGCAACGCAAACGCCGTGTGCGTGCCTTCAAAGACCGCCTGACCCGCTGGTATGTCCTGGTGGGCGGGCTGGCCGTGCTGGCGGCGATCACGACGATCTTCTTCTACCTCGCCTACGTGGTGCTGCCGCTGTTCCAGGGTGCCGAACTGACGCGCAAGGATGCCCTCACGCCGGCTTGGCTGCAGGATGCTGGCAAGCCGCTGATGATCGCCCTCGAAGAGCAGAATCTGGTAGGCATGCGGGTTTCCGACAAGGGCCAGGCGCTGTTCTTCGACACCAAGACCGGTGCCGAGCTCAAGCGCGTCGACCTGCCGATCCCGGCCGGCACTCAGGTCTCCTCGATCGGTGGCGACCAGCCGGGCAGCCCGCTGATTACCCTCGGCCTGTCCAATGGCCAGGCGCTGCTGTTCCATCACAGCTACAAGATCACCTATCCCGATGGCAAGAAAACCATCGAGGCCGGGGTGGACTTCCCTTACGGCGAACAACCGTTCGTGCTGGATGAACAAGGCCGCCCACTCGAGCACGTCAGCGTCAACGTCAACGGCGAGAACTTGTTGTTGGCCGGCTCCGTTGGCGCCAGCCTGCAAGTGCTGCAGATCACTCGCGAAGAAAACATGATGACCGGCGAGGTCACCAGCGAGCAGAACCGTATCGTCCTGCCGCAGATGTCCGAGCTGGTCAAAGCCATTTATGTCGACCCGCGCCAGCAATGGCTGTATGTGGTCAACGGCCGGGCTTCGGCAGACGTCTTCAGCCTGCGCGACAAGAGCCTCAATGGCCGCTACAAGCTGCTCGAAGACGGCAACGCCGAAATCACCGCGAGCGGCCAGCTGGTCGGTGGCATCTCGCTGATCTTCGGTGACTCCAAAGGCGGCCTGAGCCAATGGTTCATGGCCCGCGACCCGGATGGCGAGCAGCGCCTGAAGCTGATTCGCAGCTTCCAACTGGGCAAAGCGCCGGTGGTGCAGATCGATGCCGAAGAGCGCCGCAAGGGCTTCATCGCCCTCGACAGCGAAGGCAAGCTCGGCGTGTTCCACAGCACCGCGCACCGCACCCTGCTGGTCGAACCGGCCGCTGAGGGCGCAGGCATCCTGGCGCTGTCGCCACGGGCCAACCGCATCATCATCGAAGAGGGCGGCAAGCTGCTGCCGCTGAGCCTGCGCAACCCGCACCCGGAAGTGTCGTTCAGCGCGCTGTGGGGCAAGGTCTGGTACGAGAACTACGACGCGCCGAAGTACGTCTGGCAGTCGACCGCCTCGAACACCGACTTCGAGCCCAAGCTGAGCCTGTCGCCACTGACCTTCGGTACGTTGAAAGCGGCGTTCTACGCGATGATTCTGGCCGCGCCGCTGGCCATCGCTGCCGCCATCTACACCGCCTACTTCATGGCCCCGGGCATGCGCCGCAAGGTCAAGCCGGTGATCGAGCTGATGGAAGCGATGCCGACGGTGATTCTGGGTTTCTTCGCCGGGTTGTTCCTGGCGCCGTACCTGGAAGGCCACCTGCCGGGCGTGTTCAGCCTGTTCATGATCCTGCCGCTGGGCATCCTGCTGGCCGGGTTCACCTGGGGCCGCCTGCCGGAGTCGATTCGTCTGCGGGTGCCGGATGGCTGGGAAGCAGCGATTCTGATTCCAGTGATTCTCGGCATCGGCTGGTTCGCCCTGGGCATGAGCCCGTTCCTGGAAACCTGGTTCTTCGGCGGTGACATGCGCCTGTGGATCAGCAACGACCTGGGCATCACCTACGACCAACGCAATGCCCTGGTGGTCGGTATCGCCATGGGCTTTGCGGTGATCCCGAACATCTACTCGATCGCCGAAGACGCCGTGTTCAGCGTGCCGCGCAGCCTGACGCTGGGCTCGCTGGCGCTCGGTGCCACGGCGTGGCAGACCATGACCCGCGTGGTCATCCTGACCGCCAGCCCGGGGATTTTCTCGGCCCTGATGATCGGCATGGGGCGCGCCGTGGGCGAAACCATGATCGTGCTGATGGCGACCGGCAACACCCCGGTGATGGAGATGAACCTGTTCGAAGGCATGCGCACCCTGGCCGCCAACGTGGCGGTGGAAATGCCGGAGTCGGAAGTCGGCGGCAGTCACTACCGCGTGCTGTTCCTCGCGGCGCTGGTGCTGTTGCTCTTCACCTTCATCATGAACACCTTGGCCGAGCTGATTCGCCAGCGTCTGCGCAAGAAATACTCGTCGCTTTGATAGAAAGGTAGAGATCCGTGAAACAGGATTCCCTCAAAGGCTGGTTCAAGAGCGGCGCCCCTGGCGTCTGGATCAGCGGTGGCGCCGTGGCCATCGCGGTCATCATGACCATCGGTCTGCTGTCGGTCATCGCCGTGCGCGGCCTGGCGCACTTCTGGCCGGCCGACCTGATCCAGGCCACCTACGCGGTGCCGGGTCAGGGCAACCACGTGATCATCGGTGAAGTGGTACAGAAGGAAGAAGTGCCACGGGCTCGTCTGAAGGGGGCCGGCCTGCCGGTGCCCGAGGAGGGGCCGGAGTTCATGACCCGCGAGCTGATCAAGGTCGGCAACCGTGACTTGAACGGCAACGACTTCAGCTGGGTGGTGGGCGAGTGGCTGGTCGATCAGCACAAGCCGGCTGACCTGATGGCGCTGGAGCGCCGTGAGTGGGGCAACTTCTACGGCTATCTGGTCAGCGTCAAGCAAGGCGACCGCGTGGTTGCCCAGGGCCCGGCGGCCTGGGGTGAGCTGCAGGCGCGTCTCAAGCGCGTCAGCCAGCTCAACGATGAGCTGCAGAGCCTCGAGAAGAAAGACATCGGCGCCATCAACCATGGCCTGGAGCGTTTGCGTCTGCATGGTCGCAAGCTTGAGCTGGACGGCAAGCTGACCCCTGCGGCGCAGGCCGACATGGAGTCCGAGCGCGCCGAGCTGAACAATCGCTACAAGGCCATCGAAGAGCGCCTGAGCACCCTGCACCAGGACTACGCCCGCGACAGCCTGGTGGCGCGTGATGGCAACGGCCGGGAAGTGGAGATCAACCTGAGCAAGGTGGTGCACGCCATCCAGCCCAACGGCATGTCCATCACCACCAAGCTGGCCACGTATTTCAGCAAGGTATGGGAATTCCTCAGCGACGACCCGCGTGAAGCCAACACCGAAGGCGGCATCTTCCCGGCCATCTTCGGCACAGTGATGATGACCCTGATCATGGCCGTGATCGTCACGCCGTTCGGCGTGCTGGCGGCGGTGTACCTGCGCGAGTACGCCCGGCAGGGCCCGGTGACCCGCTTGATCCGCATTGCAGTGAACAACCTGGCCGGTGTTCCGGCGATCGTCTACGGCGTGTTCGGCCTGGGCTTCTTCGTCTATGTGCTGGGCGGCTCCATCGACCGGCTGTTCTTCCCCGAATCCCTGCCGGCGCCCACGTTGGGCACGCCTGGCCTGCTGTGGGCCTCGCTGACCCTGGCGCTGCTGGCCGTACCGGTGGTGATCGTGGCCACCGAAGAGGGCCTGGCGCGGATTCCGCGTACGGTGCGCGAAGGCTCGCTGGCGCTGGGCGCGACCAAGGCCGAGACGCTGTGGAAGATCGTGATTCCGATGGCCAGCCCGGCCATGATGACCGGCATGATCCTCGCCGTGGCCCGTGCGGCCGGTGAAGTGGCGCCGCTGATGCTGGTGGGTGTGGTCAAGCTGGCGCCGTCCTTGCCGGTCGATGGCAACTACCCCTACCTGCACCTTGACCAGAAGATCATGCACCTGGGCTTCCACATCTATGACGTCGGCTTCCAGAGCCCCAACGTCGAGGCCGCGCGGCCGCTGGTGTACGCCACCGCGCTGCTGCTGGTGCTGGTGATCGCCAGCCTCAACCTTTCGGCGGTGTGGATTCGTAACCACCTGCGCGAGAAGTACAAGGCCCTCGACAGCTGATTTGAAGACTCAAGCCACAAGCGGCACGCTTCACGCTGATCGCCGCTTTTGCCCTAACTTGCAGCTTGCAGCTCGAAGCTTGCAGCTACAAACGGAGTAAGACCATGCAGCACGAAACCCATAACCACGGCATCGACATGTCTGCCCTGGGTCGCGACAAGCAGGGCCTGCGTCTGGCCGAAGAAACCGTGGCCATCGAAGTGCCGGGCCTGTCGCTGTTCTACGGCGACAAACAGGCGCTGTTCGATGTGAAGATGAACATCCCCAAGCAGCGCGTGACGGCCTTCATCGGCCCGTCGGGCTGCGGCAAGTCGACCCTGCTGCGCACCTTCAACCGCATGAACGACCTGGTGGACGGTTGCCGTGTGGAAGGCGCCATCAACCTCTACGGCAACAACATCTACCGTAAAGGCGAGGAAGTGGCCGAGCTGCGCCGCCGCGTCGGCATGGTGTTCCAGAAGCCCAACCCGTTCCCCAAGACCATCTATGAAAACGTGGTCTACGGCCTGCGCATCCAGGGTATCAACAAGAAGCGCGTACTCGACGAAGCGGTGGAATGGGCGCTCAAGGGCGCGGCCCTGTGGGACGAGGTCAAGGACCGCCTGCATGACTCGGCGCTGGGTTTGTCCGGTGGTCAGCAGCAACGTCTGGTGATCGCCCGTACCATCGCCGTGGAACCCGAGGTGCTGCTGCTCGACGAACCGTGCTCGGCGCTCGACCCGATCTCGACCCTCAAGGTCGAAGAGCTGATCTACGAGCTGAAATCCAAGTACACCATCGTCATCGTGACCCACAACATGCAGCAGGCGGCGCGGGTTTCGGACTACACCGCCTTCATGTACATGGGCAAGCTGGTGGAATTCGGCGATACCGATACGCTGTTCACCAACCCGTCGAAGAAGCAGACCGAAGATTACATCACTGGCCGTTACGGCTAGTGGCAGGGGGCTTGTGCGGCCAGGCATGCTCATGACGCGCGGCGCCTGGCGTGTAGCCTTGCTTTTACAGGCCTTTGAGTCTGTAGGCGCGGAGTCATCCGCGATGGGCTGCAGCGCAGCCCCTGTCCAGGCGACTCGGCCCCCTGGACGGACCGAGTACCCATTACCAACAATTTCCAGCTTGCAGCTTTGGCGCGGAGCGAAACGATGATCAACAAAGAAAGCCTCACGCATCACATTTCCCAGCAGTTCAATGCCGAGCTGGAGGAAGTGCGTAGCCACCTCCTGGCCATGGGCGGGCTGGTGGAGAAACAAGTCAACGATGCGGTTACCGCGCTGATCGAGGCCGACTCCGGGCTGGCCCAGCAAGTGCGTGACGTTGACGAGCAGATCAACCAGATGGAGCGCAACATCGACGAGGAGTGCGTGCGCATCCTTGCCCGCCGTCAGCCGGCAGCGTCCGACCTGCGCTTGATCATCAGCATTTCCAAATCGGTGATCGACCTGGAGCGCATTGGCGACGAATCGACCAAGATCGCCCGCCGTGCCATTCAGCTGTGTGAAGAGGGTGAGTCGCCGCGTGGCTATGTGGAAGTCCGTCACATCGGTGATCAGGTGCGCAACATGGTGCGTGATGCGCTCGATGCCTTCGCCCGTTTCGACGCCGACCTGGCCCTGTCGGTGGCGCAGTACGACAAGACCATCGACCGCGAGTACAAGACTGCGCTGCGCGAGCTGGTGACCTACATGATGGAAGACCCACGCTCGATTTCGCGGGTACTCAGCGTGATCTGGGCGCTGCGTTCGCTGGAGCGGATCGGCGACCATGCGCGCAACATCTCCGAACTGGTCATCTACCTGGTGCGCGGCACTGACGTACGCCACATCGGCCTCAAGCGCATGACCGCCGAAGTGCAGGGCACGGCAACGCAAGATGCACTGCTGGCTAATGTTCCGCCGTCGCCTGACGATAAATAGTATTGCGCGTGAAACACGACGCCCGGCCTGTGCCGGGCGTCTTCGTTTTCGGCGCAGACAGCGGAGGTCGATGCAGGCGATGGACAAGCAACCCGCCGCAGCGTGCGTTTTGGCAAAAAGCCATCATTCGGCGGTATGCTAGCGGGGTAGATGAGGAGTCTCGATGAGTAAAGTCAAAGTGCTGGTGGTGGACGACGCTTCGTTCATCCGCGATCTGGTCAGAAAGGCGCTACGCAGCGCCTTTCCCGGCATCGCTGTGGAGGACGCTGTCAACGGCCGCAAAGCCATGACGCTGTTGACCAAGGAACCCTACGATCTGGTGTTGTGCGACTGGGAAATGCCTGAGATGAGCGGTCTGGAGCTGCTCGCCTGGTGCCGTCAGCAGCCGTCGCTCAAAGGGCTCCCGTTCATCATGGTGACCAGCCGGGGCGACAAGGAAAACGTCATTCAGGCCATCCAGGCCGGTGTGTCCGACTTCGTCGGCAAGCCATTCACCAACGAACAGCTGCTGAGCAAGGTGAAGAAGGCCTTGAGCAAGAGCGGCAAGCTCGACCTGCTGCTCAGCGGCGTGCCTGCCCGCGCCACGTCGGCGTTCGCCAATGATTCGCTGAGTGCCTTGACCGGTGGCCGGCCGGAAACGCTCAAGGCCACGCCTGCTGCGGCCACTGCGGCCACGCCGCAA
>NZ_DAMCCR010000015.1:0-59144 GCF_032058845.1 Pseudomonas sp. | reverse complement strand
ACGCACGGTGGTGTGAGAGGACGGCGGATGTGAATCCGCCTCCTACTCGATCCTGTTATTTACCGCTCGACAGGTCCACGGTTCATCTCCTTATAGACGCAGATCAAGCAATGCGAGGGTTGCCGCGGCCAGGCGGCTAATCACCTTGTCACTGTGTGGATTTGTTTCTTACCATGGCGGCCAAAATTTGGTGCCACAGACATTATCTAAATAGAGGCCTGTCGCAACAGGTCATGAACGCTGATGGGGAGAGGACTGAATGAGTAATGACGGCGTCAACGCAGGGCGGCGCCGCTTCCTTGTAGCTGCCACATCAGTGGTGGGTGCAGCGGGGGCAGTGGGCGCTGCAGTACCGTTCGTGGGGTCATGGTTCCCCAGTGCCAAGGCCAAGGCCGCAGGCGCGCCGGTAAAGGTCAATATCGCCAAGGTCGAGCCTGGCCAGCAGATGGTCGCTGAGTGGCGCGGGCAGCCGGTATTCATCGTGCGCCGAACCGAGGAGATTCTCGGCAACCTGAAAAAAGTTGTCGGTGACCTGTCTGATCCGGAGTCCAAAGCGTCAGTTCAGCCCGCCTATGTCGATCCGCTAGTCCGCTCGATCAAGCCTGAAATTCTCGTGCTGGTCGGCCTGTGCACTCACCTGGGCTGCTCGCCGACGTTTCGTCCCGAGGTGGCACCGGTGGACCTGGGGCCCAAGTGGGTCGGCGGTTACTTCTGCCCCTGCCACGGCTCGCATTACGACATGGCCGGGCGCGTATACAAGTCACAACCTGCGCCGCTCAATCTGCCCGTGCCACCGCATGTTTACGAGTCGGACGACATCATCGTCATCGGCGTCGATCAGGAGAACGCATGATGAGCAAGTTCATGGCATGGATCGATGCGCGCTTCCCTGCGACCAAGATGTTCGAAGATCACCTGAGCAAGTACTACGCGCCCAAGAACTTCAACTTCCTGTACTTCTTCGGCTCGCTGGCCTTGCTGGTGCTGGTCAACCAGATCGTTACCGGGGTGTGGCTGACCATGAGTTTCACCCCATCGGCCGAAGAAGCGTTCGCGTCGGTGGAGTACATCATGCGCGATGTGGAATACGGCTGGATTCTGCGTTATCTGCACGCCACCGGCGCGTCGGCGTTCTTCATCGTGGTCTACCTGCACATGTTCCGCGGCCTGCTCTACGGGTCTTACCAGAAGCCCCGCGAGCTGGTCTGGCTGTTCGGCATGCTCATCTACCTGGCGCTGATGGCCGAAGCCTTCATGGGCTACCTGTTGCCGTGGGGTCAGATGTCCTACTGGGGTGCGCAGGTGATCATCTCGCTGTTCGGGGCGATTCCGGTGATCGGCGATGACCTGACCCAGTGGATTCGCGGTGACTACCTGATCTCCGGCATTACCCTGAACCGCTTCTTCGCGCTGCATGTGGTTGCACTGCCGATCGTGATTCTGGGTCTGGTGGTGCTGCATATCCTGGCACTGCATGAAGTGGGCTCGAACAACCCCGACGGTATCGACATCAAGAAGCACAAGGACGAAAACGGCATTCCCCTCGACGGCATTCCGTTCCATCCCTACTACACCGTCAAGGACATCGTCGGCGTGGTGGTATTCCTGTTCGTGTTCTGCTCGGTGGTGTTCTTCTTCCCCGAAATGGGCGGCTACTTCCTGGAAAAACCCAACTTCGAGCAGGCCAACGCCTTCAAGACGCCTGAGCACATTGCGCCGGTCTGGTACTTCACACCGTTCTACGCGATCTTGCGCGCGGTGCCCGACAAGCTGATGGGCGTCATCGCCATGGGGGCAGCGATCGCCGTGCTCTTCGTGCTGCCCTGGCTGGATCGCAGCCCGGTACGTTCAATGCGTTACAAGGGCTGGCTGAGCAAAGTGTTCCTGCTGGTGTTCTGCGTGTCCTTCGTGATTCTGGGCGTGCTCGGTGTACTGGCGCCAACACCAGGCAGAACGCTGCTCTCGCAGGTCTGTACCGTGCTGTATTTCGCCTACTTCCTGCTGATGCCGTTTTATACCCGGCTTGAAAAGACCAAACCGGTTCCGGAAAGGGTGACTGGCTGATGAATAAGCTGATTGCTGTACTGCTGCTGGCACTGATGCCGATGTTGACCTGGGCTGCCGAGCATGGCGTTGCGCTGGACAAGGTCGATATCGACCTGACCGACAAGGCCGCTCTGCAAGATGGTGCGCGTACATTCACCAACTATTGCATGGGCTGCCACAGCGCCAAGTTCCAGCGTTATGAGCGCGTGGCCGATGACCTGGATATTCCCCACGATGTCATGCTGCAGAATCTGGTCTTCACCGGTGCGAAAATTGGCGACCACATGAAGATCGGCATGCAGGCCCAGGATGCCAAGACCTGGTTTGGCGCCGCGCCGCCTGACCTGACCCTGGTCGCTCGGGTTCGTGGCGAGGACTGGCTATACAGCTACCTGCGCAGTTTCTACGCTGATCCATCGCGACCCTACGGCGTGAACAACAAAGTGTTCCCCAACGTGGGCATGCCCAACGTGCTGGTCGGCCTGCAAGGTAACCAGGTGATTGGTTGCAAGCAGGTGCAGACCGAGGTCGATGGCAAGAAACAGTTCGACCCATTGACGGGGAGCCCATTGACCCATGAAGCCTGTGATCAGCTGACCGTGGAGCCGAATTCCGGTACCCTTACGGCCGAGCAGTTCGACGAGAAGGTCAAGAATCTGGTGACCTTCCTGGCTTATTCGGCCAACCCGGTCAAGCTGGAGAGCCAGCGCATTGGCACCTATGTGTTGCTGTACCTGGCTTTCTTCTTCGTATTTGCCTATTTGCTCAAACGCGAATACTGGAAGGACGTGCACTGATCACGCAGTCATAGCGGGGAATTGAACGCGCCCCGAGGTCGCCTGGATCATGTCCAGTGCCGCCTCGGGGCGCGTTTGCGTTTACGGTTTTATACGCATTGATATGCGAGGAGTCATTTCATGGGCGTAACCAACAGGTTGGCCTGCTATTCCGACCCCGCTGACCCTTACTCTCATCGCGTGCGCCTGGTGCTTGCCGAGAAGGGTGTCACCGTACAGGTCATCGATGTCGATGCTGCGCATCCACCGGCCAAGCTGGTCGAGGTGAATCCCTACGGCACGGTCCCGACCCTGGTAGATCGTGATCTGGCGCTGTACGAGCCGAGCGTGGTAATTGAGTACCTCGATGAGCGCTACCCGCATCCGCCGTTGATGCCGGTGTATCCGGTGGCGCGCGGTAACAGTCGGTTATTGATGCATCGCATCCAGCGTGACTGGTGCACGCTGGCCGATACCGTGCTGGATCCGCGCAGCACGCCGGCCACCAGCGCCGAAGCGCGAAAGGCGCTGCGCGAGAGCCTCACAGGCGTCTCCGCGCTGTTCGGTGAGTTCTCTTGCTTCATGAGCGAGGAGCAAAGCCTGGTTGATTGTTGTCTACTGCCTATCCTCTGGCGTTTGCCGATGATGGGCATCGAATTACCGCGGCAAGCCAAGCCGCTGCTGGATTACATGGAGCGGCAGTTTGCTCGTCCGTCCTTTCAGGCGAGCCTGTCACCCGTCGAACGCGAAATGCGCAAAGTCTAAGGAGCCGGTGATGAACTCCAGTCGCCCCTATCTGGTTAGAGCACTGTACGAGTGGATCGTCGACAACGATTGCACGCCCCACATGCTGGTCAACGCCGAATACCCGGCGGTTCAGGTCCCGGAGGGTTTCGCCAGTGATGGCCAGATCGTCCTCAATGTTTCGCCCAGTGCCGTGCGCAACCTGCACATGGACAACCAGGCGGTCAGCTTCGACGGACGCTTCGGTGGCGTCCCGCACAGCCTGCATGTGCCAACGGGCGCCATTCTGGGAATCTATGCCCGTGAAAACGGCCAGGGCATGGTCTTCGAGCTGGAACCGTCCATGGAAGAAGGCGATGATCCGTTGCTGGATGACGAAGGCTTCGGGTCGGATGACGATGACTCGCCCGGTGGTGGTGGGCAACCGCCACGGCCGACTGGGCGACCCAGTCTGAAGGTGGTCAAGTAAGCAAAAAGGCGATCCGCAGGGATCGCCTTTTTTTTGCATGTGGTGCAACGCACGGGGTCAGTCGATGTACTCGAACAGCTTGACGATCTTCTGTACGCCGGAAACGCTCTGCACGACGTTGGTCGCCGATGCGGCCTCGCCGTTGGTCACCAGGCCCAAGAGGTAGACGATGCCGTTTTCGGTAATCACCTTGATGCGCGAGCTGGGTACGTTTACATCAGCCAGCATCTGCGTCTTGATCTTGGTGGTAAGCCAGGCGTCGTTGTTGCGCGCCAGGATCGAGGACGGCGACATGACCTGCAGTTCGTTATGCACACGCTTGACCCGCTGCACCTGGCTGGCGGTTTGCTCGGCCAGCGCCTTGAGCTCGGCGCGTGGCGTTTGCCCGGCCAGCAGCACAATGCCGTTGTAGCTGCTGACGACGATGTGCGAGCCCTTGTCGAGATCGGGGCTGGCCTTGCCAATATTGACCGAAGCCTTGGTTTCGATCAGCGAGTCGTCGATCTTGCTGCCAATGGTGCGTGTGCCGCGATCGTCGTCGATCGGCGAATTGCGTGACGATGACACGATGGAGCTGCAACCTGAGAGGCCCAGGCACAGGGTGAGGGCCATCAGGCCTAAACGCTTGGACATCATTCTTCACTCCCGAACAGTTGGCTGTCGATCAGGTCGCACAGGCAGTGGATCGCCAGCAGGTGAACTTCCTGGATGCGTGCGGTGACGGTGGAGGGCACGCGAATTTCCACATCCTCCGGCAGCAGCAATGACGCCATGCCGCCGCCATCGCGACCGGTCAAGGCTACGACAATCATTTCCCGGTCATGTGCGGCCTGGATGGCCTGGATCACGTTGGCCGAGTTGCCGCTGGTGGAGATGGCCAGCAGTACGTCACCGGGTTGCCCCAGGGCGCGGATCTGCTTGGAAAAGATTTCGTTGTAGCTGTAGTCGTTGGCAATCGACGTGATGGTGGAGCTGTCAGTGGTCAGAGCAATGGCAGGCAGGCTCGGGCGCTCGCGCTCGAAGCGGTTGAGCAGCTCGGACGAGAAGTGCTGGGCGTCGCCTGCCGAACCGCCATTGCCACAGGCAAGCATCTTGCCCTCATTGAGCAGCGCATTGACCATGACCAGGCTGGCATGTTCGATGTGCGGCGCCAGGACATCCATGGCCTGTTGCTTGGTGTCGATGCTGGCCTGAAAGAGGCGGCAGATACGGGATTGCATGTCCATCGGGTGAGACCTTAAAAGGGGCGGTAGCCAGTGCGGGGCGCAACCAGGACCAGCCCGCGAAACATAGAGCCTAGATAATCGGATCAGGTTCAGCAGTCGAAGGCGTTTTTCAGCCACTGAAGTGGCTGACCGGCATGACCACTGCCCTGCAGCGCGACGACGTCGAAGCGGCAGGGTCGATCAGCCCAGCGGGGTTCGGATTGCAGAAACAGACTGGCGGCGAGTGTCAGCTTGCGTTGCTTGCGTGCATCGATGCTGGCCAGAGCACCGCCGTAACCGGCGTGCAGTCTGTAGCGGACTTCGACGAATACTACTGTATCGGCGTCGAGCATGACCAGATCAAGCTCACCACCTCGGCATCGCCAGTTACGCGTGACCAGTTGCAGACCTTGCCCTTGAAGGTGCCGGAGGGCTTGGTTTTCAGCAGCCTGGCCAGCGCGGGCTGGCGATGCCGTAGGCATTAGCGAGGCGTGTCTGGCAGGCGCTTGACCTGACCACCGGCGAACTCGGCCCACGGCAATTGACGCTCGATGCGCTGGTTGCTGTTGACGCTGAGGCTACCGGACAAGCCGTCGATGCGGTTGTCAGGCAGGGCCTTCAGTTGACCAAGGCGCGGCGCCAGGGTGTAGGCATCCACACCCATGGCGTACAGCCGGCCCAGGCTGCCGCCGGCTTGCGGCCACTGCTGCACCACTTGCTGACGCAGCGGGTTGCTGGTGTCGAGCAGCCACGGCGTTTCGCAGAAACGAACGCCGGTGAGGTCGTTGTACTGGTTCACGTCACCGCTGGCGCTGTAGAGGTTGGAGGTGGCGTAGACCGGAATGTCGCCTGCGTACTGGAAGTTCAGGGTCGGCTTGATCTGCTGCGCCTGTTGCGGCGTGGCGGCAAGGAAGATGAAGTCGATGTCCTGGCGGCGCGAGGGCTGTGCGGCGACATCACCACCAACGGCCTTCTGCAGGCTCTGCGCACGACCTTCGCTCTGGCGCAATTGCAGGAGGTCTGCGATCTGCTTGGCCAGCTCGACAGGCTGTGCGATGCGCTGGGCAGCCATCAAGGTGCCGCCGCTGCCTTCCCAGTCCTGGCGGAAAGCTGCCAGTACACGGTCGCCCCACTCGCCACTGGGTACCAGGGCGACGGCGCGGGTCAGGCCGTCGGCATGTGCGCGGCGCGACACCTCGCGGGCTTCGTCCTCGGCGGCCAGGCCGAACTGGAACAGTTGCGCAGGGGCTTTCTGGCCGGCGTCGGCATAGTTCAGGGCCAAGGTGGTGATGGGCAGCTGTGGATAGCCTGCCATCTGCTTGACCAGCGCTTTTTCCAGCGGGCCGACGACCAGTTGCGCACCAGCGGCCTGAGCCTGGCGGTAGAAGTCGTCGAGCGAGGTCATGCGGGAGCTGTCGAACACCTGCACCTCAGGCGCTTGCTTGCCTGACTGCTGGGCCTGGAAGTGGGCGGCCATGAAACCATCGCGCAGGGCTTTGGCCACCCCCCCCAGCGGGCCTTCCTGGGGCAGCAGAAGGGCGATCTTGGTCAGCGGCTGGCTGGCCAGCGCCTTGAGCTTGAGCAGGGGGCCAGGCAGCTGGACGGCAGCGGGATGATCAGCATGCTGCTTGCGCCAGGTGTCGATCGCGGTCTGCTGCTGTTCCAGCGTGCCGGCCGTCTTGACTGCCAGGGCAAGGCTGGTCCAGCCCGATACGGTCGCATTGGCCGTGGGCTGCAGCTGCTCCACCGGCAAGGACGCTACCAGATTCCAGATCGCGTCGCGGTTGGCGTCTGCGGCCTGGCCGCTCAGCAGCGGTGCGAGCAGGACCCGTTGCTCGACGGCGGCGAGGGTCTGGCCATCAGCCTCGAGGGCTGTGGCGTATACCGTGTAGGTGCGCACCTGTTGCGCTTCAGGCAATTCACCCAGGTGTTGCAGGCTCGGGTGCTTGAGGGCCTTGATCGCCGCCTTGGGCTGGTTGCGGCTCATGGCCAGCTCCGCCGCCAGGGTGCTGGCGAAGATCTGTTGCGCCGGCTTGAGCGACTCCACGGGCACTTGCTCGAGGATGGATGCGGCGCGAGGGTAGTCCTTCTGCTGATAGGCGAGGTCTGCGGCGCTCAGGCGCAGCAGTGCAGCATCCTCGGCAGACTTGCTGGCGGCAGCCTTTTCGAGCAACTGCTCGATGCTGGCATCCGGCGTGCGCGGCAGTTCGCCCAGGCTGGATGAGGGCGAGCTGGCGCAAGCTGCTAGCAAGGCAGCAAGGCAGAGGGCTGAGAACAGCCGCAGGCAAGCGATCATGGAAGGGTCCTGTTTTCTTGGTCGAGGTGAGTGGCAATTGTACCCAAGCGCAGGCCGGGGTGCGATGTCGCTGACGTACACGCTGCAATATAGGTCGTGTGCAGCCCGATGGGTTCCAACTTCGTTGCGTGACGTTGCGCGGGCTCGCGTTACAATGGCCGCTTTGTTTCAGATCAGCAGGTGGATTCAGTGACAGACGCGGCAGGGGCTACGAAATCGAGGACGGGCACGCTCTATGTGGTCGCCACGCCTATCGGCAATCTCGACGACATCAGTGCGCGCGCCTTGAAGGTGCTGGCCGATGTGGCACTGATTGCGGCCGAAGATACCCGCCACTCCATTCGTCTGATGCAGCACTTCGGCATCAGCACGCCGCTGGCTGCGTGCCACGAGCACAACGAGCGCAGCGAGGGTGGGCGGTTTCTCGAAAAACTGCTGGCGGGCGATGACGTTGCGCTGGTTTCCGATGCTGGGACGCCACTGATCTCCGATCCGGGTTATCACCTGGTGCGCCAGGTGCGCGCGGCAGGCATCGCAGTGGTGCCGGTGCCGGGAGCCTGTGCGCTGATTGCGGGCTTGTCGGCTGCTGGTCTGCCATCGGATCGCTTCATTTTCGAAGGCTTTCTGCCTGCCAAGGCCGTTGGGCGACGCGCACGGCTCGAGCAGGTCAAGGAAGAGCCGCGCACGCTGATCTTCTATGAAGCGCCGCACCGTATTCTCGAGTGCCTCGAAGACATGCAGGCGATATTCGGCGACGACCGGCCAGCGGTATTGGCGCGCGAGATCAGCAAGACCTTCGAAACCATTCAGAGCCTGCCGCTCGGCGCGTTGCGCGAGTTCGTGGCAGCGGACAGCAATCAGCAGCGCGGTGAGTGTGTGGTGCTGATCGGTGGGTGGACGGCGCCGGAGGACGGAGAACAGGTCAATGGCGAGGCGCAGCGGGTGCTTGGCCTGTTGCTGGCAGAAATGCCATTGAAAAGAGCCGCAGCGCTGGCTGCCGAAATCACCGGCGTGCGCAAGAACGTGTTGTATCAATTCGCATTGGAATTGCAAAAAGACAAGTAGTGGCACAGTACCATCGGTGAAGATGTTACTTGTTATGAGTGCACGCTGCCGGTAACCTTGTCGGCGGAGAGTCGGTTGGACAGTCGCTGCCTTCTTTTGTTCCGCAAAAGAGGGGGGAGGAAAGTCCGGGCTCCATAGGGCAGAGTGCCAGGTAACCCCTGGGAGGCGTGAGCCTACGGAAAGTGCCACAGAAAATAACCGCCTACGTACTTCGGTACCGGTAAGGGTGAAAAGGTGCGGTAAGAGCGCACCGCACGTCTGGCAACAGTTCGTGGCTAGGTAAACCCCACTCGGAGCAAGACCAAATAGGGTTCCATATGGCGCGGCCCGCGTTGGAACCGGGTAGGTTGCTAAAGGTGTCCAGTGATGGCCATCGTAGAGGAATGACTGTCCTCGACAGAACCCGGCTTACAGACCGACTCTCCACCTTCTTTTCCTGCTCTCAATCGATAGCAGATCCCATCTGGTAATGCCGAAAAGATCTTACTCCTCATAAATCACTTTAACTCGGGGCCGTAGGTCGTTGAGTTTGCCGCGCTTTTACGATTCTAGAGTTCCCCAGGTTGTTCTTCCCTCTTCTTTTTGTGCGCTAAATCGCCTTGCTCTAAGGGTTTTCCGTATGAACGTGCCTTGACGGTGCAGCGGACGGATTCCTATAGTGTGCGCAAGTGGCGAAAAGTGGGAGAAAGTGGGTTTTTTGCCATCATCTAGCCAAAAACCAGAGGGATCGCCACCGTGTTTCGCGGAGCCAATGCCGTCAGCCTCGATGCCAAGGGCAGGCTCGCCATGCCGAGTCGGTACCGTGACGAGTTGGATTCGCGTTGTAACGGGCAATTGATCATCACCATCGACGCTGCAGACCCTTGCCTGTGTGTCTACCCGCTCGATGAGTGGGAGCAGATAGAAGCCAAGTTGCGGGCATTGCCATCGTTGCGTGAAGAAAACCGTCGCCTGCAACGTTTGCTGATCGGCAATGCGGTCGATCTGGAGCTGGATGGAAGCGGGCGCTTTCTGGTGCCACCCCGCCTGCGTGAGTACGCCCGGCTCGACAAGAAAACGATGCTGGTAGGGCAACTGAACAAATTCCAGTTGTGGGATGAGCAAGCCTGGAACGACGTTTCGGCAGCCGATCTTGCAGCTATTCAACAACCGGGCGCCATGCCCGACGATTTGCGTGACCTGATCCTGTGACTATAGAAAGCGGCTTCAACCACATCACCGTGCTACTCGACGAAGCCGTCGAGGCACTGGGCCTGCGCGACGAGGGTTGCTACGTCGATGGCACGTTCGGTCGGGGTGGGCACAGCCGTCTGGTGCTGAGCAGGCTGGGGCCGCAGGGGCGGCTGCTGGGCTTCGACAAAGACCCGTTGGCCATTGCCACGGGACAAACGCTGGCGGCCGAAGATGGCCGCTTCGTCATTGTGCAGCGCAGCTTCGCCGAAATGGCCGACGAGATCGCCAGCCAGGGCCTCGCAGGCAAGGTGGCCGGGGTGTTGCTCGACCTGGGTGTCTCGTCGCCACAGCTCGACGACCCCGAGCGCGGATTCAGTTTCCTCAATGATGGCCCCCTGGACATGCGCATGAATCCCGGGCAGGGCTTCAGTGCCGCCGAGTTCATCGCCAGTGCCAGCGAAGAAGAAATCGCCCGCGTTTTCAAGGAATACGGTGAAGAGCGCTTCGCCCGCCGCATGGCCAGGGCCGTGGTGCAGCGCCGCGAAGAGCAGCCGTTCACGCGCACCGCAGACCTTGCCGAAGTGCTGAAGGTCGCCAACCCTGCCTGGGAAAAAGGCAAGAACCCGGCCACGCGGGCATTCCAGGGTTTGCGCATCCACGTCAACAACGAGCTGGGCGATCTCGAAGCAGGCCTGCAAGCCGCCTTCGATTCGCTGGAGATCGGCGGGCGCCTCGTGGTCATCAGCTTCCACTCGCTGGAGGACCGCATCGTCAAGCTGTTCATGCGCAAGCTCGCCAAGGGCGAGGCCGACCACTTGCCGCGCAATCTGCCCGTGCAGTACACAGCCTTCGATCCGCGTGTGCGCCTGATTGGTAAAGCGCAATTCGCCTCCGAGGCCGAGCTCAAGGCCAACCCGCGTTCGCGCAGCGCCGTGATGCGCGTTGCGGAGAAGTTGCGGTGAGCAAGCTCTTTGCCAAACCGCTGCCCGGCGGAAGCTTTCTGATGCTCCTGTTGTTCATCGGTGTGCTCGTCTCGGCCATTGCCGTGGCCTACAGCGCGCACTGGAACCGTCAGTTGCTCAATACCCTGTACGGGGAGCTGAGCGACCGTGACAAGGCGCAAGCCGAGTGGGGCCGTCTGATCCTCGAGCAGAGCACCTGGACCGCCCACAGCCGTATCGAGAACCTGGCCAGCGAGCAGCTGAAAATGCGTGTGCCCGCCGCCGACGAAGTCCGGATGATCGCGCCATGATGAAACTCGAAGGTGCGCTCTATCCCTGGCGGTTCCGCGTGGTCATCGCCTTGCTGGCCCTGATGGTGGGTGCCATCTGCTGGCGCATCATCGACCTGCAGGTGGTCGATCGCGACTTCCTCAAAGGTCAGGGCGATGCCCGTAGCCTGCGGCACATTCCGATTCCGGCTCACCGAGGTCTGATCACCGACCGCAACGGTGAGCCGCTGGCCGTCAGTACCCCTGTCACTACCCTGTGGGCAAACCCCAAGGAACTGCAGGCCTACAAGGACCGCTGGCCGCAACTGGCGGCAGTGCTGGGGCAGAACCCGCAGCAACTGACCGAACGCCTGACTCAGCAGGCCAGCAAGGAATTCATCTATCTGGTACGTGGCCTCACGCCCGAGCAGGGCCAGCAGGTACTCGACCTGAAGGTGCCGGGCGTCTACGGCCTGGAAGAGTTCCGCCGCTTCTACCCCGCAGGTGATGTCACCGCACACATGGTCGGCTTCACGGACCTCGACGACCACGGTCGCGAAGGCGTCGAGCTGGCCTATGACGAATGGCTGGCCGGGGTGCCGGGCAAGCGCCAGGTGATCAAGGACCGGCGTGGCCGGCTGATCAAGGACGTTCAGGTCACCAAGAATGCCAAGGCCGGGAAAACCCTGGCCTTGTCGATCGACCTGCGCCTGCAGTACCTGGCAACCCGGGAATTGCGCAACGCCATCGCCGAACAGGAAGCCAAGGCCGGCAGCCTGGTGATCATGGACGTCAAGACCGGCGAAGTGCTGGCCATGGTCAACCAGCCTACCTACAACCCGAACAACCGCCGCAGCATGTTCCCCGCCGCCATGCGCAACCGGGCGATCATCGACGTGTTCGAGCCAGGCTCGACGGTCAAGCCGCTGTCGATGAGCGCGGCGCTGCAAAGCGGGCGCTGGAAGCCGACCGACAAGGTCGAGGTGTATCCCGGCAGCCTGCAGATCGGTCGTTACACCATCAAGGACGTGTCCAAAAGCGAAGGGCCGATCCTCGACCTGACCGGCATCCTGATCAACTCCAGTAACGTCGGCATGAGCAAGATCGCCTTCGACATTGGTGGCGAAGCGATCTACCGCGTCATGGCCCAGCTCGGCCTGGGCCAGTACACCGGCCTGGGTTTCCCAGGTGAGCGGGTCGGCAACCTGCCCAACCACCGCGAGTGGCGCAAGGCCGAGACCGCCACGCTGTCCTACGGCTATGGCGTGTCGGTCACGGCCCTGCAACTGGTGCATGCCTACGCGGCGCTGGCCAACGACGGCAAACTGGTACCGCTGTCGATTCTGAAACTGGACAAGGAACCGGAGTCTGCCCAGGTCTTGCCCAAAGACATCGCCGAAACGGTCCAGGGCATGCTCCAGCAGGTCATCGAAGCGCCACGCGGCGTGTACCGCGCGCAGGTGCCGTTCTACCACGTGGCAGGCAAGTCAGGCACTGCGCGCAAGGCGACCGTAGGCTCCAAGGGCTACACCGAGAACGCCTACCGCTCGCTGTTCGCCGGTTTCGGGCCGATGAGCGACCCGCGCTACGCCATCGTGGTGGTCATCGACGAGCCGAGCAAAGCGGGCTATTTCGGCGGCCTGGTATCGGCGCCGGTGTTCAGCAAGGTCATGTCCGGTACGTTGCGCCTGATGAACGTGCCACCTGACAACCTGCCCCCGCCAAGCGACCCGCAACAGGCCAGTTCAGTACCCGCTAAAGGAGGGCGTGGATGATGACGATGCCATTGACCAAGCTTTTCGCCCACGCCAGCCGCGATCCGCTGATCCGCGAGCTGACACTCGACAGCCGGCAGGTGCGCCCAGGCGACCTGTTCCTTGCGGTACCTGGCGCCAAGCTCGATGGGCGTGCGCACATCGCCGACGCGCTGAAGCAGGGCGCCGCTGCCGTCGCTTACGAAGACCAGGGCACTGTGGTGCTGCCGCTCACCGATGTGCCGCTGATTCCGGTCAAGGGGCTGATCGGCCAGTTGTCCGACATCGCGGGGCGCTTCTATGGCGAGCCCAGCCGTCAACTGACACTGGTCGGTGTGACCGGCACCAATGGCAAGACCAGCGTGACCCAGCTGCTCGCCCAGGCCCTTGATCTGCTCGGCCAGCGTTGTGGCCTGATCGGCACCCTGGGCACCGGCTTCTACGCAGACCTGCAGAGCGGACGCCTGACCACGCCGGATCCGATTGCCGTGCAGGCCACGCTCTACGACCTGAAAAAGGCCGGCGCCCGAGCGGTGGCCATGGAAGTGTCGTCGCACGCACTCGATCAGGGGCGTGTGGCTGCACTGGCGTTCGACATCGCCGTCATGACCAACCTGTCCCGTGACCACCTCGACTACCACGGCAACATGCAGGCCTATGAGGCCGCCAAGGCCAAGCTGTTCGCGTGGCCTGGCCTGCGTTGCCAGGTGGTGAACCTGGACGACGCATTCGGCCGCCGCCTGGCCGCCGATTTCGTCCACCGTCCCGGCAGCGACTTCAGCGAAACACGCCTGATCAGCTACAGCCTGGAAAATGCCGACGCTTCGCTGTACTGCCGCGAAGCGACCTTCGGCGACGAGGGCGTGCGTGCAACACTGGTGACGGCGCAGGGCGAGCGCACGCTGCGTAGCCAGCTGCTGGGCCGTTTCAACCTCAGCAACATGCTGGCTGCGGTGGCCAGTCTGCTGGCCATGGACTATGCGCTGGACGAGATTCTCAAAGTGATCCCGCACCTGCATGGCCCGGTCGGTCGCATGCAGCGTCTGGGCGGCGGCGACAAACCGCTGGTGGTGGTCGACTACGCGCACACCCCGGATGCGCTGGACAAAGTGCTGGCTGCGCTGCGCCCGCACGCCCATGGCAAGCTGCTGTGCCTGTTCGGCTGCGGCGGCGACCGAGACAGTGGCAAGCGCCCGCTCATGGCCCAGGTGGCCGAGCATCTGGCCGACCGCGTGGTGGTCACCGATGACAACCCGCGTAGCGAACCACCTTTGCGTATTTTCGATGACATCCGTGCGGGCTTTACCCGTGAGGGTGTCGAGTTCATTGCCGGTCGCGGCGCCGCCATCGCACATCTGATCGCCTCGGCCGGTATCGATGATGTAGTGGTGCTGGCGGGCAAGGGCCATGAGGATTACCAGGAAATCGCGGGCGAGCGCCATGATTTCTCCGACTTGATCGAAGCCGAGAAGGCCTTGGCCGGATGGGAGGCGCCGCATGCTTGAAGCCATGAGCCTCAGCCAGTTGATCGAACCGCTGCAGGCGTCCCTGCTGGGCGCCGATGCGCGCTTTGACGGCGTCAGCATCGACAGCCGTTCGGTCGTTCCGGGTCAGCTGTTCATCGCCCTCAGCGGACCGCGCTTCGATGGCCACGATTACCTGGCCGATGTGCAGGCCAAAGGCGCTGTTGCAGCACTCGTGGAGCGCGAGGTGCCAGGCATCGATCTGCCGCAACTGCTCGTTGCCGACTGCCGTCAGGCCCTGGGTCAGCTGGGCGCGCTGAACCGGGCTGCATTTACCCAGCCGGTGGCCGCCATCACGGGCTCCAGTGGCAAGACCACGGTGAAGGAGATGCTGGCCAGCATCCTGCGCACACGCGGTGACGTACTGGCTACCCGTGGCAATCTCAACAACGATCTCGGTGCGCCCCTGACGCTGCTCGAAATCGCACCGCAACACAGCGCCGCGGTCATCGAGCTGGGCGCGTCCCGGCTCGGCGAGATTCGCTACACCGTAGGGCTCACGCGGCCTCAGGTGGTGATCCTGAACAACGCTGGCACCGCGCATGTGGGCGAATTCGGCGGCCCGGAAAAGATCGTCGAAGCCAAGGGCGAAATTCTCGAAGGCCTGGGCGAGGGCGGTACTGCCATCCTCAACCTGGACGACAAGGCCTATCCCATCTGGCACGCCCGCGCAGGTTCGCATCGGGTCATCAGCTTTGCCCTGAGCAACCCGCACGCCGACGTCCATGCCAGTGACATCGGCCTCGATGCGCGGGGCTGTCCTTCGTTCGTGCTGCACAGCGCGCAAGGCCACGCTGCGGTACAGCTGAACCTGCTGGGCACGCACAACGTCAGCAATGCGCTGGCGGCGGCGGCGGCGGCGTTCGCCATGGGCATGGACCTGGCGCACACCGTCATCGGCTTGAATGCCGTACAGCCGGTCAAGGGTCGGACGGTTGCGCAACTCGCGCCGACCGGTGCCCGTGTAATCGATGACACGTACAACGCAAATCCCACCTCCATGTGCGCGGCCATTGATATACTCGCCGGCTTTTCCGGCCGCACCGTCCTGGTGCTCGGGGATATCGGCGAATTGGGGCAATGGGCCGAGGAAGGTCACCGACAGGTCGGTGAATACGCCTGCGGCAAGGTCGACGCCTTGTACGCGGTGGGCACCCAGATGGCGCATGCCGTAGACGCTTATGGCCACAATGGCCACCACTTCGCTTCTCAAGCCGAGTTGATCGAGGCCGTACGCGGTCAGGCCACCGGCAACACCACTATCTTGATCAAGGGTTCGCGCAGCGCTGCGATGGAAAACGTCGTAGCGGCACTGTGTGGTTCCAGCGGGGAGAAACATTAATGCTGCTGCTGTTGGCTGAGTATCTGCAACAGTTCCACAAAGGCTTTGCGGTCTTTCAGTACCTGTCCCTGCGTGGGATTCTCGGGGTACTGACCGCGCTGTCGCTGTCCCTGTGCCTCGGGCCCTGGATGATTCGTACTCTGCAGATCCGCCAGATCGGTCAGGCCGTGCGTAATGACGGCCCGCAATCGCACCTGTCCAAGTCCGGCACGCCGACCATGGGCGGTGCGCTCATTCTCTCGGCCATCGGCATCAGCACCTTGCTCTGGGCTGATCTGAGCAACCGCTATGTCTGGGTCGTGCTGATCGTCACCCTGCTGTTTGGCGCCATCGGCTGGGTCGATGACTACCGCAAGGTGATCGAGAAGAATTCCCGCGGCTTGCCGAGCCGCTGGAAGTATTTCTGGCAGTCGGTGTTCGGTCTGTGCGCGGCGATATTTCTCTATAAAACCGCGCCCACCAGCGTTGAAACCACGCTGATCGTGCCGTTTCTCAAGGACGTGACCATTCCCCTGGGGATCGGCTTCGTGGTCCTGACCTACTTCGTCATCGTCGGCTCCAGCAACGCTGTCAACCTGACCGATGGGCTCGATGGCCTGGCGATCATGCCAACTGTCATGGTCGGTGGTGCACTGGGGATCTTCTGCTACCTGTCGGGCAACGTGAAGTTCGCTGAATACCTGCTCATTCCCTATGTGCCGGGGTCGGGCGAGCTGATCGTGTTCTGTGGGGCGTTGATCGGTGCAGGGCTGGGCTTTCTCTGGTTCAACACGTATCCGGCCCAGGTCTTCATGGGCGATGTCGGCGCACTGGCGCTGGGCGCAGCCCTGGGCACCATCGCCGTGATCGTGCGTCAGGAAATCGTGCTGTTCATCATGGGCGGCGTGTTCGTGATGGAAACCCTGTCGGTGATCATCCAGGTCGCCAGCTTCAAGCTGACCGGCAAGCGGGTGTTCCGCATGGCCCCGATTCACCACCATTTCGAGTTGAAGGGTTGGCCCGAACCACGGGTCATCGTTCGTTTCTGGATCATCACCGTCATTCTGGTGTTGATCGGCCTCGCTACTTTGAAACTGCGTTGAGGACAGCATGAGCCTGATCGCTTCCGACCAATTCCGCATCGTTGTCGGCCTCGGCAAGAGCGGCATGTCCCTGGTTCGCTTCCTGGCGAGCCGGGGCATCGCCTTTGCCGTGGCCGACACCCGTGCGCAGCCGCCAGAGCTGGAGACGCTGCGCCGCGATTACCCGCAGGTGGAAGTGCGCTGTGGCGAGCTGGACGTCGACTTCCTCTGCCGCGCCGATGAGCTGTATGTCAGCCCGGGGCTGGCCCTGGCCACGCCTGCACTGCAACAGGCCGCAGCGCGCGGTGTGCGCCTGTCTGGAGATATCGAGCTGTTCGCCCGCTACGCCAAGGCGCCCCTGGTCGCCATCACCGGCTCCAATGCGAAGAGCACCGTGACCACGCTGGTGGGCGAAATGGCGGTCAAGGCCGGCAAGCGCGTGGCCGTCGGTGGCAACCTGGGCACTCCCGCGCTGGACCTGCTGGACGATGCCGTCGAGCTGTACGTGCTGGAGCTGTCGAGTTTCCAGCTGGAAACCACCGATCAGCTCAACGCCAAGGTCGCAACGGTATTGAACATCAGCGAAGACCACATGGATCGCTACAGCGGGCTGCCGGCGTATCACCTGGCCAAGCACCGGATCTTCCGGGGTGCCGAGCAGGTGGTGGTCAACCGCAACGACGCGCTGAGCCGACCGCTGCCGGTGGCGGGGCAGACCTCGTGGAGCTTCGGCCTGAATGCTCCCGATTTCAGAGCCTTTGGCCTGCGTGAGCGCGACGGTGAGAAGTACCTCGCGTACGCGTTCGAATGCCTGATGCCGGTCCGCGAGTTGAAAGTCCGTGGCGCCCACAACCAGAGCAATGCCCTGGCGGCGCTGGCCCTGGGCCATGCGGTGGGGTTGCCGTTCGCACCGATGCTCGAGGCGCTGCGCGAATTCACCGGTCTGGTTCATCGCTGCCAATGGGTGCGCGAACGCAACGGTGTGCAGTGGTACGACGATTCCAAGGCCACCAACGTCGGGGCTGCGCTGGCCGCGATCGAAGGCCTCGGAGCCGATATCGACGGCAAGCTGGTGCTGATCGCGGGCGGCGATGGCAAAGGCGCGGATTTCGCGGCGCTGCGTGGGCCGGTTGCACGCTACTGCCGTGCGGTGGTGCTGCTGGGCCGTGATGCCGAGCGCCTGGCGCAGGCGCTGGGCAATGACGTCCCGCTGATTCATGTCGGCAGCCTCGATGAGGCGGTCGAGCAGTGCGCGGTGCATGCCGAGCCTGGCGATGCGGTGTTGCTCTCACCTGCCTGCGCGAGCCTCGACATGTTCAAGAATTTTGAAGAGCGCGGGCGCCTGTTCGCCCACGCCGCTCGGAGGCTGGCATGATCTTCGGCATCATCAAGCCCTACCCGTCGCCGCTGATCAGCGGCCGTGGCATCGATCTGGACTTCGCCTTCCTGGCAGGCTGCATGGCCCTGCTGGGCCTGGGCCTGGTAATGATTACCTCAGCCTCGTCCGAAGTGGCCGCCGTGCAGTCGGGCAATCCGCTCTACCACATGTTCCGCCACCTCATTTACGTGGCGCTCGGCCTTGTGGCCTGCGGCATGACCATGCTGGTGCCCATCGCCACCTGGCAGCGCATGGGCTTCACCATGCTGGTCGGCGCCTTCGCCTTGCTGGTGCTGGTACTGGTGCCGGGCATCGGCCGTGAAGTGAACGGTTCGATGCGCTGGATCGGTTTCAGCTTCTTCAACGTTCAGCCGTCCGAGATCGCCAAGGTGTTCGTGGTGATCTACCTCGCCGGTTATCTGGTGCGTCGCCAACAGGAAGTGCGCGAGAGCTGGATGGGCTTCTTCAAGCCCTTCATCGTGTTGTTGCCGATGGCCGGCCTGCTGCTGATGGAACCTGACTTCGGCGCTACGGTGGTGATGATGGGCGCGGCAGCGGCCATGCTGTTCCTGGGCGGGGTGGGGCTGTTCCGCTTCAGCCTGATGGTGGTGCTGGCGGTGGTTGCAGTGTTCGTGCTGGTGCAGGCGCAGCCTTACCGGATGGCGCGACTCATCACCTTTACCGACCCCTGGTCGGACCAGTTCGGTTCCGGCTACCAGCTGACCCAGGCGCTGATTGCCTTCGGCCGTGGTGAATGGCTTGGCGTAGGCCTGGGCAACAGCGTGCAGAAGCAGTTCTACCTGCCCGAGGCCCACACCGACTTCGTGTTCTCGGTACTGGCCGAAGAGCTGGGCGTGGTCGGCACCTTGTGCACCGTCGCGCTGTTCGTGTTCGTCACTGTACGTGCGCTGTACATCGGCCTGTGGGCCGAGAAAGCCAAGCAGTTCTTTGCGGCCTACATGGCCTTCGGCCTGGCTTTCCTGTGGATCGGCCAGTTCCTGATCAACATTGGCGTGAACGTCGGCCTGTTGCCAACCAAGGGCCTGACCTTGCCGTTCCTCAGCTACGGGGGCAGCTCGCTGGTGATCTGCTGCGCCTGCGTGGGCTTGCTGCTGCGCATCGAGTGGGAGAGCCGAACCCACCTGGGCAGCGAAGAACATGAATTCAACGAGAACGATTTTGCCGAGGAGCCTGCCCATGGCCGCTGACGGCAAGAACGTCCTGATCATGGCCGGTGGTACTGGCGGCCATGTCTTCCCTGCACTGGCCTGCGCCCGCGAGTTCCAGGCACGTGGCTACACGGTGCACTGGCTGGGCACCCCACGGGGCATCGAGAACGAGCTGGTGCCCCAGGCGGGCATCGCGCTGCACTTGATTCAGGTCAGCGGGCTGCGCGGCAAAGGCAAGCTGTCGCTGCTCAAGGCCCCGTTGACGTTGATCAAGGCCGTGCTGCAGGCGCGGCGCATCATGCGTGAACTGCAGCCGGTCTGCGTGCTGGGCTTCGGCGGCTACGTGACCGGCCCGGGTGGCGTCGCCGCACGCCTGTGCGGGGTGCCACTGGTGATTCATGAACAGAACGCCCGGGCCGGTACTGCCAACCGCTTGCTGGTACCGATGGCGGCACGCGTCTGTGAAGCCTTCCCGGAGACGTTCCCAGCCAGTGCGAAGCGTCGCACCACGGGTAATCCGGTGCGTCCTGAACTGTTCCTGCATGCCCCGCGTGAACCGCTGACGGCGCGCCGCGCCCGGCTGCTGGTGCTCGGCGGAAGCCTGGGCGCGGAACCCTTGAACACATTGTTGCCTAAGGCCCTGTCTGAAGTGCCTGCCGGCCTGCGTCCGGAGGTGTTTCACCAGGCCGGCAAGCAGCACGCGGAGGTCACTAGCCAGCGCTATCACGAGGTTGGCGTCACGGCTCAGGTCGAGCCCTTCATCAAAGACATGGCCCATGCCTATGGCTGGGCAGACCTGGTGGTCTGCCGGGCGGGTGCGTTGACCGTCAGCGAGCTGGCCGCAGCGGGCCTGCCGTCGCTGCTGGTGCCCTTGCCCCATGCGATCGACGATCACCAGACCCACAACGCTCACTACTTGGCGCAGGACGGCGCGGCCTTCCTGCTGCCACAAGCGACAACTGGCGCAGCGCAGCTCGCTGAACGCCTGAATGAGGTGCTGATGCAACCCGAGAAACTCCACGCCATGGCCGACACTGCCCGTCGCCTGGCCAAACCCGCAGCAACCAGCACCGTGGTCGATATCTGTCTGGAGGTGGCCCATGGTTGATAGCCAGAGCGCCATGCCTCATCCGAAAATGGGCCGCATCCGGCGCATCCACTTCGTCGGTATCGGCGGTGTGGGCATGTGCGGGATCGCAGAGGTGCTGTTGAACCTGGGGTACCAGGTATCGGGCTCCGACCTCAAGTCTTCGCCAGTGACCGAGCGGCTGCAGTCGTTCGGCGCGGAAATCTTCGTCGGCCATCGCGCCGAGAACGCGGTGGCTGCCGATGTGCTGGTGGTCTCCAGTGCCATCAATCCGGCCAACCCCGAAGTGGCGACGGCGCTGGAGCGGCGTATTCCGGTGGTGCCACGTGCTGAAATGCTCGCCGAGCTGATGCGCTACCGCCATGGCATCGCAGTGGCTGGCACCCATGGCAAGACGACCACCACCAGCCTGCTGGCCTCGGTGTTCGCGGCCGGTGGCCTCGACCCGACGTTCGTCATCGGTGGCCGCCTGACCGCTGCCGGCACCAATGCCCAGCTCGGCACCAGCCGTTACCTGATCGCCGAGGCCGACGAGAGCGACGCCAGCTTCCTGCACCTGCAACCGATGGTCGCGGTCGTCACCAACATCGACGCCGACCACATGGCCACCTACGAAGGCGACTTCAACAAGCTGAAGAAGACCTTCGTCGAGTTTCTGCACAACCTGCCGTTCTATGGCCTGGCCGTCATGTGCCTGGACGATCCGGTGGTGCGTGAAATCCTTCCGCAGGTCAAGCGCCCAACCGTCACCTACGGCTTCAGTGACGAGGCGGACATCCGCGCCATCAATGTGCGCCAGCAGGGCATGCAGACCCACTTCACCGTGCTGCGCCGCGACCTTGCGCCGCTCGAGGTGTCGGTGAACATGCCAGGCAATCACAACGTGCTCAATGCACTGGCCACCATCGCCATTGCCACCGATGAAGGCATCAGCGACGAGGCCATCGTTCAGGGCCTGTCGTGCTTCCAGGGTGTGGGTCGACGCTTCCAGGTCTATGGCGAGCTGCCCGTGGACGGCGGCAGCGTGATGCTGGTCGACGACTATGGCCATCATCCGACCGAGGTGGCGGCAGTGATCAAGGCGGTGCGCGGTGGCTGGCCGAGCCGTCGCCTGGTGATCGTCTACCAACCGCACCGTTACAGCCGTACCCGCGACTTGTACGACGATTTCGTGCAGGTGCTGGGCGATGCCAACGTGCTACTGCTGATGGAGGTCTACCCCGCTGGCGAAGAGCCGATTCCGGGTGCCGACAGCCGCCAGCTGTGCCACAGCATTCGTCAGCGCGGCAAGCTCGACCCGATCTACATCGAACGCGGCGCCGAGCTGGCGCCGCTGGTCAAGCCCCTGCTGCGCGCGGGTGACATCCTTATCTGCCAGGGGGCCGGCGACGTCGGCGGCCTGGCACCACAGCTGATGAAAAGCCCGCTGTTCGCGGGTGCCAAGCCCCAGCAGGAGACGTTGAAATGAGCAGCGCCTACGACAAGCTGCACGCCAGCGTCGATCCCAAGGCTTTTGGCCGTGTCGCTGTGCTGTACGGCGGCAAGAGCGCCGAGCGTGAGGTTTCGCTGAAGTCGGGCAATGCCGTGCTGGGCGCGCTGCGTGAAGCAGGTGTCGACGTGGTGGGCATCGACGTCGGCGACGACCTGCTGCAGCGCCTGCTCAGCGAGAAGATCGACCGTGCCTTCATCATTCTGCACGGCCGTGGCGGTGAAGACGGCAGCATGCAGGGCCTGCTGGAGTGCCTGGGCATTCCCTACACCGGCAGCGGCATCCTGGCGTCGGCGCTGGCGATGGACAAGCTGCGCACCAAGCAGGTGTGGCAGAGCCTGGGTATTCCGACTCCGCTGCATGCGGTACTGGCCAGCGAAAACGATTGTATTCGCGCCGCCACGGAACTGGGCTTCCCGCTGATCGTCAAACCCGCCCATGAAGGTTCAAGTATCGGTATGGCCAAGGTGAACAGCGCGCAAGAGCTGGTCGCTGCCTGGCAAGACGCCGCTCGTTACGATTCCCAGGTCCTTGTCGAACAATGGATTCATGGTCCCGAATTCACTGTCGCGGTTTTGCGCGGCCAGGTGCTGCCGCCGATCGCCCTCGGTACGCCTCATGTCTTCTACGACTACGACGCCAAATACGTCGCCAATGACACCCAATACCGCATCCCGTGTGGCCTCGAGGCCGCGCGTGAGCAAGAACTGATCGACCTGACTGCGCGTGCCTGCGATGCCATCGGCATTGAAGGCTGGGCGCGGCTGGACGTGATGCAGGACGAGCAGGGCCGGTTCTGGCTGCTTGAAGTCAACACCGCACCAGGCATGACCGATCATAGCCTGGTACCCATGGCGGCCCGCGCGGCTGGCCTGGACTTCCAGCAGTTGGTGCTGGCGATCCTGGCCGCAAGCGTCGAGACGCGAGGTTAACGAGCCATGCAAGGCGCGATGGTACGTCATCAGCAACCCGCCCCCGGCCGCAGCAAGCCGGTGCCGCGTGGTGCCAGCCGGCTGGAGGCCACCGAGCCGATGTCGGCGCGACTGCCCAAGGCCAGTTTCTCTGGCCTCAAGCGCCTGCTCTGGCCCGTGTTGCTGGTCGTGGCAGGCTACGGCGCTTACGAGGGCGCGATTCGCCTGATGCCCTATGCCGACCGCCCGATCAGCAAGATCGCCGTGCAGGGCGACCTCAGCTACATCAGCCAGCAGGCGGTGCAGCAGCGCATTGCGCCGTTCGTGGCGGCGAGCTTCTTCAGTGTCGACCTCACGGCGATGCGCATGGAGCTCGAAACCATGCCCTGGATCGCCCATGCCGAGGTGCGTCGGGTCTGGCCTGACGAGGTAGTGGTGCGCCTGGAAGAGCAATTGCCTGTCGCCCGCTGGGGCGATGCGGCCCTGCTCAACAACCAGGGCCAGGCGTTCACCCCGCGCGAGCTGTCCAACTACGAGCATCTGCCGCAGTTGGCCGGGCCGCAACGGGCACAGCAACAAGTGATGCAGCAGTACCAGGTCCTGAGCCAGATGCTGCGCCCCCTCGGCTTCTCCATCGCGCGGCTCGAACTGCGCGAGCGGGGCAGCTGGTTCCTGACCACCGGAGCCGTTGGCTCGGGGCCGGGGATCGAGCTGTTGCTGGGGCGTGACCATCTGCTGGAAAAGATGCGCCGTTTCATTGCCATATACGACAAGACACTCAAAGAGCAGATCAACAACATCGCCCGCATTGATCTGCGCTACGCCAACGGCCTGGCCGTTGGCTGGCGGGAACCGATTGCACCGACGACGGCCCAACCCGCCGTCGCGAAGAATTAGAGAGAGGCAGGACCATGGCAAACGCGCAGAGCGGCAAGATGATCGTTGGGTTGGACATTGGCACCTCCAAGGTGGTGGCGCTGGTGGGTGAAGTCGCGGCTGACGGCACCTTGGAGATCGTGGGCATCGGCACCCACCCGTCACGCGGCCTGAAGAAAGGCGTGGTGGTCAACATCGAATCGACGGTGCAGTCGATCCAGCGTGCCGTTGAAGAAGCGCAGCTGATGGCAGGCTGCCGGATTCACTCGGCGTTCGTCGGGGTGGCCGGCAATCATATCCGCAGCCTCAACTCCCATGGCATCGTCGCCATTCGCGACCGCGAAGTCAGCATCGCCGACCTGGAGCGGGTACTCGACGCGGCCCAGGCCGTGGCGATCCCTGCCGACCAGCGTGTGTTGCACACCTTGCCGCAGGATTACGTGATCGATAACCAGGAAGGCGTTCGCGAGCCGCTGGGCATGTCGGGCGTACGTCTGGAAGCCAAGGTCCACGTGGTCACCTGCGCCGTCAATGCCGCGCAGAACATCGAAAAATGCGTGCGCCGCTGCGGTCTGGAAATCGACGACATCATTCTCGAGCAGTTGGCCTCGGCCTACGCCGTGCTGACCGACGACGAGAAAGAGCTGGGCGTGTGCATTGTCGACATCGGCGGCGGTACGACCGATATCGCGATCTTCACCGAGGGCGCCATCCGCCACACCGCCGTGATCCCGATCGCCGGCGACCAGGTCACCAATGACATCGCCATGGCCTTGCGTACCCCGACCCAGTACGCCGAAGAAATCAAGATTCGTTATGCCTGTGCCCTGGCCAAGCTGGCCGGTGCGGGCGAGACCATCAAGGTACCGAGCGTCGGCGACCGTCCGCCGCGCGAGCTGTCTCGCCAGGCCCTGGCCGAGGTGGTCGAGCCGCGTTACGACGAACTGTTCACGCTGATCCAGGCCGAGCTGCGTCGCAGTGGCTACGAAGACCTGATCCCGGCAGGCATCGTCCTGACCGGCGGCACCGCGAAAATGGAAGGCGCCGTTGAACTGGCCGAGGAAATCTTCCACATGCCGGTACGCCTGGGCGTACCGCACAGCGTTCGGGGCCTGAGCGATGTCATTCGCAACCCGATCTATTCCACCGGCGTCGGCCTGCTCACCTACGGCCTGCACAAGCAGACCGATGACATGCCGCTGTCCGGTAACAGCAACAACAACAGCTATGGCGATGAACCTAAAGCCCCAGTGCTCGAACGCTTGAAGCGCTGGGTGCAGGGCAACTTCTAAGTTTCAAAGCAGTAGTGGTAGGCGCAACAACTAGAGAACTGTAAGGAGAGGGAAAATGTTCGAGCTCGTAGACAACGTCCCGCAAAGCCCGGTCATCAAAGTGATCGGCGTCGGTGGTGGTGGTGGCAACGCCGTCAACCACATGGTCAAAAGCAGCATCGAAGGCGTTGAGTTCATCTGCGCCAACACCGATGCCCAGGCGCTCAAAAGCATTGGCGCGCGCACCATCCTGCAATTGGGGACTGGCGTCACCAAAGGCCTGGGTGCGGGTGCCAATCCGGAAGTCGGTCGCCAGGCCGCGCTGGAAGACCGAGAGCGTATCGCCGAGGTGCTGCAGGGCACCAACATGGTGTTCATCACCACCGGCATGGGTGGCGGTACCGGTACCGGTGCGGCGCCGATCATTGCCGAAGTGGCCAAGGAGATGGGCATCCTCACCGTTGCGGTGGTGACCCGTCCGTTCCCGTTCGAAGGCCGCAAGCGCATGCAGATCGCCGATGAAGGCATTCGCATGCTGGCTGAGAGCGTCGACTCGCTCATCACCATCCCGAACGAAAAACTGCTGACCATCCTCGGTAAGGACGCCAGCCTGCTGTCGGCCTTCGCCAAGGCGGATGACGTACTGGCCGGCGCCGTTCGCGGTATCTCCGACATCATCAAGCGTCCGGGCATGATCAACGTCGACTTCGCCGACGTGCGCACTGTGATGGGCGAGATGGGCATGGCGATGATGGGTACCGGCTGCGCCAGCGGTCCGAACCGTGCCCGTGAAGCCACCGAGGCGGCGATTCGCAACCCGTTGCTCGAAGACGTCAACCTGCAGGGCGCCCGCGGCATCCTGGTGAACATCACCGCAGGCCCCGACCTGTCGCTGGGTGAATACTCCGATGTGGGTAGCATCATCGAGGCGTTTGCCTCTGACCACGCCATGGTCAAGGTCGGCACCGTGATCGATCCGGACATGCGCGACGAACTGCACGTCACCGTTGTGGCCACTGGCCTGGGTGCGCGCATCGAGAAGCCGGTCAAGGTGGTCGACAACACGCTGCAGACTGCACAGGCGGTGTACGAATCGTCCAACCCTGCGCCGGCCAGCCGTACTGCCGAGAAAGCCGAGGTCAACTACCGCGACCTGGAGCGTCCGACCGTCATGCGCAACCAGGCGCACGCCGGGGCCGCCGCAGCTGCCAAGCTGAACCCTCAGGATGACCTGGACTACCTGGACATTCCTGCTTTCCTACGTCGTCAGGCCGATTAATGGAATTTATCAGGGGTATAGGGGTGATTGGTATTCATCAAAGGTTGGCTCTGGTATTATTTCCAGCCTTTGTTGATACCAGTTCGCAATTAGCGCTGAAGCGGCCAATGCCATGATTAGACAACGCACCCTGAAGAACACCATCCGCGCCACCGGCATCGGTCTGCACTCCGGGGAGAAGGTCTACCTGACCCTCAAGCCTGCACCGATCGATTCCGGCATCGTCTTTCGTCGTGCCGATCTTGACCCTGTGGTCGAGATCGCGGCTCGTGCGGCCAACGTTGGCGAGACCACCATGTCCACCACGCTGGTCAACGGTGACGTCAAGGTCGATACCGTCGAGCACCTGTTGTCCGCCATGGCGGGTCTGGGCATCGATAACGCCTACGTCGAGCTCTCCGCCTCGGAAGTGCCGATCATGGATGGCAGCGCAGGTCCCTTTGTATTCCTGATTCAGTCCGCCGGTCTCGAAGAACAGGACGCACCCAAGAAGTTCATCCGCATCCTGCGCGAGGTGACTGTGGAAGAGGGCGACAAGCGCGCCACTTTCCTGCCTTTCGAAGGCTTCAAGGTGAGCTTCGAGATTGATTTCGACCACCCGGTACTGCGTAACCGTACCCAGAGCGCCAGTGTCGACTTCTCGAGCACTTCGTTCGTGAAGGAAGTCAGCCGCGCACGGACATTCGGTTTCATGCGTGACATCGAATACCTGCGCAAACATAACCTCGCGCTCGGCGGCAGTGTCGAGAACGCCATCGTGGTGGATGAGGACGGCGTGTTGAACGAAGACGGCCTTCGCTATGAAGACGAATTCGTCAAACACAAGATCCTCGATGCCATTGGTGATCTTTACCTGCTGGGCAACAGCCTGATCGGCGAGTTCAAGGGCTACAAGTCCGGCCACTCGTTGAACAACCAGCTGTTGCGCAAGCTGATTGCCGAAACAGACGCTTGGGAAGTGGTCGTTTTCGAGGATGCCAGTACGGCACCGATCTCCTACATGCGCCCTGTTGCAGCCGTGTAAGTTCGAACACTCTCTAGTTCATTGAGGCCACCTTCGGGTGGCCTTTTTATTGGCACTTGAATAGAGGTCTGCAGCAAATAAAGGGCGCGAGACGGGGTTATCGCTTAATGCCAGTCAGTTAAGCGATTTGGGCTGCAAAGCAGCCCCAGTGACGACGAAGCGGATCGACTCACTGGCATCAGGGTCATGCCCTGTTCTTGCCATGCGCAGCCAGTCGTTCGAGGGCTGCGCGCAAGTTCGGATCGGTGATGCCTTGCGCTGATCCGCGAATGCTTTCGGCAGCGATGGTCGAGAGTGCGGGTCCATGGCCTTGCGGCCTGGCGGCCACCAGCGGTGGCTGGACCTTGAACAGGATGCGGCTCAAGTTGGCGAACGCCTCAAGCGTCTGCAGTTGTCGCTGCAGGCGCTTCTGCTGATACCGCAAACGCGTGGCCCAGTGGCCATCGGTGACGATCAGCAACAATACGCCGTCGCGCCACGATGCAATGTGGCAATGTGCGCGCGCAGCCGGCTGCAACTGGCTCTCCAGCAGGCGCTGCAAGTGCGCGATACGTTCGGCCTGGCTGAGCAGGCGGCGCAGTGGACGGGCCTGGCGTAGCAGGGCGGCAGGCGGCAGTGCGGAGGAGGGCTTGTAGGCCATGGAGGATGCCAAGCGTTGCGGGGTGCCTAGTCTAGCAGACGCACGATGCAGTGCCGTTGTGGTCAATGTTCGACGCGTGGCTGAACAGATTCAGCCATCGTTGAAACTTGACCTGGATCAGGGCCGCCAGCTTTCATGTTGTAGTGCCTTGAACTTGGCAATAATGACCTTATGTTACAAACGCCCCTGCCAAAGCGCTGTGCCAGCATCGTGGACATCCACCACTTTCCTCACCATCGTTTCCGGGTAGAATGCTCGTTCGCATGCGGCCTCTGGCTGCACGGGCGACTCACGGGGCCGCCCTCCATTCCCACGTGTGGAAGATCCTGCCTATATGTTTGCGCCTTTGTTAAAGAAACTTTTTGGAAGCAAGAACGAGCGTGAAGTCAAACGCATGCTCAAGACGGTCACTACCGTCAATGCCTTCGAAGAGAAAATGGTCGCCCTCTCCGACGAGCAGCTGCGCGCCAAGACCGCAGAGTTCAAAGAGCGCCTGGCCAAAGGCGAGACGCTTGATCAACTGCTGCCTGAAGCCTTTGCCGTGGCCCGTGAAGCCGGTAAACGCGTGATGGGCATGCGTCACTTCGACGTCCAGCTGATCGGCGGCATGACCTTGCACGAAGGCATGATTGCAGAAATGCGTACCGGTGAAGGCAAGACCCTGGTCGGCACCCTGGCCGTGTACCTGAATGCGCTGTCCGGCAAAGGCGTGCACGTGGTCACGGTCAACGACTACCTGGCCACCCGCGACGCCAACTGGATGCGCCCGCTGTACGAGTTCCTTGGCCTGTCGGTGGGGATCGTTTCGGCGTTCCAGCCACCTGAAGTCAAGCGCCAGGCCTACAGCGCCGACATCACCTACGGCACCAACAACGAATTCGGTTTCGACTACCTGCGCGACAACATGGCGTTCAGCCAGGAAGAGAAATTCCAGCGCGAACTCAACTTCGCCGTGATCGACGAAGTCGACTCGATCCTCATCGACGAAGCGCGCACCCCGCTGATCATCTCGGGCCAGGCCGAAGACAGCTCCAAGCTGTACATCGAAATCAACCGCCTGATCCCGACCCTGACCCAGCACATCGAAGAAGTCGAAGGCCAGGTCACTCAGGAAGGTCACTACACCATCGATGAGAAGACCCGTCAGGTCGAACTCAACGAATCCGGTCACCAGTTCATCGAAGAAATGCTCACTCAGGCCGGCCTGCTGGCCGAGGGTGAGAGCCTGTATTCGGCGCACAACCTGGGCCTGTTGACCCACGTCTACGCCGGTCTGCGCGCGCACAAGCTGTTCCACCGCAACGTCGAGTACATCGTGCAAGACGGCCAGGTACTGCTGATCGACGAACACACCGGCCGTACCATGCCCGGTCGTCGTCTGTCCGAAGGCCTGCACCAGGCCATCGAAGCGAAGGAAAACCTGAACATCCAGGCCGAAAGCCAGACCCTGGCGTCGACCACCTTCCAGAACTACTTCCGCCTCTACAACAAGCTGTCCGGCATGACCGGTACCGCTGACACCGAAGCGTTCGAGTTCGCCCAGATCTACCAGCTCAACGTGATGGTGATTCCGCCGAACAAGCCGCTGGCACGTAAAGACTTCAACGACCTCGTCTACCTGACCGCCGAGGAGAAGTACAAGGCCATCATCGCTGACATTCGCGAGAGCATGGCCCAAGGCCGTCCGGTGCTGGTCGGTACCGCCACCATCGAAACCTCCGAGCACATGTCGCGCCTGCTGACCGAGGAAGGCATCGAGCACAAGGTACTGAACGCCAAGTACCATGAAAAAGAAGCCGAGATCATCGCCCAGGCCGGTCGCCCAGGCGCGCTGACCATCGCCACCAACATGGCCGGTCGCGGTACCGACATTCTGCTGGGCGGTAACTGGGAAGCCGAAGTGGCCGCCCTGGACGACCCGTCTGCCGAGCAGATCGCCCATATCAAGGCCGACTGGCACAAGCGTCACCAGCAGGTCATCGAGACCGGCGGCCTGCACGTGATCGCCTCCGAGCGCCATGAGTCGCGCCGGATCGACAACCAGTTGCGCGGCCGTTCCGGTCGTCAGGGTGACCCGGGTTCCAGCCGTTTCTACCTGTCGCTGGAAGACAGCCTGATGCGCATCTTCGCCTCGGACCGGGTGAAGAACTTCATGAAGGCCCTGGGCATGCAGTCCGGCGAGGCCATCGAGCACCGCATGGTCACCAATGCCATCGAGAAGGCTCAGCGCAAGGTCGAGGGCCGCAACTTCGACATTCGCAAGCAGTTGCTCGAATACGATGACGTGGCCAACGAGCAGCGCAAAGTGATCTACCACATGCGTAACAGCTTGCTGGCGGCCGAGAACATCGGCGAAACCATCATCGCGTTCCGCCAGGAAGTACTCGACGCCACCATCACCCAGCACATCCCGCCGCAGTCGTTGCCCGAGCAGTGGGACGTGGCCGGTCTGGAAGCGTCGTTGTCCAGCGACTTCGGCATGAAGCTGCCGATTCAGCAATGGCTCGACGAGGACGATCACCTCTACGAAGAAACCCTGCGCGAGAAGCTGCTGGCCGAAATCACCACGGCCTACACCGAGAAAGAAGACCAGGCAGGCGAAGAAGCACTGCGCTCGTTCGAGAAACAGATTCTGCTGCGCGTGCTGGACGATCTGTGGAAAGACCACCTGTCGACCATGGATCACCTGCGTCACGGTATCCACTTGCGCGGTTACGCGCAGAAGAACCCGAAGCAGGAATACAAGCGCGAGTCGTTCACCCTGTTCCGCGAGCTGCTCGATTCGATCAAGCGCGACGCCATCCGTGTACTGTCGCACGTACAGGTTCGTCGCGAAGATCCGGAAGAGGAAGAAGCACGTCTGCGTCGCGATGCCGAAGAACTGGCCAGCCGCATGCAGTTCGAACATGCTCCAGCGCCAGGGCTCGATGTGGATCCCGAACTGATCGAAGAGCAGGCCGAGGTGGAGGTGTCTGCCGCGCCTGTGCGCAATGACCAGAAGTTGGGCCGTAACGAGCCGTGCTGGTGTGGCTCGGGCAAGAAGTTCAAGCACTGCCACGGTCAGATCGAGTAACCCGGGCCACGTGCCCACCCCAGGTCAGGTGCAGCATCTGACCTGGTCACCGATTTACCGGGGCCGCTCAGCGGCCCTGGTCTTTTCTACCCCGTTGCGCCATCGACGGCGCATCACGACCCCTCATATTTTGTCTAGGAGCGCTCACATGGCTGTCGGTCTCGGTCCTTTGCCCACCCTGCACCCGGTTCCCGGTTTCGAACTCGGCATCGCTTCGGCGGGCATCAAGCGTCCAGGGCGCAAGGACGTGGTGGTGATGCGCTGCGCCGAAGGCTCCAGCGTCGCGGGGGTGTTCACCCTCAACGCCTTCTGCGCCGCACCCGTGATCCTCTGCCGCCAGCGCGTGCAGGGCAGCGTCCGCTACCTGCTGACCAACACCGGCAATGCCAACGCCGGTACCGGCGCACCGGGCCTGGCCGCTGCCGAGCGCACGTGCGCCAAGCTGGCCGAGCTGACCGGCGTCGACGCTACTGCCGTGTTGCCATTCTCCACCGGCGTGATCGGCGAGCCCCTGCCCGTCGAGAAGATCGAAGGCGCCCTGCAAGCGGCGCTGGACGACCTCAGTGAAGACAACTGGGCCACTGCCGCCACCGGCATCATGACCACCGACACCCTGCCCAAGGGCGCCAGCCGTCAGTTCCAGTTCAATGGCCAGACCATCACCGTCACCGGTATCAGCAAGGGCGCCGGCATGATCCGGCCGAACATGGCCACCATGCTTGGCTACATCGCCACCGATGCCAAGGTTGCCCCGGCGGTGCTCAAGGACCTGATCCTCGACGGCGCCAACAAGTCGTTCAACCGCATCACCATCGATGGCGACACCTCCACCAACGACTGCTGCATGCTGATCGCCACCGGCAAGGCCGACGTTCCGGAGATCACCGAGGCGTCGGGCGCGCTGTTCGACGCGCTGAAAGCAGCGGTATTCGAGGTGTGCATGGAGGTGGCCCAGGCCATCGTGCGTGACGGTGAGGGCGCGACCAAGTTCGTGACCGTGCAGGTCAACGGCGGTGGCAATCATCAGGAATGCCTGGACGTCGGCTATGCCGTCGCACACTCGCCACTGATCAAGACAGCGCTGTTTGCCTCGGATCCCAACTGGGGTCGCATCCTCGCGGCCGTGGGCCGTGCTGGCGTGCCGGAGCTGGATGTCAGTCTGATCGACGTCTATCTGGGCGAGGTGTGCATCGCCAGCCAGGGCGGGCGTAGTGCCAGCTACACCGAAGAGCAGGGTTCAGCAGTGATGGCCGAGGCCGAAATCGGCATCCGCATCGAGCTGGGCCGTGGCACGTGCAGCGAGACGATCTGGACCACCGACCTGTCCCACGAGTACGTCAAGATCAACGCCGAGTACCGCACCTGATCCAACCCTGCCTGCCGCTTGCGCGTGGTCCGCGCACGCGGCACCTGGCGCCCTGGGAGGCTCGCAGACGCCTTCGGGTGCTGACATTGCCTCTGCACGGAGCCCTACCATGAGCTATCACCTGATCATCGGCGACAAGCGTTATTCCTCCTGGTCGCTGCGCGCGGCTCTGGCCCTTGACCTGGCCGGCGTCGGCTACGACGAAACCCTGATCAAGCTCAAGCAGGCCGACACCCGCGCGCGCCTTCTCGAGCAGTCGGCCACCGGCCTGGTGCCGTTGCTCAAGACCGAACACGGCACCATTGCCGACACCCTGGCCATCGCCGAATACCTCGCTGAACAGCATCCAGAGGCGCATCTGTGGCCCCAGGACATTGCTGCCCGCGCCCAGGCGCGGTCGGTGTGCGCGCAGATGCACAGCGGTTTTGCAGCGCTGCGCGGGGCGATGCCATTCGATGTCAGTCGTGATGAGGCGCTGACGCCCATGCCCTCGGACGTGCAGGCCGATATCGACCGTATCATCGCGTTGTGGTCCGAGTGTCTGTTGGCGGCAAAAGCAACGGGGCCGTACCTGTTCGGCCCGTTGAGCCTGGCCGATGCCTATTTCGCGCCCGTGGCCGTGCGTTTGCGCACCTACCGCGTCGAGGTGCCACGCCCTATCACCTCCTACATCGATGCCCTCTACGCCTGGCCGGCGTTCCAGGCCTGGGAGCAGGCGGGGCTGGCGGAGTGCGCGCGGTGAGCCGGGTCCATGTGGTGGCGGCGGTGATTCGTCGGTCAGACGGTCAGGTGCTGTTGGCACAGCGCACGGCGCACCAGCATCAGGGCGGCCTGTGGGAGTTTCCCGGGGGCAAGGTGGAAGCGGGGGAGGCGGTCGAGGCGGCGCTGGCACGTGAGTTGCGCGAAGAGCTGGGCATCGAGGTGCTGGCCTCGCGACCCTTGATCAGGGTCAGCCATGACTACCCCGACAAGCAGGTGTTGCTGGACGTTCATGAAGTCAGCCGCTTTACCGGCGAGCCCCACGGCGCCGAAGGCCAGCCGCTGGCCTGGGTGGCCCCGCGCGACCTGGCGCAGTACGACTTTCCCGAAGCGAACAAGCCCATCGTCGCGGCTGCGCGCCTGCCGGACCAGTACCTGATTACGCCGGGTGATGTCGAGTCGGGGCAACTGTTACGCGGCATCCGCCAGGCGATTGCCAATGGCATCGGACTGATTCAGCTGCGCGCACCTGACGGCTATGACCCGAAATATCGCGACATTGCCGTGGACGCCGTGGGGCTGTGTGCAGGCAAGGCGCAGTTGATGCTCAAAGGGCCGCTGGAGTGGCTCGGTGACTTCCCCGCCGCAGGCTGGCACCTGACAGCCGCGCAGTTGCGCAAGTACGCTGCCAAAGGCCGACCGTTCCCCGCCTCACGCTGGCTGGCAGCGTCCTGCCACACGGCCGAGGAATTGGCGCTGGCGGCGCAGATGGGTGTTGATTTCGTGACGCTATCGCCAGTGCAGCCGACCCAGACGCACCCAGACGCCACACCGCTGGGGTGGGATGAAACGCAGCGCCTGATCGCAGGCTTCAACCACCCCGTGTTCGTGCTCGGTGGTGTAGGCCCGCAGGCGCGGGAACAGGCCTGGCGGATCGGCGCACAGGGTGTGGCAGGGATTCGGGCGTTCTGGCCCGAAGTGGAGTAAGACGCCCTCGCTGAGCGGTGGTCTGAAACCAAGCGCGACCTGCGCGATTGGGCAGCACTGCCTTGCTCGCATGAGGCGTGGTCGCTGGACTGTCGCAGCAGGACTCATTGGGCGGCGACCTCATGTTTACCCGTCATTGTGGTCGCCTGGACAAGGCGGCTGCGCTGGCCATTGCGGCTGACCGGCGCTCCGGTTAGTCGCGATGGGCGGCAGAGCCGACCCAAGGCTGTCACCTCGATTACCCTGCCAGCACGCGATAACCGAACGGTGGAACCGTCATCAGGCCGCGCATCGGGTGGCGTCTCACTGCGGCCGCTTGGCCGCTTCCCATAGCACTTCATCGACCCCCTGGCGCCGCGCGATGATCCGCGATGCCACGAACAGCAAGTCCGACAACCGATTCAGGTAGGCCAACCCCACGGCGCCCAACGGCTCCAGCGCATTCAACTGCTGGCAGCGTCGCTCGGCCGTGCGCGCCTGGCTGCGGCAGACATGGGCCTGGGCGATCAGCGCCGAACCGCTGGGCAGGATGAAGTTCTTCAGCGGCCCCAGTTCCTCGTTCCAGTGATCGATGGCGGCTTCCAGGCGTTCCACTTCCACCGTATTCAGCGCCTGATAGCTCGGCATCGCCAGCTCGCCGCCCAGGTCGAACAAGCGGTGCTGACACGGCGCCAGCACCTCGCTGACCTCGCTCAGCGCCTGCTCGGCCAGGCCTGCCAGCAGCAGCCCCAACTGACTGTTGAGGGTATCCACCTCGCCGATGGCCTCGACCCGAGGGTGGTCCTTGGGCACGCGGCGGCCATCGCCGAGCCCGGTTTCGCCCGTGTCTCCGGTGCGCGTGTAGATCTTCGACAGGCGATAGCCCATGGTCATGACTCCGTGGTCAGCGACGGCGTGGCCGTCTGGTTCAAGGGCAGGCGCAGGGTAAAGCACGTGCCCTGGCCCGGCGTGGAGTGCACCTCCATCTGGCCCTTGTGGTTGTTGGTGATGATGAAATACGAGACCGACAGCCCGAGGCCCGTGCCCTGGCCGATGTCCTTGGTGGTGAAGAACGGCTCGAAGATACGCTTGCGCACGGCCTCGTCCATCCCCGTGCCGTTGTCTTCCAGCTGAATTTCCGCCCAGGGCGGACTGAGCCGGGTACGCACGATGATACGCCCGGGTTCCTTCGGCCGTTCGCGCTGGTGGATCGACTGCGCGGCGTTTTTCAGCAGGTTCAGCAAGACCTGCTCCAACTCGTTCGCCGTGCACGGCACGGGCCCCAGTAGCGGGTCGAATTCGCGCACGATGGCCTGGCCTTTGAAGTCGAAGCCCACGCTCAGGTCGAAGTCGTTGCCGGCGATGTCCACCGCTTGATCGATCAGCGCAGGGAGGTCGCAGGGCACCAGCTGGCGATTGCTCAAGCGGCTGAAACTGAGCATGTGGGTGACGATCCTGGCGGCGCGCCCTCCGGCCTGCTGAATGCCGTCGAGCAACTGCGGCACCTCGCGCGCGTGCAGGTACTGGTTGACCGACGCCAGATCGACGGCCAGGGCCTGGGCGGCCTCCTGATTGCGTGGGAGTTCGGCTGACAGGCGCCGGCGAATGTTCTGCACGTTATGCAGGATGGCGCCGAGGGGGTTGTTGATCTCGTGGGCCATGCCGGCGGCCAGGCCGCCGACCGACAGCATCTTCTCGGACTGCACCATCATTTCTTCGAGCGACAGGCGCTGGGTGATGTCGTCGATGCGGATCACCACGCCGCGCCCGCCACCGCCGGTCAATGGGTAGAAGGTCAGGGCGTAGTGGCGGGGGCTGTCGCTGCGGCCCCAGGTGACCCGTTCGATCTTCGCCACGCGATGCCGTTCGACACTGTCCCTGAGCTGCGACAGGAAGGGCTTGAGCGGCTCGAAGGCGAGAAAGATCGGCTGGTTGAGGGCTTCACCCAACGGCGTACCGGAGAGCGTCGTGGCTTCCTGGTTCCACTGCGTGACATACAGCTCTTCGTCCAGCGCGATCAGCGCCGAGGGCATCGAGTCGATGATGTTGTTGAGGTAATTCTGAAAGCCGGTGAGCTTCTTCTCGATCTTGCCGCGCACCTGCACTTCAAGCTCCAGCTTGCGGTTGGTATGCCGGGTTTCCTCGGCCAGGCCCTGGGCCTGGTCGAAGGCCGACTGAAATTCGTCACGCGCACGCTTGAGCTGCTGCTCGCGTGCCTCGATGCGCGAGAGCATGGTGTTGAACGCCTCGGCCAGGCTGCCGATTTCGTCATCGTTGCCGCGCTGGGCGCGCAAGGCATAGCTCTCTTCGCGGGTGACCTGGCGGCTGAGTTCTTCGAGCTGGTTGATCGGCCGGGTGATCAGCCGCTTGATCTGCCGCGCCACCAGCAGCCACAGCAGAATGCCCAGCACCAGAATCACCAGGCTGGCGCTGAGGGTGCCGGTATAGAACGCGCTGGGCAGCTCGCTGCTGGCCACCAGTAGCAGGTGCGCGGGCGGGCTGCCGGCGCGCGGCAGGCTGATCAGCTGGGTGCTGCGAAATTCCATGAGCCGCCAGGCGTCGATGTTGCGATAGCGGCGCGGCAGGGTCAGCGGCTCGCCATGTTGCAGTTGTGCGAGCATGCGCCCGTCGCTGCCATAGACCGCGGCGGCGCGCAGCGGCGAGTAGCTGTCCAGCGCTTCGAGCAGTTGCTCGGCCTGGGGCGTGCTGTCGCCAGCGCGAGTGGCCAGGGCCGGATTGCCGATCAGGCGGCCGATGGTCTGCAGGGCTTGCGGCGCCATGCTTTCCTGGGTGATCCAGTAGGCGGCGCTGATGAAGGTGAGGTTGGCGACCACCAGAATGGTGACCAGCAGCACCAGCAGGGCAGCGAACAGTTTCTGCCCGACCGGCAGATTGTCCAGGCGATGGCGCAGGTTCATGGGCGGGCGCAGTCCGTGTCAGATAAAGGGCTAAGGCTGGGTCGCAAAGGCGTCGATGTGCATTGGGCCGTCTTCGACGCTGAGCCTAGTCGCAGGGCAGACCTCGGGCCTGCAGGCTATCGACCAGTCGCCGGCGCAGGTGTTCAAGGTGGGGCACCGGCAACTGGTGGCGCGCCGCGCAGCGGCAGGCATGGCCGAGCAGGTAATGAATCTCGGTGCGGCGCGCGGCGCGCACATCCTGGTACATCGAGGAGTAATTGGCGGCAGTCGCGAGGATCACGCGCTGTACCTCTTCGGCCAGGTCCTGCGCAGCATCGGGTTGGCCGCAGCGTTGCAGCAGCTGGCTCAGCTCTTCGCACAGCCGCTCGACTTCGGCAAGGTGGCCCAGCAGGCCGCCGTTGCTGCAGTCATGCAAGACCGTCAGGGGGTTGATCGCGCAGTTCAGTGCCAGCTTGCGCCACAGACGGGTGAGAATGTCGACCGTCCACTGCGCGGGGATGCCGGCGTCGCTCAGGTCGTCCAACCACTCGGGCCTGCTTGGGTTCAGCGGATCGCCCAGCCAATTGAAACCCTGGCCAGCGAAGCGCACCACGAAAGGCGCTTCGAGGTAGGCGCCTTCGGTGCTGGAGGCGAAAATGCAGCGGGCAGCGGGCGCCTGCTCGGCCACCTCGTCCTGGCTGCCCAGGCCATTCTGCAACAACACCAGCTCGGCATTGGCAGCCAGCCGAGGCGCCAGCGCGGCAATGGCCGGGGCGGCGTCGTAGGCCTTGCAGGCCAGCAACAGGCGATGGATGGGCGCGTTGCGCGCAGCGAGCTGGGCGGGCACGGCGTAGTGGCTGCGCTGCTCAGGCTCGATCAGTGTCAGGCGGCCCGCAGCCTGGTAGGCGTCGAGCGCGCGTTGATCGCGAAGAATCAACTGCACGGCCTTGCCCGCCCGTGCCAGGCGGCAGGCCCAGAGGCTGCCCAGGCTACCGGCGCCTAGAATATGCCAGGTGCTGCTCATCTGCGTTTCGCAACCCGTTATAATGAACCCGCATTTTAACCCCCCAAGACACCCGCGCTCCATCGCCTGGCCACTGCTGGCAAAAGGCATCCGGAGCGCGCCTTGCATTTATGGAGAGTAACCCATGCCTTCGTTCGACGTGGTATCGGAACTGGACAAGCACGAAGTGCAGAACGCTGTCGAGAACGCCATCAAAGAGCTCGACCGCCGCTATGACCTGAAGGGCAAGGGCAGTTTCGAGTTCAAGGAGAAGGACAAGACCATCGTGCTGACCGCCGAGGCCGAGTTCCAGCTCGAAGCGATGATCGAGATCCTTCGCCTGTCGCTGGTCAAGCGCAAGCTCGACGTCAAGTGCCTGGAGGTCAAGGACGCTTATGCCTCGGGCAAGGAAATGAAGCAGGAAGCCCTGTTCCGCGAAGGCATCGACAAGGACCTGGCGAAAAAGATCGTGGCTGAGATCAAGGACGCCAAGCTCAAGGTCCAGGCCGCCATCCAGGGTGAGCAGGTGCGTGTCACCGGCAAGAAGCGCGACGACCTGCAGGAGGCAATGGCCTTGCTGCGTGCCAAGGAATTCGACATGCCCTTGCAGTTCAACAACTTCCGCGACTGATCAGCCAGTCAGGAACCTCCCTGGGGCCGGCATGGTCCACCGCTTCCGCGTTCGCTGCGACCCAGCGGCCGGTTTCAACGTGTACATGCCGTTCGGCATCAGGAGAGAACTATGGATTTGAACGCTGAAGTCGATCAGCTGGTTCGCCAATCGCAGACCTGGATTCCCTTGATCATGCAGTACGGCAGTCGCCTGCTGCTGGCGCTGCTGACCCTTGGCATCGGGTGGTGGCTGGTCAACCGTGTCAGCGCCCGCCTGGGCAAGCTGGTGGGTATACGCCACGCCGATCTGGCCCTGCAGGGTTTCATCGCCACGCTCGCCAACATCATCCTGAAGATCCTGCTGATGGTCAGCGTGGCCTCGATGATCGGCATCGAGACCACTTCGTTCGTTGCCGCCATTGGTGCCGCCGGCCTGGCCATCGGCCTGGCGTTGCAGGGCAGCCTGGCGAACTTCGCCGGCGGCGTGCTGATCCTGCTGTTCCGCCCGTTTCGCATCGGTGACTGGATCGAGGCGCAAGGCGTCAGCGGCACGGTCGACGGCATCCAGATCTTCCACACCGTGCTGCGCACCGGTGACAACAAGACGGTGATCGTGCCCAACGGCAGCTTGTCCAACGGCATCATCACCAACTACAACCGCCAGCCAACCCGGCAAGTGGTGTTCAACGTCGGCGTGGACTACGACGCCGACCTGCAGAAGGCCCGCGAAGTGCTGCTTGACCTGGCCAGGGATCCGCGTGTGCTGCCAGACCCTGCGCCTGCTGCAGTGGTGTCGGAGCTGGGTGACAGCTCGATCACCGTCTCGCTGCGGGTGTGGGTGAAAACCTCGGACTACTGGGGCCTGATGTTCACGTTCAATGAGCAGGCACGCGATCGCCTGCGCGCCGAAGGCATCGACATCCCGTTCCCGCAACGGGTGATCCGCGTGGTGCAGGAAACCACTTCGTAACCCCAGCGCTGGGCGGTACCGACTGTGGGAGCATCGAAGGGTGCTCCCACAGTCGTTTTCCCTGGTCACACTTACATTTGTTCACAGCGCCTCAAGCGGGCTTATGGCATATAGCCTGCCCCTCGGCCCCTCTACCGATTTCGACCATGAAACCACTGCTGTACATCACTCCGGCCCGCGCGCTGCTGTTCGGGCTGACGCTGGCGCTGTTCGAGCTGCTCACCTACCTGGCCAGCGACGCGGTCATGCCCGCCATGCCCAATGTCGTCGCCGACCTGAAGGCCAGCCCGGCCTACATCCCGCACGCGCTCAACCTGTACCTGCTCGGTGGCGTGCTGCTGCAGTGGCTGATCGGCCCGCTGGCCGACCGCTACGGGCGCCGGCCATTGCTGCTGAGCGGTTGCCTGCTGTTCGGTGCCGCCTGCCTGGGCACCTACTGGGCGCATGACATCACGCTGTTCAACCTGTTGCGCCTGCTGCAAGGGGTCGGGCTGGGCTTTGTAGTGACGGTCAGTTACCCGGCGCTCAACGAAGCGTTCAGTGAGGCCGACGCAGTGCGCATGATGGCGCTGCTGGCCAACATCGCCTTGCTCTCGCCATTGCTGGGCCCGTTGGTGGGTACGCTGATGTTGCAGTGGCTCGACTGGCGCTGGCTGTTCGTGGCGTTCGCGGTGGGCGCGGTGATCACCTGGGGCCTGTTGTACCGCCTGATGCCCGAAACGCTGGGGGTCGAGCGCCGTGACGGGTCGCGCCTGGCGTTTACGCCGATCCAGCTGGGCCCGCTGCTGCAAGGTTATGGGCAGTTACTGCGCAACCGGCGCTTCGTGGCCGGCAGCGCGGCGCTGGGGCTGGTGGGCTTGCCGCTGATTGGCTGGATCGGCCTGTCGCCGGTGCTGCTGATCCACGACGAAGGCCTGAGCGCGATGGCCTACGCGCTGTGGCAGTTGCCGGTATTTGCCGGGCTGATCTTCGGCAACCTGGTCATCAATCACATCGCTGACCGCTACCCGCTGGCGACCCTGCTGCGCATCGCCCTGGGGCCATATCTGGCTGGGCTGGCGCTGCTGCTGCTGGCGACCTGGGCATGGCCATCGGTAGTGAGTGTGGTGCTGGGCCTGGCGCTGTATGCCGCAGGGCTGGGCATCGCCAATGCGGTGCTGTACCGCCTGACGCTGTTCTCCAGCGAGCAGAGCAAAGGGCTGGTGTCGGCCATGCTGGGCATGATCACCATTGCGCTATTAGGTGTCGGCGGTGCACTGCTGGCGTTGCTCGGCGCGGGCGCCAGCCTGCTCAGCTTTGCCGTGGCGGCCAGTGTGGCAGGGGCGTTGGCGCTGTGGCCGCTGTGGTCGATCGTGGGCCGGCGTTCAGCGCCAGGCGTTGTTCTGCCATAACCCCGCGCAGGACGATCGCAGGCCCGCGCCAGGTTGCCGTCAGGGCTGTTCCGAAGGCGGCTTGGTGGTCGATGTGAGGCTGCCCGGCCTGGACTCCTGGCGCCACTGCAGGGCGATCAGAATCAAGGTCGGGACGCCCAGCAGCGCGGTGATCAAGAAGAAGTTGTGGTAGCCGAACTTCTCCACCATCACCCCTGAGTAGCCGCCGATCAACCGCGGCAGCAACAGCATGATCGAGCTGAGCAGGGCGTATTGTGTGGCCGAGAACTTGAGGTTGGTCAGGCTCGACAGGTAGGCAACGAACGCCGAGGTGGCCAACCCTGAGCTGAGGTTGTCCAGGGATATGGTCAGGACCAGCATCTGCAGGTTCGGGCCCATGTCCGCCAGCATCACGAACAGGATATTGGTGGCAGCCGAGGTGACGCCACCGACGAACAGGATCGGCAGGATGCCGAAGCGCACGATCAGCAGGCCACCCGCGCCGGCGCCGAGCAGGGTCATGATCAGGCCGAAGATCTTGCTGACGCTGGCGATTTCGTCCTTGGTGAAACCCTGGTCGATGTAGAAGACGTTGGCCATCACCCCCATCACCGTGTCTGACATCCGGTACGTGGCGATCAGCCCCAGCAGCAGCAGTGCCTGCCAGCGGTAGCGATGGATGAAGTCGTTGACCGGTGTCAGCACCGGCGCCAGGCCGCGGCGGCCCATGGAGGACAGGCAGGCCCAGCTCAGCAGTGCGTAGAGGATCAGGCGCAGGAAGGCGCGGTCTTCGCGGATCAGGTCAAGCGGCGAGGCCGTGCCGAACACCACACTGGCCCAGTCGGTGTTGAACATCTGGGTGAAACTCGCCGGCACCGAAACCAGCAGGATGATCAGCACGAACACCGAGGCCAGCTGATGGCCCAGGCCATAGCGTGCGGCCGACAGTTGCGTGCGCAGCGGCACCGGCGGTTCGCGCATGATCAGCGTGGTGAACACTGCCGGTAGCATGATCACCCCGAACAAAACGTAGGTGCCGGTCCAGGCTTTGTGCAGGTAGCTGAAGCCGGTGGAACCGAACCATTCGGCAAAGAACAGCGCGCCGGCGGTGGCCAGCAGGGCAGCGACGCGATAGCCGGCCATGTAGCTCGCCGCCAAAGCAGCCTGACGCTGGTCGTCGGCGATTTCCAGACGGTAGGCATCCACCGCGATGTCCTGGGTGGCCGAGGCAAAGGCCACCAGCACCGCCAGGGCGATCAGCCACGAGAGATGCTGCTGTGGATCGCACAGGCCCATGCCGATCAGGCCAACGACCACCAGCACTTGCGACAGCAGCAGCCAGGAGCGCCGCCGGCCCATGCCGCCGAGCAGCGGCAGGCGCCATTGGTCGAGCAGCGGTGACCAGACCCATTTGAAGGCGTAGGCCAGGCCGATCAGGCTGGCGTAGCCGATGGTTTCACGTGCAACGCCCGCTTCACGCAGCCATACCGACAGCGTGGAAAACACCAGCATGTAAGGCAGACCAGCGGCGAAGCCAAGCAGTAGAAGCACCAAAGTCGAGGGACTGGCGTAGGCAGCGAGCGCAGCGCGCCAGGTTTTACGGGACATGGGCCAATATCTGCCTCAAGGTTGCATGAACAAAGCGCGCACTCTAACCGCTGTGCTCCACCGGACGCCAGCCATGGCGGGCCATATCCACACGATCAGTGCTGATCAGCACGCCCTCGGCGCGCAGCCGTGCGCGTTGCTCATCACCCGACGGCGTGCCAGCGGCCAGGCTCAGCCGACCGTTGGCGCCCAGCACGCGGTGCCAGGGCAGGCGGCTGCCCTCTGGCAGTTGGCCGAGGGTGCGCCCTACCCAGCGCGCGGCGCGGTCCAGGCCGGCCAGTTCGGCAAGCTGCCCGTAACTCACGACCTTACCAGGCGGAACTGCGCCCAATACCGAGAACAACGCCGTTCGTCGGGCTTCGGCGGGGGAGGGCGTGCAGGTGTGTGGGTCGATCATGGGTGCAGGCCAGGCAACATGGGAAACCCTTCATCTGAATGGGTGTAAATGAGAATTGAACTCGTTGGTGAATCAGGTGTCTTTCCTTGCTCTGCGCGTGGGCATCTGGATAATGCCCGGTTTTTCCCACTTTCCGAGCCCTTTAGTCCGCTTATGTCTTCCAGAGCCTTGCTGTCTCTTGTCATCGCCTCCCTGTCCGCGCCTGTCCTGGCCGATACCGTCTGGATGAAGAACGGTGACCGCCTGACCGGCACCATCAAGGTCTTCGACGGCGGCAAGCTGCTGCTCGACACCAAGTATGGCGGCTCCATCGCGCTGGACTGGAAACAGGTCAAGACCCTCGAAAGCGATCAGCAACTGCTGGTCAAGCAGGACGCCTACAACGGTGAGCACGCCAAGTCGTTGCAGCCGGCCGAAGACGGCAAGGTGATCCTGGCCAACGGCGAAGCGCCCAAGACTGTGGAGCTTGCCAGTATCGAGCAGATCCTCAAGCCCAAGCCGGTGGTCGAAGACCTGGTCTGGAAAGGTCGCGTCGATGCCGCTCTGGACTACAAGCGTGCCGAGAAAGACACCGACAACTACGACATCGGCTTCAAGACCACCGCGCGCCATGGCCGCTGGCGGCACACCGCCGAAGGCGAGTACAACCGCGACACCCAGGACGACGTCACCACCAACGACAACTGGAGTGCCGAGTACGCGCTTGACCGCTTCATCACCGACAAGTGGTTCTGGCAAGGCCGTCTGGACTATACCCGCGATCACATCGAAGACCTCGAGCGCCAGCGCACCATCGGTACCGGCCCGGGCTACCAGTTCTGGGACGACGAGCTGGGTGCGTTCTCGCTCGGCAGCCTGCTCAACCGCACCGACTACACCTACCGCGACGGTGGCAAGGACAACTTCTATTCCGCCGCGCTGAAGTGGGACTACAACCGCTACCTGATCGGCAAACGCTTCGAGTTCTTCACCAATGGCGAAGTGGGCAAGCCGTTGAGCGCGGTGGCGGACTATTCGCTCGATGCCGAAGTGGGCCTGCGCTACAAGGTCACCGAATGGGCGTCGTTGAACGTCAAGGCCGAGAAGAACGTGATCAGCGGCACGCGGGATAGCGATCTGGACAAGACCCGTTACACCGCAGGCTTCGGCGTCAACTGGTAAGCCCGCCCTGGCCTGTGCGCAGGCCAGTAGCACCTCAAGTGCCCAGTGACTATCGTGTGCGCATGCCCCATCAGCCGGGGATGTCTGTGCAGCGCGCACGCTTGCGGGCGCTTTCGCTCGGCTGACCGGCTCAATCCTGTGCACCCGTCATTCACATCGTCAGGAGCTGCCCTCGTGAGTATCAAAGCCCTTCGCCCCGCCCGGGAGCTGTTGCTCAAGGAATACCGAGGTGTGCTGTCCACCCTCTCCAAATCCATGCCCGGCTACCCCTTCGGCTCGGTCGTGCCGTATTGCCTGGATGCGCAAGGCCATCCGCTGCTGTTGATCAGTCGCATCGCCCAGCACACCCATAATCTGCAGCAAGAAGCCAAGTGCTCGCTCCTGGTCGGCGAACGTGATGCTGAAGATGTGCAGGCGGTAGGGCGGCTGACGGTGATGGCCCAGGCACGCAAGCTGGTCGATGAGGCGGCGGTCGGCGAGGCGGCCGAGCGTTATTACCGTTACTTTCCCGAGGCCGCGGGCTACCACAAGGCCCATGATTTCGATTTCTGGGTATTGGAACCGGTGCGCCACCGCTACATCGGCGGCTTTGGCGCCATTCACTGGCTCGACGCGGTGACCCTGGGCAACCCGTTCGCCGGCATTGTGGAAGGGCGCATGATCGAACACATGAACAGCGACCATGCCGCCGCCATCGCCCATTACGTGGCGCTTAACGACCTGCCCACGGCGACGCCGGCGCAGATGGTCGGGATCGACAGCGAAGGCCTGCACCTGCGTATCGGTCAGGCGATCCACTGGCTGCCCTTCGGGCAATCCTGCAATAACCCGACACAAGTTCGCGAAGCCCTGGTTTTGCTGGCCCGCGCGCAACAGTGGCCTACGCCTGAAACAGCAATGGGTTGAAATGCGGAGTCGTCGTTACCATCTTGGAGTCCTACAGGAAGGCTGTCTTCCGCGAGGGTTCCTTTAATGCGTGTTTTTCTGCTGCTTCTACTGATTTTCCCGGTGCTCGAGTTGTTCGTCTTCGTCAAGGTGGCCGGGGCCATCGGATTCCTGCCGGCGCTGTTGCTGATCCTGGCGGGCTCGGGCCTGGGCCTGTTGGTCATGCGCGTGGCCGGGCTCGCCACTGCCTTGCGTGCTCGCGAAAGCCTGCAGCGTGGCGAACTGCCCGCCCAGGAGATGTTCCAGGGCCTGACCTTGGCCATCGGCGGCGGTCTGTTGCTGATTCCAGGCTTCATCAGTGACGTGCTGGGCCTGATCTGCCTGCTGCCGGTCACCCGTCATTTCGCTGCGCGCAAGCTGCGCGCCCGTGCCGAAGCCCAGGCCGCTCGCCAGCGCGCATTCCGCGATGATCCATCCAGTGCGCAGCCACGCGAAGGGCTGCAGCGCCCCACGGTGATCGAAGGCGAATACCAGCGCCGCGACCAGTAGAAACCCCTTCATCTGCAACGGCCCCTCAAGGGGCCGTTCGCGTTTATGTTCCGCGGCGATGAAAAAATATTTTCCTACAGCCTTGTAATTGTTCCTGGCGACCTCATTTATGAGTCACCGCAAGGTTTCTGGCTTGTAACGCCAGACATGACAACGATGGCTCGCCCGCTGCGGGCCATCTCCGGCAACGCCGGAATGCCTCAACATGCCGGTGTCGACACCGGCCGATGAAAACCACAATTTGGGAGAGATCGACAATGAAGCTTCGTCCTCTGCATGACCGCGTAGTCATCCGTCGCAGCGAAGAAGAATCGAAAACCGCTGGCGGTATCGTTCTGCCAGGCTCGGCGGCTGAAAAGCCTAACCGTGGTGAAATTGTTGCCGTCGGCACCGGTCGCGTCCTGGACAGCGGTGAAGTGCGTGCACTGGCCGTCAAAGTGGGTGACAAAGTGGTGTTTGGCCCTTACTCGGGCAGCAACACCGTGAAAGTCGATGGTGAAGATCTGCTGGTGATGAGCGAGAACGAAATCCTCGCCGTCGTCGAAGGCTGATATCCCCGGTTTCAGTTACCCCAAAGCATTTCCAAGGATTAAACGAACATGGCTGCTAAAGACGTAAAATTCGGCGACTCCGCCCGTAAGAAAATGCTCGTTGGTGTCAACGTTCTGGCTGACGCCGTCAAAGCGACCCTCGGCCCGAAAGGCCGCAACGTGGTCCTGGCCAAGAGCTTCGGCGCGCCGACCATCACCAAAGACGGCGTTTCCGTCGCCAAGGAAATCGAGCTCAAGTGCGCGTTCGAGAACATGGGCGCCCAGCTGGTCAAGGAAGTCGCTTCCAAGGCCAACGACGCGGCCGGTGACGGCACTACCACTGCCACCGTTCTGGCTCAAGCCATCGTCAACGAAGGCCTGAAAGCTGTCGCTGCCGGCATGAACCCGATGGACCTCAAGCGCGGCATCGACAAGGCCACCATCGCCGTTGTCGCCGAGCTGAAGAACCTGTCCAAGCCGTGCTCCGACTCCAAGGCTATCGCCCAGGTCGGCACCATTTCGGCCAACTCCGACTCCTCGATCGGCCAGATCATCGCTGAAGCGATGGAAAAGGTCGGTAAAGAAGGCGTGATCACCGTCGAAGAAGGTTCGGGCCTGGAAAACGAACTGTCGGTCGTCGAAGGCATGCAGTTCGACCGTGGCTACCTGTCCCCGTACTTCGTCAACAAGCCAGACACCATGGTCGCCGAGCTGGAAGGCCCGCTGCTGCTGCTGGTCGACAAGAAGATCTCCAACATCCGTGAACTGCTGCCAGTTCTGGAAGCCGTTGCCAAAGCCGGCCGTCCGCTGCTGATCGTGGCTGAAGATGTCGAAGGCGAAGCGCTGGCGACCCTGGTCGTCAACAACATGCGCGGCATCGTCAAGGTTGCAGCGGTCAAGGCACCTGGCTTCGGCGACCGCCGCAAGGCCATGCTGCAGGACATCGCTGTCCTGACCGGCGCTACCGTGATCTCCGAAGAAATCGGTCTGTCCCTGGAAACCGCTACCCTGGAGCACCTGGGCAACGCCAAGCGCGTGGTCCTGACCAAGGAAAACACCACCATCATCGACGGTGCTGGCGTTGAAGGCGACATCCAGGCGCGCGTGACCCAGATCCGTGCCCAGGTTGCCGACACCTCGTCCGACTACGACCGTGAGAAGCTGCAAGAGCGTCTGGCCAAGCTGTCCGGCGGTGTTGCGTTGATCAAGGTCGGTGCTGGCACCGAAGTCGAGATGAAAGAGAAGAAAGCCCGCGTTGAAGACGCCCTGCACGCAACCCGTGCGGCCGTTGAAGAAGGCGTGGTGCCTGGCGGTGGTGTTGCCCTGGTACGTGCACTGGCTGCACTGGCCGACCTCAAAGGCGACAACGAAGACCAGAACGTCGGTATCGCACTGCTGCGCCGTGCCGTTGAAGCGCCGCTGCGTCAGATCACTGCCAACGCCGGCGACGAGCCAAGCGTTGTGGCCGACAAGGTCAAGCAGGGTTCGGGCAACTACGGCTACAACGCCGCTACCGGCGAATACGGCGACATGATCGAGATGGGCATCCTGGACCCAGCCAAGGTCACCCGTTCGGCACTGCAAGCTGCTGCTTCGATCGGTGGTCTGATGATCACCACCGAAGCCATGGTTGCCGAGCTGCCGGAAGAGAAAGGCGCTGGCGGCATGCCTGACATGGGCGGCATGGGTGGCATGGGTGGCATGGGTGGCATGATGTAACCCAGCCTCACCCTGCTGTCGAAAGCTGTAGGAAAAGCCCCGCCTTGTGCGGGGCTTTTTCGTTGTGGGTGGCCATCCGTTTAGCTGCGGGCGCAGCGCTAAATACCCGCAACGCTGGCGCCACCATGGCCGAAGGCCTTAAGCTGCGCCAGCCGCGCAGCCCCCCAGCCCCGCACAGGAGACCTTGATGCGCATTCTTTTGGTGGAAGACAACCGCGATATTCTCGCCAACCTTGCCGATTACCTCGGGATGAAAGGCTATACCGTGGACTGTGCCCAGGATGGCCTGTCCGGGCTGCACCTGGCGGCGACCGAACACTACGACCTGATCGTGCTGGACATCATGCTGCCCGGCATCGATGGCTATACCCTGTGCAAGCGTTTGCGCGAAGACGCCCGGCGCGACACACCGGTCATCATGCTCACGGCTCGCGATCAGCTGGATGACCGCTTGCAGGGTTTCCGCTCCGGGGCCGATGACTACCTGCTCAAACCCTTCGCGTTGTCAGAGCTGGCCGCACGCATCGAAGCGATCCTGCGCCGCGCTCAGGGCGGCGGGCGCCGTGCGTTGCAAGTGGCCGATCTCAACTATGACCTCGACACCCTGGAGGTCACCCGCCAAGGGCGCCTGCTCAAGCTGAACCCGGTTGGCCTCAAGCTGCTGGCCGTGCTGATGCAGAAGAGCCCGCACGTGCTGCGCCGCGAGGTGCTGGAAGAGGCGCTGTGGGGCGATGACTGCCCCGACAGCGACAGCTTGCGCAGCCACGTCCACCAGTTGCGTCAGGTGATCGACAAACCCTTCGACAAACCCTTGCTGCATACCGTGCATGGCGTGGGCTACCGCCTCGCCGAGGGTCGTGATGGAGTTTAAGCAGAGCCTCGCGCAACGCATCATCATTGCCTTCGCCGTGATGAGCGCACTGGTTGCCGGCGCGTTCGGCGTCGGCATCGTGTCCACCGTCCACCTGGTCGAGGAGCGCCTGATTTCCTCGGTGCTCGGTGGTGATCTGCAGCGCTTGCTGCGTATGGACAGCGTCAGCGACTGGAGCCACAGGCCTCGCCCGGACCAGTTGTTCTATTTCAGCGGCGGTCGGGACGATTTCGAACTGCCCAAAGACCTGCGTCACCTCGAAGCAGGCTTTCACGAGGTGTTTCGCGATCAGCTGTCGTACCACGCGATGGTCGAAGTGGTCGACGGCCGGCACTATGTGTTGCTGCAGGATCAGAGCGATTTCGAGGAGCGTGAACGGGTGCTGTTCGCCGTGGTGCTGGTGGGCTTCGTGCTCAGCCTGGCGCTGGCGGTGGTGCTCGGCTGGCTGTTGGCCCGGCGAGTGATGGCGCCGGTGATTCGCCTGGCGCGCCAGGTCCGCCACCGCGATCAGTTGCTCGGGCTGGCGCCGCCCCTGGCGCCGGACTATGCCGCCGATGAGGTAGGTCAGCTGGCCGTGGCCTTCGACGATACGCTCGGGCGCCTGCGTGACGCCCTGAACCGTGAGCGGCTCTTCACCAGCGACGTCAGCCACGAGCTGCGCACGCCATTGATGGTGTTGGCGACCTCGTGCGAGCTGCTGATGGTCAATCCTGGCCTCGACACCCGTGCGCGTAACCAGGTGGAACGCATCGCGCGGGCGACCGAGGAAATGCGCGAGCTGGTCAAGACCTTCCTCATGCTCGCTCGCGCGCAACACGATGAGAGCGCAATCGCGTCCAGGGCGACCGTGCGCGAGGTGGCAGACGACCTGATCGGCGTCTGGCGCGACACCATCGAGCAGAAGGGCCTGACGCTCTATTACGACGGCCGCGTCAGCGCCAGCCCGGTTCAGTACAACGCCACCTTCCTGCAATCGGTGATGGGCAACCTGCTGCGCAACGCCGCGCATTATACCGACAGCGGTTACATTCGCCTGAGCCTGAATCCCGAGGGCTTCAGCGTGGAAGACAGTGGCGTGGGGATCCCCGAAGAGCAGCGCGAGGCGATGTTCCGTCCCTTCGTGCGCGGCGATGAGCGTCGCGGAGAGGGGCTGGGCCTGGGGCTGTCTCTGGTCCAGCGCATCTGCGATGACCAGGGCTGGCACGTCAAGCTCACGGCTACCTTGCCTCACGGCTGCTGCTTCCAGGTGGACCTGAGCGGTTTGCGGGGCGGTTCCACGGTGGAAATCCAGGTGGAAAGCGCTTTGCCACCAGGCGAGCAGCCGTAGGCATACAGGGGTCTTTCGACAGGATTTTCACAGCGGTGTGACGTTGCGGACACATGCCCGTCGCTACAGTGTGCGGCCTGAGGCTGCTACCGAGCAGGCCATTCGCGCGATGCGACCGCGCCCCATGAGGCGCCGACGATAATCGCCTGGGCAGCACGCTAGGGCATGAGTGCGTGCGAAAACAGGTGTTCGAGCGCTGGCCGTTAGTCGGTACGTCCTTTGCAAACGATAAGTCGCGGCATCGGATTTCAACGGTTTTTGCACATACCGGCCGCTGCGCAACGAGCACCTGATGGCTGACCGTTGATCAGCAAATGTAGGAAAATTTCCCTAATTCAGGGGCTTAGCGGCACGTCACAGATTTTCTGTGGTCAGTTGCGGGCCTTTGAGTCTGCTCGTTCACCCAAGTGCCGCTGCACCGATGAATGGCAAAATGGCAGCAGTCGTGTAGTTTTGTGTTACCTGCGGCTACATCCATAGCAGCATTCGTTTCAATCGGCTTCGGAATTCAACAGCATCTGAGGGTGTTGCCGAGCTACGCCATGTGGCGAATCACCCTAATGACGCAAGAGGTCGGTAACGATGGCAGTCGCCTTGAATCAAGAGTCGGAGTTCGACTTTTACTGGCAGCAACAAGGGGAATGGGTCGAGGAACCCAACCGCCGGCGCGGTGGCGAGAGTGGCGTGCAGCGCCTGGACGATGGTCGTGGGCACGTGTTGTACGCCAAGCGTCAGGTAGGCCATCTGTATCGCGGTTGGCTGCACCCCTTTGGCCGGCCTACGGTGCTGCGAGAGCAGGATGCCCTGACCAACTGCGCACGGCTGGGTGTGCGCGTGCCGCGCATCGTCTTCTGCGGCGCGCAGCGCGACGCCGATCACCAATGGCGGGCGTTGCTGGTCAGTGAAGCGCTCGAGGGGTTCGTCGACCTGGAAAGCTGGTACGCCGCAGGTGCCCTGGCTCGCTATCCCGAGGCGCTGCATCAACGCATGCTCAAGGAGCTGGCGGAAAACATGGCGCGCATGCACCGCGGCCATTGGCAGCACAGCTGCCTGTACGGCAAGCACGTGTTCGTCAAGGTGACCGGCGAGGGCGAGGCCGCCGAGGTCGAGGTGGCGTTGCTGGATCTTGAAAAAGCTCGCCGACGCCTCAGCTGCCAGAATGCGGCGCGCAAGGACCTCAGCCAACTGCAGCGCCATTCGTCCATTCACGACGCGCACTTCCGCTCCTTGCTCTACTTTTACCAGACAGCGTTTGGCAGCGCAGTCAAAGGGTTAGGGTAATGAAACTAGAAATAGCACGAGGTTTGTTCCTGGTCGCTGCGCTGGCTGTCACCACCGCGGCAGCCGCGGCCTGGGAGCAACCTCGGCCGGTGGTGTTCAGCAAAGCCGAGCTGGCAGGCCAGTGCCCATTGCCCAGGGCGGGCAAGCCGCTTGCACAAGCCCAGGCCAAGCCTGATCAGGATTTGTTGCTGTTCTTGTTTGGCATGCGCCAGGGCCTCAAGCCCTTCGGTTGAAAGGCAGGCATCATGCCGCTGGCCTGCCTGATGCGGGCAGGCCGGGCAGGGTGGGATGGATCAGTCGGCTGCGTTCAGCAGCCGATCCATGCGCGCCGCCAGGCGACGCTTGATTTCCGTTTCGATGTGCGGTGTGAAGTCGTTGATCACGTCTTGCATGATCGATTGCGCCGCAGCCCGTAATTCACTGTCCAGGTGCAGCAGGGTGTCCTGACGACGCGCTTGTGCATCACCGCGCTCGGTCGCCGCTGCATCTGCCGGGTCAGCGGCGCTCATCGCAGGCGTGGCTGCAGCTGGCGTGTGCTCGACGGTTTCGGTCAGCAGTGGCGGTTGCAGATTGGCATCGCCCAGCAACTCACGAATCGATTCGAGGTCATCGAGCAGGTGCGTGGAGTGGTTGAGGGTGTTGATCGGCTTGTCCATGGTCATCAAAGTCGCTGTAAGCGGTGATCGGTAAGAGCATAGCCCCGTTCCCGATAGAAACGGAACCGCTCGCGTGCGGCTTGGCGTATCGCAGGTGCCTCGACCACGATTTCAGCGACCCGCTGAAACTGGCCGACGAATGCTGGCACATCAGCAGCCAGATTGATCAGCAGGTCAGCATGATCGTGCGCCGACTCGTCGATGCCCAGCACCACTTGGCCCGCAGGATCGATGTGCGCCAGGTCGTGCGGCACGAACGCCTCGCCCTTGAACTGCCACAGGCACAGGTCCAACTCGCTGCGCTGGGCCTCGTCCTGACAGTGCAGGTAAACCCGATGCCCCAGGCGCCAGGCTTTCTCGCACAGCTTGCAGGCGAAATCCAGACGCGCGCGGAGCGAGTCAGTGGGCAGGATATAGAAGTCGACTTTATTCATGCGCGGTATCCCGGCCAGTGATGCCGTTGGCTCTCCCCGAACAGCGTTGAGATTCGGCCATGCTGCGTTCAAGGCACCCTGGGGTGCTTATTCACGCAGGTCGAACGCGACCCCGGCCGTTCCTTGGCGGTTCGTACGGGGCTGCGATCGGCCTTGCCTACTCTCCGCTCAAGGCTGTTCAGACAGGGCCAGGCGCCACTGACCCATGGGCCTCAGGCGCCGGCGCGGTCGAGCAGGTATTGGGTGAGCAGCGGCACAGGCCGGCCCGTCGCGCCTTTTTCCTTGCCGCCACTGATCCAGGCGGTGCCGGCGATGTCCATGTGCGCCCAGTGGTACTGCTTGGCGAAGCGCGACAGGAAGCATGCGGCGGTGATGGTGCCGGCCTTTGGCCCGCCGATGTTGGCGATGTCGGCGAACGGGCTGTCGAGCTGCTCCTGGTACTCGTCGAACAGCGGCAACTGCCAGGCGCGGTCGTCGGCGCGCTTGCCGGCGTCGAGCAACTGGCTCAGCAGCGCGTCGTCGTTGCCCAGCAGGCCGGTCGTGTGGCTGCCCAGGGCAACGATGCAGGCGCCGGTCAGTGTGGCGATGTCGATGACGGCTTGCGGCTTGAAGCGCTCGGCGTAGGTCAGGGTGTCGCAGAGCACCAGACGGCCTTCGGCGTCGGTGTTGAGGATCTCGACCGTCTGCCCGCTCATCGTGGTGACGATGTCGCCTGGACGGGTAGCGCCCCCGCTGGGCATGTTCTCGGCGCAGGCGAGCAGGCACACCAGGTTGATCGGCAGTTGCAGTTGCAGCACGGCGTGCAAGGTGCCGAATACGCTGGCTGCGCCGCACATGTCGTATTTCATTTCATCCATGCCGGCACCGGGCTTGAGACTGATGCCGCCGGTGTCGAAAGTGATGCCTTTGCCGACCAGTACGTAGGGCTTTTCGCTTTTCTTCGCACCTTGGTAGTTCAGCACGATCAACCGTGGCGGCTGGTCGCTGCCCTGGCCGACCGCGTAGAACGCGCCCATGCCCAGGTCCCTGATCTTCTTCTCGTCCAGCACCTCGACCTTGAGGTTCTTGTGCGCCTTACCCATGTCCTTGGCCTGCTCGGCGAGGAAGCTGGGGTGGCACAGGTTAGGTGGCAGGTTGCCCAGATCGCGGGTCAGGGCCATGCCAGCGCTGATCGCAGTGGCGTGCTTGACGCCCCGCTCGACCTCGGCCTGGCCGGCCTGGCTGGTCAGCAGGGTGATTTTCTTCAGGGCGCGGGGTTCGGCCTTCTGACTCTTGAAGCGATCGAAGACATAGGCGCCCGAGAGCAGGGTCTCGGCCAGCAGGCGGTACTTGCCGTAGTGGCCATCGCGACCCTCGACGGCGATGTCATCCAGCACCAGGGTCGCGTCTGCCCCGCCCAGGCCCTTCAGCACACCGGCCACGGCGGTGACCACCTTGCGCCAGTTACGGTCGTTGAGGGCTTCATCCTTGCCGGTGCCGACCAGCAGCACACGTTCGGCCTTGAGGCCGGGCAACGCTTGCAGCAGCAGGGTCTGGCCCGGCTTGCCGGCCAGGTCACCACGCTTCAGAACGGCGCTGATCGCGCCGTTACCGGCCTCGTCGACGGCCTTGGCCTGTGCGCCCAGCAGGCGACCTTCGCCCACGCCGAGCACCAGCGTGGCGGTTTTGACGGATACAGCGGCAACGCTTTTTACAACCAGATCCATGTCAGGGTCTCCAGTGGGTCGTTTGAGTGGCGCGGTTGGGTGCAGGGCCTGTGCAACGCCTGGCGGCCTGCTCGCATGCCAGTGGAAAAGCGGCCAGTTTGAGCCTCTGCCGACCCTACTGACAACCCCGGGTTGTTGTACGGCGCAGCGCCAAGTGACAGGGAAGGGCAATCACAGGATAATGCGCGCACTTTTGCAGTCGGTTGGCCTTGGGCGAACCGGCTATGATCCTGATTGTCCGATTTCCTTGTCCGGCACTTCGCCCCAGACAACCCAGGAGTTTCTGGTTTGATCGTCTTCCGTTATCTGTCTCGCGAGGTCCTGGTGACCTTGAGCGCCGTCAGCGCCGTGCTGCTGGTGATCATCATGAGTGGGCGCTTCATCAAGTACCTGGCTCAGGCTGCGCAGGGCGTGCTCGACCCCAGCGTGCTGTTCCTGATCATGGGCTTCCGCCTGCCAGGGTTCCTGCAGCTGATCCTGCCGCTGGGATTGTTCCTCGGTATCTTGCTGGCCTATGGCCGGCTGTACCTTGAGAGCGAAATGACCGTGCTCTCGGCCACCGGCATGAGCCAGCAGCGTCTGCTGGCCATGACCATGGCGCCCGCCGCGCTGGTCGCATTGCTGGTGGCCTGGTTGAGCCTGAGCCTGGCGCCGCAAGGCGTTGCCCAGGTGCAGCAGATCATCAATCAGCAAGACGCCCTGACCGAGTTCGACACGCTGGTCCCGGGCCGCTTCCAGACCCTGCGCGATGGCACTCGGGTGACCTACACCGAGCAACTGTCCGATGACCGGGTCAAGCTGGAGGGCGTGTTCATTTCCGAGAAGCGCTTCAACCAGGACAAGACCAAGGACCGCGCCCCGACGGTGCTGGTGGCCGAACGTGGTCACCAGGAAGTGCAGGGCGATGGCAATCGCTACCTGGTGCTGGAAAACGGCTACCGCTACGACGGCAACCCAGGTGAAGCCAACTACCGCGCGATCAAGTACGACACCTACGGTGTGCTGTTGCCCAAGCCCGAGGTGAGCGAGGAGGTGACCGACCGTGAGGCCATCCCGACCCTGCAACTGTTCGGCAAGCAAGACCTGCGCGAACGCGCCGAGCTGCAATGGCGGCTGTCGCTACCCGTGCTGGTGTTCATCGTGACCCTGATGGCGGTGCCGCTGTCTCGGGTCAACCCTCGCCAAGGACGCTTCCTCAAGCTGCTGCCGGCCATCCTTCTGTACATGGCGTACCTCACCATGCTGATTTCCGTTCGTGGTGCCCTCGAAAAAGGCAAGCTGCCGATCGCCCTGGGCATGTGGTGGGTGCACGGTGTGTTCCTGCTCATCGGCCTGGCCCTGATGTACTGGGAGCCGCTGCGCCTCAAACGTGCTGCTCGTCGTGCGGAGGTGGCCCGTGGGTAAGCTCGATCGCTACATCGGCACCAGCGTGCTGATGGCCATCCTCGCGGTACTGGGCATCATCCTCGGCCTGGCCTCGCTGTTCGCCTTCATCGACGAGATGGGCGACCTGAGCGACACCTACAGCGTGCTCGATGCCGGGTTGTACGTGCTCCTGACCGCACCGCGCCGCCTCTACGACATGTTGCCGATGGCGGCGCTGATCGGTTGCCTGATCGGCCTGGGCAGCCTGGCCAGCAGCAGCGAGCTGACCATCATGCGTGCCGCTGGCGTGTCCATCGGGCGCATTGTCTGGGCGGTGATGAAACCCATGCTGGTGCTGATGCTGGCCGGGGTGCTGATCGGCGAATACGTTGCACCGGCGACCGAGAACAAGGCCCAGGCCGATCGCTCGCTGGCCCAGGGCGGTGGTGAGGCGCTCAGCTCCAAGCGTGGCATGTGGCACCGCCAGGGCAACGAGTTCGTGCACATCAACTCGGTGCAGCCCAATGGCCTGCTGCTGGGCGTCACGCGCTACCAGTTCAACGAGCAACGCCAGATCGTCACCTCGAGCTTCGCCCGTCGTGCGACCTACAACGACGAGCAATGGACGCTGAACGACGTCAGCACCACGTTCTTCCGCGGCGACCACACCGAGGTGGTCACTGCCCCGCAAGAGCGCTGGGATGTTTCGGTAACGCCGCAACTGCTCAATACCGTGGTCGTGGCACCGGAGTCACTGTCCATCACCGGGCTGTGGGACTACATCCACTACCTCGCCGACCAGGGCCTGAACAACTCGCGCTACTGGCTGGCGTTCTGGACCAAGATCCTGCAGCCGGCCGTGACTGCGGCGCTGGTGGTGATGGCGATTTCCTTCATCTTCGGTCCGTTGCGCTCGGTCACCCTGGGCCAGCGTGTGTTCACTGGCGTGCTGGTGGGCTTCGTGTTCCGGATTGCCGGGGAGCTGTTGGGGCCATCGAGCCAGGTGTTCGGGTTCCCACCCTTGCTGGCTGTGGCACTGCCGGCGGTGGTGTGCATGGTCGCGGGGGTCTGGCTGTTGCGCCGAGCCGGATAGCGCTGCGCGGCGGGCTGCCGACAGCAGCCCGCTGCGTTGCGCAGTTCAGCGCTTAGCGCTTGCCTTGGGCACCCTGACCAACCGGGTGTCCGAGTACAGGTCATGCCAGGTGCGCCGGCGCTTGTCGACCAGGGCCCAGAAGAACCCCAGCCCGAGGCACAGCCACGACGCAATCGCCACCACGAAACGCAGCAGCGCCTGCCACAGGCTGATGGCGCTGCCGTCTGCGTTCTGTACCCTAATCCCCCACACCTGCATGCCCAGTGTCTGCCCGCCATGGGTCCAGAACTTGGCGAAGAATGCGAACAGCGCAAACAGCAGAATCGTCGACAGCAGCGGGTCGCCGTCCAGCGCGCCGGCTTCGGTCAATTGGCGCATGCGCGCCTCGCCGATGAGCGCCATCTGAATCATCTTGTAGACGCCAGCGGTCACGATCAGCAGGGCAGTGCACAGCAGGAAGTCGTAGAACAGGGCTGCCAGGCGTCGGGCAAAGGCGACGGGCGGAAAATCCCCCTGGGGTTGCAGCATGGGCATGGGCTTGGGCTTGGACATGCACGGGCTCCGATCAGCGAAGCGCGTATTCTACGGGCAAAAAAAAGCCCCTGCACTTGGCAGGGGCTTTTTGCGAAGTCTGGATCAGGCTTCTGGCTGTACTTCATCCGCCTGCAGGCCTTTCTGACCCTGAACGGCCACGAAGGTAACCTTCTGACCTTCTTTCAGAGTCTTGAAGCCGTTGCCCTGAATGGCACGGAAGTGCACAAACAGGTCAGCACCGGATTCCGGGGTGATGAAGCCGTAACCTTTCTCGTCATTGAACCACTTGACGGTACCGCTCTGACGCTCAGCCATTGTCTTGCTTCCTATGAAACTTGAGGTGTGATGACAGTGGTATTCACATTGGGGTGAAGTGAATACGAACTGGGCTGGTTGCAGGAAGTCTGGCGTCGAACGGGTTGTAGCGAACAGCGGCTACTGGCCCGGGTCACGATCCACTGGGGCGACCCATGCAAACACAGTGAACAGGAATCTACGCCAACTCTCCGAGTGAAAACAAGCCCTCCCAAACGCATCCTTCCAGGGCCATACACCAGAGCGACATCGGTGTCGGAAACAGCACGCTGCCGGGTTCGGCGGCCGCTCCAGATGGCGTTTGGGGACGTTCGATAGAGAACCCAGCGCACACCTGAGCCGCCACCTGCACTAGCGGTGGTAACGCTGTACTACAAAAGGCATTTTACTGACGAGCAACGGCACGGGCTTGCCACGTACCATCGCATGCAGCTCAGTACCGATCGCCGTGTGTTGGTTATCGACATAGCCCATTGCCAGGGGCGCACCGAGTGTCGGGCCATAGCCGCCACTGGTCACCGTGCCCACCACCTGACCAGCGGCATCGACGATTTCCGCCCCTTCACGAACCGGTGTGCGTGTCTGCCCGAGCAAGCCGACCCGCTTGCGCGCCACGCCCTCGCGCTGCTGCGCGAAGATCGTGTCCGCGCCTGGGAACCCTCCGGCGCGCGCACCCTCGCTGCGCCGTGCCTTGGAGATGGCCCACAGCAGGTTGGCTTGCACCGGTGTGCTGTCGCTGTCCATGTCATGTCCGTACAGGCACAAGCCGGCTTCCAGGCGCAGCGAGTCGCGTGCACCCAGGCCAATGGCTTCGACCTCCGGCTCGCTCAGAAGGCGTCGCGCCAGGGCCTCGGCGTCGGCGACCGGCACGGAAATCTCGAAACCGTCTTCGCCGGTATAGCCCGAACGGCTGACCACGCAAGGCGTGCCAAGCAGGGTCAGCTGCCGTACCTGCATGAAGGTCATCGCCGCCACTTCCGGTGCCAGCCGTGCGAGCACGCGGGCTGCCGCTGGACCTTGCAGGGCCAGCAGGGCGCGTTCGTCGAACAGCGCTTGCACTTCGCACTGCCCGGCCAGGTGTTGCTGCAGGTGGTCAAGGTCCTGGTGCTTGCAGGCGGCATTGACCACCAGGAACAATTCGTCGTCGGCCATTCGGGCAACCATCAGGTCATCGAGAATGCCGCCCTGTTCATGGGTAAACATCGCGTAGCGCTGCATGCCCACCCGCAGGTCGATGATGTCGACCGGCACCAGACGCTCCAGTGCCTGTGCAGCACCCGCGCCGCGCAGGATGATCTGGCCCATGTGCGAGACGTCGAACAACCCGGCCTGTTCACGGGTGTGCAAGTGCTCCTTGAGTACGCCCAGCGGGTAGTGCACCGGCATGTCGTAGCCGGCGAAGGGCACCATGCGTGCGCCCAGTTCCAGGTGCAGGGCATGCAGAGGGGTGTGTAACAGTGCGTCGGACATCGAATGCTCCTGAAAATCTTCTAGAGGTCGGCTAGCACCACAGTCGTGTGCCAGGCGCAACGGCCTGGCACACCACTAACCTGCCGGGATCAGCCTTCCTGGTACTGCTCGATCGGCGGACAGGCGCAGACCAGGTTGCGGTCGCCATAGACGTTGTCGACGCGCCCTACCGGCGGCCAGTACTTGCTCTGGACCAGGCTCGGCAGCGGGTACACCGCCTGCTCGCGGCTATACCGGTGATGCCACTCGCCCACCAGTTCGGCGGCGGTGTGTGGGGCGTTCTTCAGCGGGTTGTCGTCCTTGTCCAGGCGGCCGTCTTCCACCGCGCGGATTTCCTCGCGAATCTGCACCATGGCGTCGCAGAAGCGGTCCAGCTCCTCCCTGGACTCGCTCTCGGTGGGTTCGATCATCAGCGTGCCGGCCACTGGGAACGACATGGTCGGTGCGTGGAAGCCGAAGTCGATCAGGCGCTTGGCCACGTCGTCGACGCTGATGCCGC
>NZ_DAMCCR010000014.1:0-59261 GCF_032058845.1 Pseudomonas sp. | reverse complement strand
ACGCTGCCCATCTGGCTGCTCGCCCTGGTGTTTCTGCTGGTGGCGCTGCCGTGCATGGCCACCTGGGCCTGGCTGGGCGCCCGCAGCGCGCGGTGGCTGCAAACGCCGGGGGCGTTGCGTGGGCTTAACTGCGCGCTGGCCGGGCTGTTGCTGGCCTCGGCCTGGCTCAGCCTGCTGTGAGGCGTCCGGTCAGGCGTTTGGTGACCCGGGCTGGGTCAGCTTACGCGTGCTGGCCAAGGCCAGCAGCAGCCCGACCACTGCCACGCTACCGCCCACCCAACCAATGTTGGCGACACCCAGCTGGGTGCTGACAATGCTGCCGAGCAAGGCGCCGCCGCCGATGCCGATGTTGTAGATGCCGGAGAACAGCGCCATGGCCACGTCGGTGGCGTCGCTGGCGAGCTTGAGGGTCTTGGCCTGCAGCGCCAGGCTGAAGCTGAGGATGGCGATACCCCAGAACATGCTCAACGCAGCGAATACATAGAAGTTGCCCGACAGCGGCAGCATCAGCAGCAGACAGGCGGCAAGCAGGCCGATGGCGCCGAGCAGAAACCCGTGGGGGAAGCGCTCGCTGTAGCGACTGAACAGCACCGAACCGAACAGCCCGGCTCCCCCGAACAGCAACAGCAGCAGCGTAGTGCGCTCGCCGCCGATCTTCGCCACGTCCAGGGCGAAGGGTTCGATGTAGCTGTAGGTGGTGAACTGCGCGGTGATCACCAATGTGACCAGGAGGTAGGTGATGATCAGCGCCGGGCGGCGGAACAGGATCGGCAAGCTGCGCAGCGAGCCTGAGTTCTGACTGGGCAGCAGCGGCAGCGACTTGAACAGGCAGAGCAACGTGGCCAGGGCCACCGCAGCGATGCCGAGGAAGGTCATGCGCCAGCCCAAGGCCTCGCCCACCACGCGGCCCAGCGGAATACCGAGGACCATGGCCAGCGTCGTGCCGGTGGCCAGCAGTCCCAGCGCTTTCGCCTGTTGGCCCGGCGGTGCCACGCGCACGGCCAGCGAGGCGGTGATGGCCCAGAACACCGCATGGGCCAGGGCAATACCAATACGGCTGACCAGCAGCATGGCAAAGCTCTGCGACAGCCACGACAGCACATGGCTGACGATGAACACCAGGAACACCACCGTCAGTAGACGACGCCGCTCGATGTTGCGGGTCATCAGCATCATCGGCAGCGAGGCCAGCGCCACGACCCAGGCATAGATGGTCAGCATCAGCCCGACCTGGGCCGGGGTCATGGTGAAACTGCGGCCGATGTCGCTGAGCAAGGCCACCGGCACGAATTCGGTGGTGTTGAAGATGAACGCGGCCAACGCCAGGGCGATGACGCTCAGCCAGCTGCCGCCGCCCTCAGGGGCGGGCATCGAGGTAGGAACAGGACCATTCATGGGCGGGGTGTAAATCTCCTGAACGCGGCAATGGGCAATGCGCCAGCAGCCCATTGAGGGCGCCGACTCGCATTTTATTAGGAAAGAGTGCCTGGCATGGTACGCGCCAAGGGGCGTAGCGGCAACCTGCGCTGCGGCGCGGCTACGGGCGGCGGAAAGGATTCAGCCAGGGTGGATTTCAAGGCAATCGAATGCGCCGCCCCGGGTGATGAGTCTTCAGCTATCAGCTCTGCCCCACAGCCTATCGTGCATACCGAAGCGCTGACCTGACCACTGCAACAGGTCGGCATCTGCAACGCGCGCATTTTTGCATGCAAGCGGAGCGCCATGCAGCGGGCCTTGCTTGAACTGACCCCTACTGAAACGCCGGTATCTGGCACACCAAAATCTATTGTAAATGCGAATACTTTGCAGATACCATCGCGCCGATTTTTCCTACATGTCCTTACTAATAATTCTTCAGGACCTTCGCCAGATGCGTCGTTCGCTCGTTTCGCTGTGTTTACTTCCCGTCGCCCCCACCCTGGTCTGGGCCGCACAAGCGCCGGTCACGCCCGGCAACATTCAGCTCGATGCCGTCAACATCAGTGCCGACAGCGATTTCGAGCGCGCTGACGGCCCGGTGCAGGGCTACAAGGCCACCCGCTCGGCCAGTGCCACGCGCACTGACACGGCCCTGCACGAAACGCCGCAGTCGGTCAGCGTGGTGCCCCGTGACGTGATCGAAGACACCAGCTCCACCCGCCTGCAAGACGCCCTGGATTACGCCGGCGGCGTCGGCCGGGCCAACAACTTCGGCGGCCAGGGCCTGACCACCGTGACCGTGCGCGGCTTCACCACCGGCGAGTACTACCGCAACGGCTTCCCGATCAACCGCGGCTACCCCAACGCTCCCGACGCCAACACCGTCGAGCGTCTGGAAGTGATCCGCGGCCCGGCCAGCGCCCTCTACGGTCGTGGCGATCCAGGCGGCACCTTCAACATCGTCAGCAAGCAGCCGCAGGCCGAATCCAAGGTCACCCTGGGCAGCCAGATCGATGACCATGGCATGTACCGCGGCACGCTGGATGCCACCGGCCCGCTGAACCAGGACGGCAGCCTGGCCTACCGCCTGAACCTGCTGGGCGAAGGTGGCGACAGTTTCCGCGACGATGTCGAAACGGAGCGCTACGACGTCGCGCCGGTGATCAGCTGGCAGGTCAACGACAGCACCAGGATCGTCTTCGAAGGCGATTTCATGCGCAACAACCACCCGCTCGACCGCGGCCTGACCCGCTACACCACCCAGTCCGGCAGTGCCTCGCGCGACACCTACATCTGGGAAAAAGGCAGCGACAACCTGCTGCACAACGACAACGACATGGCCCAGTTGCGCTTCGAGCATCAGCTCAATGACGACTGGACCCTGGGCGGCGGGATGCAGTGGCTCGATGGCAGCCTCAAGGGCAATGCAGTCGAGGCCAACGGTGCGCCACTGGATGGCCGCACCCTGCAGCGCAACTTCAACTACCGCAAGCTGGAATGGACTGATCGCGACTATCAGTTGAACCTGACCGGCCACTTCGATACCGGAAGGTTCTCGCACACGCTGCTGACCGGTATCGAGTACGAAGACTACGACTACAACTCGATCATCCAGCGCTCGTCTGCCGCGCCGGGCACCTACCCGATCGACCTCTACAACCCGGTCCTGGGCCAGCCACGCCCGGCCCTGACGCGCACCACGACCTGGGACAAGGAAAACCTCAAGACCTGGGCATTCTTCATCCAGGACCAGGTCGCCCTGACCGAGCGCCTCAAAGCCCTGGCGGGGGTGCGTTTCGAGCGCTTCGAGCATGACTATGACGACCACATTTCCAACACCCGGGACTTCGAGAACGCCGAGAACGGCGTGACCCCGCGCCTGGGCCTGATCTACGACATCACCGACACCGTGGCGGTCTATGCGAACACGGCCCGCTCGTTCAAGCCCAACAGTGGCGCAGCGCGCGAAGGCGGCGGTTTCGATCCGGAAAAAGGCAGATCCTACGAGCTGGGCGTGAAGTGGGAAGCGCTGGACCGTCGGTTGAGCGTCGACGCCGCGATCTACCACATCGACAAGGAAAACGTGCTCACCCGCGACCCGATCGACCCGACCTACAGCATCGCCGCCGGGGAAGTCCGCAGCCGCGGCTTCGACCTCAACGTAGCCGGCAACATCACCCCCGAGTGGCGCATGATCGGCGGCTACGCCTACGTCGACGCGCAGGTGACCAAAGACAACCGCCTGCCTTCCGGCACCCGCCTGGCCAATATCCCGCGCAACAGCTTCAGCCTGCTCAACACTTACGAGTTCCAGGACGGCTTCGCCAAAGGCCTGGGTCTGGGCGTGGGCCTGAAGTACGTCGATGATCGCAACGGCCAGACCGAAGCGCTGACCTACACCATGGACCGCTACAGCGTCGTCGACCTGCTCAGCTACTACAAGGTCAACGAACACGTACGCCTGAACCTCGACCTGAAGAACGCCTTCAACAAAGGCTACGACGAAGGCGCGTTCAACACCTACGCCTACCCCGGTGCGCCGCGCACCGTTCAGGCGGGCGTTGCGTACACCTTCTAAGCGGTCCCGGATGCTGCACGGGGCGGGCAAGTGTCGCTGTACCGTGCAGACGTCGCAGCAGCGGCGTGCCGGTCAAGGTGAGGGGCAGCTCGACGCCCGCTGACCCAATGGCGCGTATCGCGCACCCACCACACGGTTTGCGCTCCACCAAGCCAGCGCGGCCAGTCTCTGGGACGTCTGCGCGGGCCCTCCAACCGAATCGTAGCGCGCATCGATCGGCTGCCGTACGGCGCTTGGCGAGGCTCGCGGCACACGCTATGCTGCAAACATAGCCATGTGCCACTACCGGACCGCCCCTTGCCCAGCAATTCCACCCGCCACACCATCGCCCGTCAGTGGCAACTGCTCAAACTGTTGCCCACCCAGCACCCCGGGACCACCTCGACCCACCTGCACCGCGCCCTGAGCGAAGCTGGCCACAGCACCAGCAAACGCACGATCGAGCGCGACCTCAACGAGTTGTCGACGTTGTTTCCATTGCGCTGCAACGACAAAGGCACGCCCTTTGGCTGGTACTTGCTGCCCGAGATGGGCGTGCAGGGCTTCGAGCATGACACCTTGGCTGACCCTCGCCAGCGCAGCGACGCGCCGAGGCTGGAGCTGGAGCTGTGGGTGAACGCGGCGCTGGCCGGCCAGTTGCTCGACGCACCGCTGTCGCCCGACATGCAGCTGCGCCGCGATGAAACCGGCGGCGCGCACCTCTGGGCCACGCTCGCCGAGGACGCAGCGCTGATGGCCTGGCTGCTGGCCCATGCCGGCGCGCTGCGGGTCAAACGCCCGTATGCGCTGCGCAGCGCAATGCTCGAACGGCTGCAACAGGGCGTGGCCTTGAACGCCTGAGCTGTAAACCCTCTTGAACGTCTGTCGCGCCGGCACGGTCCTTGTGGGAGAGTCTTCAGCCCTCAGGGCTGCGCCGCCGCGCAGACGACCGGTTCCGAACCCGCGGCGCGCACCCTGTGCAATCACTACGTGACAGGACGCCCCATGCCCCCGAAGTCGCCCTCACCCTTCCAGCCCACCGGCTTCGTCAGCGTGCGCGGCGCCCGTGAGCACAACCTCAAGAACGTCGATGTCGACATCCCCCGCGATGCATTGGTGGTGTTCACCGGTGTGTCCGGGTCGGGCAAATCGTCCCTGGCATTCTCGACGGTGTACGCCGAGGCGCAGCGCCGCTATTTCGAATCGGTCGCACCCTACGCCCGGCGCCTGATCGACCAGGCCGGCGTACCGGATGTAGACGCAATCGACGGCCTTCCACCGGCGGTGGCCTTGCAACAGCAGCGCGGCACGCCGAGCGCACGCTCCTCGGTGGGCAGCGTTACCACGCTGTCGAGTTCGATCCGCATGCTGTATTCGCGTGCCGGGCATTATCCGGCCGGCCAGCCGATGCTGTACGCCGAGGATTTCTCCGCCAACACGCCACAGGGCGCCTGCGCCGAGTGCCATGGCCTGGGCCGGGTCTATGAGGTGACCGAAGCGACCCTGGTGCCCGACCCCTCGCTGAGCATCCGCGAACGCGCCATTGCCGCCTGGCCGCCGGCCTGGCAAGGGCAGAACCTGCGCGACATCCTGGTGACGATGGGCTACGACGTCGACATGCCGTGGCGCGATCTGCCCCAGGCCGAGCGCGACTGGATTCTGTTCACCGAACAGACGCCGACCGTCCCCGTGTACGCCGGCCTTACACCTGCGCAGACCCGTACGGCGCTCGAGCGCAAGCTCGAACCCAGCTACCAGGGCACCTTCAGCGGTGCCAAACGCTATGTGCTGCACACCTTCATGCACTCGCAGAGCGCGCAGATGCGCCAGCGCGTGTCGCAGTTCATGCGCCCCGGCCCATGCCCGGCGTGTGGCGGCAAACGGCTCAAGCCAGCGGCATTGAGCGTGACCTTCGATGGCCTGGACATCGCTGAGCTGTCGCAACTGAGCCTGGCCGAGCTGGGCCAGGTGCTGCGCCGGGTGCTCGACACGGGCGGCGCGTCGACAGCCCCCGTGTTGTCGGCCGAGAAACAACTGGCCGCCCAGCGCATCGCCGAGGAACTGCTGCAGCGCCTGCAAAGCCTGCTCGATCTGGGCCTGGGCTATCTCTCGCTGGGCCGCAGTACGCCGAGCCTGTCGTCGGGCGAGCTGCAACGTCTGCGTCTGGCGACCCAGCTCAACGCGCAACTGTTCGGCGTGATCTACGTGCTCGACGAGCCGTCGGCCGGGCTGCATCCGGCCGACAGCGAGGCGCTGTATACCGCGCTGCAGCGGCTCAAGCAGGCGGGTAACTCGGTGTACGTGGTCGAGCACGACGTCGAGACCATGCGCCGCGCCGACTGGCTGGTGGACGTCGGCCCCGCGGCCGGGGAACAGGGTGGCCGCGTGCTGTACAGCGGCCCGCCAGTGGGGCTGGCGAAGGTGACCGAGTCGCGCACGCGGCCCTACCTGTTCGCCGAGCACACCGCCAGCGCACCTGCGCTGCGCGAGCCGGCACACTGGCTGCACCTGGAGGGCATCACGCGCAACAACCTGCAGCAGCTGAGCGTGGCCGTGCCGCTGGGCTGTTTCACCTCGGTCACCGGTATCAGCGGTTCGGGCAAATCCAGCCTGGTCAGCCAGGCACTGCTCGAACTGGTGGGCGCTCACCTGGGCCGGGGGCAGGCGCCTGCCGAGCAGGACAGCGCCACGCTGGAAGAGGATGTGGAGATGGCCAGCACCGGCCAGGTCACGGCCGGGCTGGAACACCTCAAGCGCCTGGTGGCTGTCGACCAGAAACCCATTGGCCGTACCCCGCGCTCGAACCTGGCCACTTACACCGGCCTGTTCGACCACGTGCGCAAGCTGTTCGCCAGCACCGATGAGGCCAGGGCCCAGGGTTTCGATGCCGGGCGTTTCTCCTTCAACGTCGCCAAGGGTCGCTGCCCGCAGTGCGAGGGCGAAGGTTTCGTCAGCGTGGAGTTGCTGTTCATGCCCAGCGTGTATGCGCCCTGCCCGACCTGCCACGGCGCCCGCTACAACCCTGAAACCCTGGCCATTACCTGGCAGGGCCTGAGCATCGCCGAGGTCTTGCAGCATACGGTCCGCCAGGCGCTGCAGGTCTTTGCCGAACATCCGGCCATTCGCCGCAGCTTGCAGGTACTGGAAGACATCGGCCTGGGTTACCTGCGCCTCGGGCAGCCGGCCACCGAGCTCTCGGGCGGTGAAGCGCAGCGCATCAAGTTGGCCACCGAACTGCAGCGTCAAGCGCGCGGTGCGACCTTGTACGTGCTGGATGAGCCCACCACCGGGCTGCATCCGGAAGACGTCGACCGCTTGCTGCTGCAGCTCAACCGCCTGGTCGATGCCGGGCACAGCGTACTGGTCGTCGAGCACGACATGCGCGTGGTTGCGCAGAGCGACTGGGTCATCGACATCGGCCCTGGCGCAGGCAGCAATGGCGGGCGCGTAGTCGCCAGCGGCACGCCACAGGCGGTGGCGGCCTGTGAAGACAGCCAGACCGCGCGCTTTCTGGCGCAGTGCCTGGACGCAGGCTAGGCGGCGTCTTTCGGCAGGAATACCCAATAGCAGTGCCAGGGCTGGGCAACGCTCATGCGAAGCCCAGCCCAGCTCGGTCCGCAAGCCTTGACGCAGTACCAGGGCCGCTGACGCGGGGCAGCGGCAGTATCGACCGGCCAGCAGATGCGCCCGATCTCAGGCGCGCGCCACGCTCACCGCTGCTGCGCCCTGCCCTCGCTGGTGCTGGCGCAGTTGGCCGACCAGGCCCACAACATCACGACAGCTGTTGAGGCTGTCGATCGGGACACCCGTGAGCATCACGCAGTGATCGAGGCTTTCACCCTGGCCCAGGCGGATGGTCAGGCAGACCCCATCCGGGCAAGAGACTTCACAGCGATCGGGCAGGCAGGCCTGTTCGATCATCTGTCGCATTTCCAGCAGTGAGACACCTATCAGGGACATGTCGCCAACCTCTCTGTAGCCAGTGCGCTGCGAGGCAGACACCTGACACAGGGGGCGTGGTCAGCGGGAGCCACAGGCTGTTGCCTGCCCGGCTCGTCGCACGCAGCCTGTGCCGACGCCCCTGACGCACAGGCAGGTGCTCAGAGGTCGCGAGGTATTCAGCGCAGCTCTGGATACCTTAGTGGAAGAACCTGAGTCGGCGCTGACCGTTCGGTCGAGAAACGGCCCTGGGCGACCGGTGGTGCATGCCTGCCAACGCCGCTTGCCAACATGGCCTGCCAACGGTGACTGCCAACACTCAGCCAACCATGTCGGGTTCAGTACCGCGACCTGCGCGGCGAGACAACGACGAACCTGGCGTTCGGGCACACTATAGCGTTTCGATGGCCAGGCACCCTGCGATGAACACCCTCAAGACCGCCCTGCAACAAGGCCGCTTTGCCTGCATCCTGGAGTTCGTGCCCAAGCCCTCTGCCGCGCGCTTCGCGGCAGTGGCGACGATGATGGCGCGGCGCGAGCTGTGTGGCTGGCCGTTGACCGTGTCGATTGGCGATCGCGTTGGCAGCCGTCTGGATCTGTCGCCGCTGGAGGCCTGTGCCAGCCTGCCCGACCCGGTGCCGACACTGCTGCACTTTTCCGGCAAGGACCGCGAGCGCCAGGACCTGCTGGCCCAGCTTGAGCGGATGGACGCCGCCGGCCTCGACCAGTTGCTGCTGCTCACCGGCGATCGCCTGCACGGTCATCAGCCGGGCGCGCACCCGGTGCGTTACCTGGAATCGGTGGCCGCCCTGCAGATCGTGCGCCAGGCACGGCCTGACTGGCTGCTGGGTGCGGCGCTGAATCCGTTCAAGTACCGCGAGGAAGAAGGCGGCGCGCAGTACTTCAAGGCGGCCAAGAAGCTCCGGGCCGGGGCGGATTTTCTCGACCTGCAACTGGGCTTCGACATGGACAAGCACGTCGAGGCCCTGCAGTGGATGCAAGGCCAGCCGCGGCCCAAGCCCCTGATCGCGTGCCTGATCGCCGTGACTCACGGGCGGGCGAAGATGCTCGAGCACGTGGCCGGGGTGACCGTATCGGCCTCGATGCTGCAGATGCTGGCCGCCGAGGCGGCCGAGTCCAAGGCCTTTGCCCAGACGCGCAGCATCAGACGGCTGGCCTTGCAAGTGACCGAACTGGCGCGCATCGGCTACGCCGGGGTGCACCTGTCGGGCCTGCATGATCCGGCGCAGATGGACGCACTGGAAGCGGCCATCGAGCAGTGCCGGGCCGACATCCAGCATCCGGCGCAATGGCAGGCCGCCTGGGAGGCGGCCTGGAACCTGCCGGGCGAGGCGCCGGTGACGTTCCACCCTGAACAGGCCGCTTGGCGGCGGGGCGAAGTCGCGGTGCAGCCCTCATTCAAGGAAGCAGCGCGCGTACACCTGCTCGGCGCCCTGCACCATCAGCTGTTCAGCCGCACCACCGGGCTGAGCCGCGCGTTCGCCTGGCTGGTACGCCAACCGCTGTGGGCCAGCGAACGCGGGGCCCGCTGGCTGCATGGCCTTGAGCGCGGCATCAAGCGTCCGCTGGTGGGCTGCGACACCTGCGGCAGTTGCCGGCTCGAGCAGACCTTGTACATCTGCCCCGAGACCTGCCCGAAGGGCCTGGCCAATGGGCCGTGCGGCGGCACCCAGCTCAACCGATGCGAGTTTGGCGACCGCGAATGCATTCACAGCGTGCGCTACCGCACGGCCAAGGCTGACCGCGAGGCCGCGCTGGCCAGCCAGCAGCTCATCGCCTGTGTGGAAGTCGACCACCGCCACCGTAGCTCCTGGCCCGTGTGGTTCGCGGCGCCAGAGGGGCAGCCGGGCAGCCAATCCGGGCTCGCGGCAGCTTCGACCTGCAAAGAAACACGTTGATGCACGGCGAGGTTGCGTTGCACTGCCTTGATCATGCGGGCTCCCCGCGCCTCGATGGGAATGCCAGGCCTGATCTTCGGCGCAAGAATTTTCACACAGGACCCTGGAACAGCCTTGGCGTCTGGTGCTCTAAACCTGGGCGAGGCGCAGTGCCCCGCCGTACCCGCGCAGCCTGTCTTCTGCCCAGGGGCCGGGAACTGCCTGCACTGCCCACCGCGCCCCGCTCATCAGCACCCTCAACGCGAGCCCTTTATGAATGCCCAGCAGTTCGTCGCCCTTTGGAAAGCTGAAAAAGCCGCCGCGGTGCAATCGCTCTCGGCACCGACAACGCAGGTCCATGCGCAGGTGACGGCTATGCAGTTGTCCGAGCCACAGACCCGCCAGCTTGAGGCGCTGTTCGACAGCCTGCTCACGGATGTGATGTACACGTTGCTGCTGGGCCTTGACGGTAGCGCCAGCATCGGCGGCCAGCAGCACGACTTCAGCCTGCGCAACGAGGCAGGTGAGCTGATCGACCCGCTCGAAAGTGAAGCCTATGCGCAGTTTCACGGTGATCAATGAGCAGCCGAGCGCTCTTGCATGTGAGCGGCTCGATTTTTCAGTCATTGCGCGTCGCCACCGCAACAACAAGGCGTATGCTGCGCTCCAGCGCAGACCAGCGCCCCCCGCACCTCAGCCTGCTTTTGCATGGCCTGGCGCTCAATTCTTTTCAGCCGCCCCAGCGTGTGCTCGTGGCCAGTGTGACGCCTTAGCATGAAGACTCCCGACCGGTCGTTCCCTCCCTTGCACACCCTCGATCGCGACGCGCTGGAGGCCGAGGTGCTGCGCCTGCGCAGGCAATTGCAGGCCAGCAGCCCGGCAGCCGAGCTGGTCATCGACCCTGCGACCAGCGATCATCAACGCCGTGCACGCAATGCCGCACGGCAATGGGCAGTGTTCGAAAGCGCGGTGGATTTCGCCATCGTGCTCACCGACCACAAGGGCATTGTCACTGACTGGAACGCCGGGGCCACGCACGTCATGGGCTGGAGCGCCGACACCATGATCGGCCACGACGTCGCACGCTTCTTCACCCCCGAAGACCGCGCCAAGGGGCGAGTGGCCGAGGAAATGCGCCTGGCCCTGCGCGACGGTCGGGTGTCAGACGAGCGCTGGCATTTGCGTGAGGATGGCGGGCGCTTCTGGGCTTCAGGCGAGCTGATGCCGCTGTACAGCGAGCAGGACGAGCACCTGGGCTACATGAAGATCCTGCGTGACCGCACCCATGAGCACCTGGCCGGCAAGGCCATTGCCGAGGCCCAGGAACGGCATCGCCTGGCGGCCAAGGCCACCAACGACGCCATCTGGGACTGGGACCTGCGCAGCAGCCACGTGCTCTGGAACGACGCCCTGTACGAGGCCTATGGGCACCCCATCGACCATGGCCAGATGCGTCATCAGTGGTGGATGGCGCACATTCACCCCGACGACCGAGCACGCATCAGCACCTCCCTGCGCGCGGTGATCGACGGCGTTGGCACCACCTGGAGCGACGGCTACCGCTTCGAACGCGCCGATGGCACGTATGCCGAAGTGCTCGACCGCGGCCACGTCAGCCGCGACGCCGAAGGCCGTGCCGTGCGCATGATCGGTGCCATGCTCGACATGACCCGCATGCGCTCGGCCGAAACCGCCCTGCGTCGCAGCGAGGAACGCTTTCGCACCATGCTCGGCATCATCGAGACGGCGTTTGCCATCGTCGAGGTGAAGTTCGACCAGAACGACGAACCTGTGGACTACCGCTTCATCGAGGTCAACCCGGCGTTCGAGCGTCAGGCCGGCGTCAACCTGCAAGGCAAGTGGGTCACCGAGTACGCCCCGGATCTGGAGCCGTTCTGGTTCCAGATCTACGGGCACGTGGCCAAGACCGGCGAGTCGAGCCAGTTCGAGAACTATGCCAAGGCATTCGCCCGCTGGTTCGATGTGCGTGCCGTGCGCGTGGGCGAGCCGCAGGCGCGGCAGATCGGTATCTTCTTCAACGATGTCACCGAGCGGCGCAATGCCCAGGAACGCTTGCGGATCAGCGAGCAACTGGCGCGGGAGAACGTCGAGCGGGTACAGCTGGCCCTGGCCGCCGGCGCCATCATCGGCACCTGGCACTGGGACCTGGTGCACGATCGCTTCACGGTCGACGAGGCCTTTGCATTGGCCTTCGGCCTTGACCCGGCGATAGGCCGGGTTGGGCTGAGCCTCGAACAGGTGGTCACCACCGTGCACCCGGAGGACCGCGCCGGGTTGATCGCGGCCATCGACGAAGCCTGCCAGCGCGGTGGCGCCTATGCCCATCAGTACCGGGTCAAACGCGCTGACGGCCAGTATTACTGGATCGAAGCCAACGGCCGGGTCGATCACGCCGCCGATGGCACCCCGCTGGACTTCCCCGGCGTGCTGATCGACGTCGGTGAGCGGCGCGCCGTGCGTGAGGAGCGCGACCACGCCCTCAATGCCCTGCGCCACCTCACCGAGACCCTCGAACAGCGGGTGGCCGAGCGCACCCTGGAGCTGATGCAGTCTGAAGAGAAACTGCGTCAGTCGCAGAAGATGGAAGCGGTCGGGCAACTGACTGGCGGCCTGGCGCACGACTTCAACAACCTCCTGGCGGGGATTTCCGGTGCGCTGGAACTGATGAAGCTGCGCATCAGCCAGAACCGCCTGGGCGATGTCGACAAATACATGAGTGCCGCCCAGGGCGCGGCCAAGCGCGCTGCCGGCCTGACCCATCGCCTGCTGGCCTTCTCGCGCCGCCAGACCCTCGATCCGCAGGCCATCGACGTGGTCAAGCTGATCGAGGAGCTGAGCGACCTGATCCAGCGCAGTGTCGGGCCGAGCATCGTCATCGAGACCTTCTCGGTCGGCGGCTACTGGCGCGCCCGCGCCGACGCCAGCCAGCTGGAAAACGCCCTGCTCAACCTGTGCATCAACGCCCGCGATGCGATGCCCGAAGGGGGCCGCATCATCATCGAGACGGCCAACCGCTGGATCGGTGTGGAGGCCGCACGGGTGCTGGACGTGCCCACCGGGCAGTACCTGTCGATCAGCGTCATCGACAACGGCACGGGCATGCCGCCCGAGGTGCTGGCCAAAGCCTTCGATCCGTTCTTCACCACCAAGCCCATCGGCCAGGGCACCGGCCTGGGGCTGTCGATGATCTATGGCTTTGCCAAGCAGTCGGGGGGCCAGGCGCGGATCTTCTCCGAGGAGGGCCGCGGCACCACCGTGACCATCTACCTGCCCCGCTCCCAGGACACGACGGTCGAGCACCGGATCGAGCCGAACGACACGCCAACAGTGCGCCATCAGGCCGGCAAGACCGTACTGGTCGTCGACGACGAGCCCACCGTGCGTTTGCTGCTCAACGATGTGCTCAGCGACCTGGGTTACCGCGTCATCGACGCCGCTGACAGCGTGGCCGGGCTGGCCGTGCTGCGCTCCGACGCCGCCATCGAGCTGATGATCACCGATGTCGGCCTGCCAGGCGGGCTCAATGGCCGACAGCTGGCCGATGCCGGCCGCGCCCTGCGCCCGACCTTGAAAACCCTGTTCATTACCGGTTACGCGGAAAGCGCAGCGATCGGCAATGGGCAGCTGGAACCGGGCATGCTGATCCTGACCAAGCCGTTTGCAGTGGATGCACTGGTAGCTCGAGTCAGGGAATTGATGGAGCTCTGAAGCGGCGTTGACGAGGTAGGTGAGCGCGCTGCACCACGAGGTGCAGCCACGCCGGCATGCGCTGGCGTGGCTGCAGGCGCCTGCCCGTCACACATCGTCGGTCGCCTGATCGATACTTGGCTGGGGCCTGGTGTGCGAATCAAGGCGCTAGCGCTGCGCAGGCAGGTAGCGGCTCAGCTCTAGCTTGCCAATCGTCGCCCGATGCACTTCGTCCGGGCCATCGGCCAGGCGCAATGTCCGTTGCATGGCGTACATGTAGGCCAACGGGAAATCGTCGCTGACCCCCGCGCCGCCGTGCAGCTGAATCGCCCGGTCGATGACCTGCAACGCCACGTTGGGCGCCACTACCTTGATTTGCGCGATCTCGCTACGGGCCACCTTGTTGCCCACGGTGTCCATCATGTGCGCGGCCTTGAGGGTCAGCAGGCGGGCCATCTCGATCTGCAGGCGCGACTCGGCGATCAGGTCGAGGTTACCGCCCAGTTCTGCCAGCGGCTTGCCGAACGCCTTGCGTGTAGTGGCGCGTCGGCAGAGCAGTTCCAAAGCCCGTTCGGCCATGCCCACCGAGCGCATGCAGTGGTGAATGCGGCCGGGGCCCAGGCGGCCCTGGGCGATCTCGAAGCCGCGCCCGGCGCCGAGGATCACGTTGTCCAACGGCACCTGCACGTTGTCGAAGGTCACCTGCGCATGGCCGTGGGGCGCATCGTCGTACCCGAACACGGTCAGCGGCCGGACGATCTTCACGCCCGGGGTATCGGTGGGTACGAGCACCATCGAATGCTGCTGGTGGCGTGGCGCCTGCGGGTCTGTCAGGCCCATGAAGATGAGCACCTTGCAGCGCGGGTCACAGGCGCCGGAGGTCCACCATTTGTGACCGTTGATCAGCCAGTGATCGCCTTGCTGGACCGCTGTGGCGGCCATGTTGGTGGCGTCTGACGAGGCCACGTCCGGCTCGGTCATGGCGAACGCCGAGCGGATCTCGCCGCGCAGCAGGGGCTCGAGCCATCGCTGTTTCTGCTCGGCGCTGGCGTAGCGCACCAGCACCTCCATGTTGCCGGTGTCCGGCGCCGAGCAGTTGAAAGGCTCGGGCCCGAGCAGCGAGCGGCCCATGATCTCGGCCAGTGGCGCGTATTCGAGGTTGCTCAGGCCTGCGCCATAGTCGGACTCAGGCAAGAACAGGTTCCACAGCCCTGCGGTCTTGGCTTGCGCCTTGAGCGTCTCGACGATGGCCGTGGGCTGCCAGCGATCGCCCTCGGCCACCTGCTGTGCAAAGACCTTTTCAGCCGGGTAGACGTGTTCGTCCATGAATGCGCTAACGCGTTCGCGCAGGGCTTGGACCTTGGGCGTGTAGTCGAAGTCCATGGGCAGCGCTTCCTGGAAAGTGGCAGTGATGAGGGCGGAGTCTGGCAGGCGTTCATGGGCGCTGGCCTGACCGTGAGAGCTCGTACCCAATGGTTGGACCTGAGCCGGGTCAGTACCCTTGTGGCCGTCCTCGGCCCGCCCGCTCGGGATTCAGAGGGTGAGGCACAGGCTAAGCACCTCCAGCAGATTCATCTACTGTATTTTTTTGGTGTATGAACATTCATAAGCGTTATAGGATCTGCGCTTCTGTCTGTCAGTGAGCCCAGCGCGCATGAGCCTCAGCAAGGTCGACCTCAATCTGTTCATCGTCTTCGATGCGATCTACACCGAAGCCAACCTGACCCGCGCCGGGCAGATCGTCGGCATCACCCAGCCGGCGGTGTCCAATGCCCTCTCCCGCCTGCGCGAAACCTTCAACGATCCGTTGTTCGTGCGCACTGCCCAGGGCATGGTGCCCACCCCCATGGCGCAGAACATCATCGGCCCGGTGCGCAATGCCCTCGCCTTGCTGCGGGTGTCGGTGCAGGAAAGCCGGCTGTTCAATCCGCTGGAGGCGAGCAAGACCTTCCGCATCAGCATGACCGACCTGATCGAGGCAGTGATCCTACCGCCGCTGTTTCAGCGCCTGCGCCGGCTGGCGCCCGGGGTGATGATCGAGAGCTTTCTCAGCAAGCGGCGCGAAACCACCAAGGAACTGGCCGCCGGTCGCCTGGACTTTGCCGTGGATGCGCCGCTCAACACGGACCCGCAGGTGCGCCACGTCAAACTGCTGCAGGACCGTTTCGTCTGCGCCCTGCGCCAGGGCCACCCGCTGGCCGACACGCGGCTAACCCTGGACAGCTACCTGTCGATGTCGCACATCCACATTTCCAGCCGGCGCAATGGCCTGGGCTACGTTGATTTGGCGCTGGGGCGGCTGGGTGTGCAGCGCAAGGTGGTACTGCGCTCGCAGCACTACCTGATGGCCTGCCAGGTGCTGCAGCAGTCAGACCTGGTGATGACCGTGCCCGAGCGCTTTGCGCGCCGCCATCAACTGCGTCACCTGCCGCTGCCGCTGGAGGTGACACCGCTGGAAACGCACCTTTACTGGCACGAAAGCACTGACCAGGACCCGGCCAATCGCTGGATGCGCGAGCAGATCATCGAGCTGTGTCAGCGGGTGGCCGCGCAGGATGAGGTGCCTGTCACGCCCGACAGCCAGGGCAAGTCGTTATAGGCGTGTACCGCGGGTGCGCGCGGGCATTTCGCACAGCGCCTACAACACCCGCTTGATCAACGGCTCCAAGCGGCTGTAACGCAGGCGGCGCAAGAAGGTGCGGACCTTTTTCGGGTGATCGCCCTTCTCGCCCAGATCACTGGCGTGGTCCACCTGTTCGGTGTGGCGGCGAATACCGTCGAGTTCCGCCTGCCGTGGCACCAGCCACTCCCCGGCGGGGTCATCGATCAGCAAGGCGTTTTCCAGGTCGAGGTTGAAACCACGCGGGTTGAAGTTGTTGCCGGTCAGCAGGCTGTAGCGCTGGTCGACCCACAAGCCCTTGGCGTGGAAGGTGTGGCCGGGGTCGTTCCATACCCGCAGCCGCAGTTGGCCGCTGGCCAGCGCACGCTGCTGGCGGCGGGCGAAAGCGCGCAGGTTGTCTTCGTACAGGTAAGGCAACACGCCGCTGGCACTGAAGGGTTGATCGGGGGCAACATAGAAGTCGTTGGCGGTGCGGTGGCCGACGATCAGTTCCACTTGCACGCCACGGCCCAGCGCCAGGCGAATCTCGCGCATGAGCATGCGCGGCGGATTGAAGTATGGCGTGCACACCACCAGCTCGCCGCGTGCGGCGCGGACCAGCGCGCAGAGGGCATGGTTGAGCGGGTTGCCACGGCCGATGCCCAACAGCGGAATGACCCGCAGGCCCTCGGTGACGGGTGCAGCGACATCGTACTGCAGGCTGCGCAGGCGACTGCGCAGACGGCGGATCTTGCCCCGCAGGCTGCGGCTGTCGGGCACATCGGGCTGATCGAGGCGCGGGGTAGCGTCACCGCTGATGATCTGGCGCACCACGCCGACCATGGCTTCGGCCAGCCCGACGCTGCGTAGCAGATGGTAGCGGTCGAGGCGGTAGCGGTCGAAGCGGTGCAGGTAGACATTGTTGAAGCTGGCACCGGTATAGAGCACGCAGTCATCGATCACGCTGCCCTTGAGGTGCAGCACGCCGAATAGCTCGCGGGTTTGCACAGGCACCCCATGGATCGCCACGTCCAGGCCTTGCAGGCGGCGCTGCGCCTGGTACCAGGCAGCATTGCCGGGCTGCTTGCCGGCACCGAGCAGCCCGCGCTGGGCGCGGAACAGATCGACCACCACCGTGATGTCCAGCTCGGGCCGTGCGGCCTTGGCCCGGTACAACGCATCGAGTACTTCGTGGCCCGCTTCGTCCTCTTGCAGATACAAGGCCACCAGCACGATGCGCCGGGTTGCACCTTCGATCAGGCCGAGCAAGGCGCGACGGTAACTGGCGGCGTCAGGCAGGACTTCAATAGCGTCGGGGGTGATGGCTACGCCGGGCAGGCGGGCAAGCGAGGATTCGAGCGTCACGAAAAGGCAACCTCCAGGCAGACAGCCGCTGTTGCGCCGCTGCGGTAGTAGATACGTAGGGCCAGTGTAGGGCCTGGAGCGCGGCTGGCCCAAGGATAAATGCAGGTGGGTGGCCAGGCGCTGTACGAGCGCGTCGCCAAAGCTCAGCCCTGACAAGGGCCGCCTGGGCGGACCCTCGAGCCAGTACCGCCTGCGCGTGCCGGCCCAGACTGTTCGACCCCGACCTGCCAGGGGCCCAGATGCTCAGCTTGGTCGCGCCTGGGGGAGCCGGGCACCCGAGGGCGACCGGTCAGGTGCTTCACCAGGAGTATTCTGCCTCTCGCATCCTTGCGCTTTGTGCATGAGCAGCAACCCTCGATGGCGAACTTCCCTGGGCCACGATGAGTCTGACGCCCCATCAAGACCACTGCCGAGGACCCCGCCATGTACCGCATGACACCCATCGCTGGCCTGCAGGCCTCTTGCGCACAGGCCGCCACGTCATGAGCGCCTTCCCCCACGACATCGATCTGAACGCCTTCTGGGACGACTGCGAGTACGCGCTCAAGGCCTACGTCGACGCATCGCCCAGCGACGCCTGCATCGCGGAGGTCGAAGCGCAGCTTGGTTACCGTCTGCCCGCGTCCTATGTCGCCTTCATGCGCCGGCACAACGGCGGTCTGGCGCGCAACACGTGCTTTCCCACCGACGAGTCGACCTCATGGGCCGAGGACCATGCCGCCATCAGCGGCTTCCTGAGCATCGGTCGGCAGAAGATGAATTCGCTGTGTGGCGAATTGGGTAGCCGCTTCATGATCGAGGAGTGGGGCTATCCGGACATCGGTGTGTACATCTGCGATACACCGAGCGCCGGCCACGACATGGTCGCCCTCGACTACCGCGCCTGTGGCCCACACGGCGAGCCCCAGGTGGTGCACGTCGATCAGGAAGGCGACTATCGCATCACGGTGCTGGCCAGGAACTTCGAGACGTTCGTGCGCGGGCTGGTCAACGAGGAGGTCTACGACCGGTCTGAGGAACTGTTCGAGGACGACCTGTTCCGGGTCACCGAAGGCGCGTTTTCGGACATGCTTGCGCCGCTGCTGACGGACTTCGCGCCGTTCCCTCGCATCGGTGAGGCGGTACGTGCCGTCAGCCTGCGCCTGCTGCAGGAAAAACGCTGCTTCGCCCTGCACGCCGACCCCTCGTCCTACCTGCTGTATGACGTGCAGTTCTGGGTGTACCAGCACCGCCACCGGTTGGACAGCCGCCAGCAGTACCTCGACGCCTATTCGCCCATGATCGCCTTCGGCGGCAGAGGTTTCAGTACGGGTGGCTACGCCCCGGGGTTCATCGAGGACTGGTTCAACGCGCGCATGGAGGCAGGGGCGTTGATCGATACCGATCAGGGCATCGTCCTGAGCGAGGCGCACACAGCGCAGATGATCGAACAGCTGCAGCGCGCCTGTGAGGCGGCTGCAGAGTAAGGGCGCGTCGCACCTGCATGCCCTGCGCTGACGTCGAGGCCGGAGGGCATGCAGATGGGCGCTGACAGGCGTTGCCCGCCTCAGGGCGCCGCCCCTGCTACACCGCGTGGTTCAGATCGAACCGATCCAGCTCCATGACCTTCACCCAGGCCGCGGCGAAGTCCTTGATGAACCGGGCGCTGCCGTCGCTGCTGCCATACACCTCGGCCAGGGCCCGCAGTTGCGCGTGGGAGCCGAACACCAGGTCCACACGGCTACCGGTCCAGCGCACCTGTCCGGTCTTGCGGTCGCGGGCTTCGAAGGCATCGTTGTCAGATGACGTCGGTTTCCACTCCACCGCCATGTCCAGCAGGTGGCGGAAGAAGTCGTTGCTCAGCACGCCCGGTTGGTCGGTGAACACGCCCTGAGCGTTGCCGTCATGGTTCACACCCAGCACCCGCAGGCCGCCGATCAGCACGGTCATTTCCGGGGCCGTCAGGGTCAGCAGCTGTGCACGGTCGAGCAGCAGTCGCTCGGCACCGACGCTGTAGCGGGCCTTGGTGAAGTTGCGAAAGCCATCGTGCAGCGGCTCCATCACCGCGAATGACTCGACATCGGTCTGCGCTTGCGACGCATCGCTGCGCCCACCGTGGAACGGCACCTCCAGCGTATGGCCTGCAGCCTTGGCGGCCTGCTCGACCGCTGCCGTGCCGCCGAGCACGATCAGGTCCGCGATCGACACCTGCTTGCCACCGACATTGAATTGCGCCTGCACCTGCTCCAGCACACCCAGCACCTTGCGCAGCTGCTCGGGCTGGTTCACCGCCCAGTCTTTCTGCGGCGCCAGGCGGATGCGCGCGCCATTGACGCCGCCACGCTTGTCTGACCCACGGAAGGTCGAAGCAGAGGCCCAGGCGGTTGACACCAGCTCGGCGGTGCTCAGCCCTGAATTCAACAGCTGGTGCTTCAACGTGCCCACGTCTTCGGCCGACAGCGGGCTAGCGGCCTTGGGTAGCGGGTCTTGCCAGAGCAGTTCTTCCTGCGGCATTTCCGGGCCGAGGTAGCGTGACAGCGGGCCCATGTCGCGATGAATCAGCTTGTACCAGGCACGGGCGAAGGCGTCGGCCAGCTGCTCCGGGTGGTCCTTGAAACGCCGTGCGATCGGTTCGTAGACCGGGTCGAAACGCAGTGCCAGGTCCGAGGTGAGCATCGAGGGCGCGTGACGCTTGCTGGCGTCGAAGGCATCCGGCACTTGCCCGGCGCCCTGCCCCTGGGTCGGCCGCCACTGGTGCGCACCGGCGGGGCTCTTGAACAGTTCCCACTCGAAGTTGAAGAGGTTTTCCAGGTATTCGTTGCTCCAGCGCGTTGGAGTGGACGTCCAGGTGACTTCCAGGCCGCTGGTGATGGCATCGGTGCCGACGCCGCTGCGGTAGCGGTTGTGCCAGCCCAGGCCCTGGGCTTCGAGGCCGGCCGCTTCGGGCTCGGCACCGACGTTATCGGCCGGCGCGGCGCCGTGGGTCTTGCCGAAGGCATGGCCACCGGCGATGAGGGCCACGGTTTCTTCGTCGTTCATGGCCATGCGGGCGAAGGTTTCGCGGATGTCTCGACCCGAGGCGACGGGGTCCGGGTGACCGTCCGGGCCTTCGGGGTTGACGTAGATCAGGCCCATCTGCACGGCGCCGAGCGGGTTTTCCAGGTTGCGGTCGTGGCCGAGGTCACGGCTCTGTTCTTCGCCGTGCTTGTCCGGCTCTGCCACCAGATCGCCCTGGCCAGGGGCTTGCGCCTTGCCATAGCGGGTGTCGCCGCCCAGCCAGACCTTTTCCGAGCCCCAGTACACGTCCTGATCGGGCTCCCAGACATCTGGCCGGCCGCCCGAGAATCCAAAGGTCTTGAAGCCCATCGATTCCAACGCGACGTTGCCGGTCAGCACGATCAGGTCGGCCCAGGAGATGCGCTGCCCGTACTTCTGCTTGATCGGCCAGAGCAGGCGACGGGCCTTGTCGAGGCTGACGTTGTCGGGCCAGCTGTTCAAAGGCGCGAAGCGTTGCTGGCCGGCGCCGGCGCCGCCACGGCCATCGGCGATGCGGTAGGTGCCAGCGCTGTGCCAGGCCATGCGCACGAACAGTGGGCCGTAATGGCCGAAGTCGGCGGGCCACCAGTCCTGAGAGTCAGTCATCAACGCGTGGAGGTCCTGCTTGAGGGCCTGGAAGTCCAGCTGAGCGAAGGCGCTGGGGTAGTCGAAATCGGCGTCCAGGGGATCGGACTTGGCCGAGTGCTGGTGGAGCACGGCGAGGTTCAGCTGGTCAGGCCACCAGTCACGGTTGCTGGTGCCACTGCCTGCGGTGTGATGGAACGGGCACTTCGATTCGGTCGACATCGGTCTCTCCCTACGGCTCGGTTCTGGTCTGTTCTGTTCGGCGTTCCGGTCTGCGCCAGATGAGCGGCGGCCGAGCCCTGGGCTCGGACAGGCGCCGGGGCCAACGCTGTAGCACGTGCGTGGCGACGGCATGCACCGCCGACGCACGAGGCGGCGGGCAGCCTTCGGTCAGCGTAGCCGAGACAGGTTGCAGGTCTAATAGAGGCTGACTAACGAAGTGATAGAGGACGTTACAGGGGCGAGCTTGCTGACGAACAAACGTCAGGGCCGCTGCGGCTTGCGTAAGTGATCGCGCGGTCAGCCACCGGCCCTGGCGCAGTTACCCCTGCACCGCCTCGCACAGTGCGTTCCACAGCGCCTGCACGTGCGCCCGCTCGGTTGGCAATGCACCGATCGACACGCGCACCATCCACTGTCCGTCCAGCTTCGCGGGCGTGACGTAGGCCTGCCCGCTGGCATTGAGCCGCGCGGCCCAGGCCTGGGTGTGCGCCTCCAGCGCCGGGCCCTCCAGGCCTGGCGGGCAATGGCGCAGGCACAGGGTCTGCAACGGCACTGGCGCCAGTACCTGCCAGTCGGCGCCGTCCTGCACCTGCTCGGCCAGCCAGCGGGCGTTGTCGAGGTCGCGACGCAGGCGTTGCTGTAAGGTCTCGACCCCCTCGCTGCGCAGCAGGAACCACAGCTTCAGCGCACGGAAGCGCCGGCCCAGGGGAATACCCCAGTCACGCAGGTTCTTTACCTGATCATCCACACTCGACTGCAAATAGCTCGGGTTGGTGCTCATCACGCGGATCAGGTGCTGCGGGTCGCGCACGAAATACAGCGAGCAGTCGAACGCCACGCCCAGCCATTTGTGGGCGTTGACCACCAGTGAGTCGGCCAGCTCGATGCCCTGCCACATCCAGCGGCACTCGGGCAGGATCATCGCCGACCCGGCCATGGCGGCATCCACGTGCAACCAGAGGCCATGGGCCTGGGCGATCTCGCCGATGGCCTGCAACGGATCGAGCGCGGTCGTGGCGGTGGTGCCGGTGGTGGCGATGATGGCGCATGGCTGCTTGCCGGCGGCCAGGTCCTGTCCGATGGCGGCCTGCAAGGCTTCAGGGCGCAGCGCATAGTGCTCGTCGGTGGCGATCAGGCGAATGTTGTCGCGGCCAAATCCGGCCAGCAACGCGGCTTTGTCGACCGAGCTGTGGGCCTGGGCGCTGGCATACACCATCAGCGGCTTGTCCTGAGCCTGCAAACCTCCGGCAGCCAGCGCGTAAGCCGTGGCACGTTCACGGGCGCAGATCAGCGCCACCAGCGTGCTGGTCGAGGCGGTGTCCTGAATCACCCCGCTCCAGCCGTCAGACAGGCCGAGCAACTGGCGTGTCCAGTCGAGCGTGGTTTCCTCAAGTTCACTGAGCGCCGGGCTCGACTGCCACGACAGGCCGAGCACGCCGAGCCCCGTGCTGAGGAAGTCGCCGAGCACGGACGACAGCGTGCCGTTGGAGGGGAAGTAGCCGAAGAACTGCGGGTGCTGCCAATGCGACAAGCCGGGCATCAGCAACTGGTCGACGTCTTCGAGAATGCGGCTGAACGGTTCACCGTGTTGCGGTGCTGCGTCGGGCAATGCGGCCTTGAGGTAGCCCGGCTCGACCTGGGCCATCACCGGACGCTCGGCCACGTGCTGGCGATAGTCGGCGATCAGGTCGATGAGCTGGTGGCCATGCTGACGGAATTGTTCGGGGGTCACGGGCAGTGGCTCCTTGAGGGGTCGATGGATGCGCCGAGTGTAGGCGTCCATCGCGTACCGCAGGTACTGCGGCTGGCGCATAGCTGCTATGGGCGAAGCGGTGAGTTGCGCGGTAGTCGGGATGCCGCGTCGCGCACTCGGGGCTGTCGGCGGTGGGCCTCCGCGCGGTAGGGAGGGCTTGGCAACGGACACGGCGATTTCCGCCTGAGCCCCAGTTGCCAGCTGGCAAGCCGCGCTGCCTGGGCGAACTGCGTTGGGTCGCCAGCCAGTGGCGTCCGCCCACGCTACGCCGTTGGCGCTGGACGGCTCTGCACGCTGAACTGTGATTCCCGCCACAGGGCAAACACTCGCTCGCGCAACCAGCGGTGTTCGGGCGAGCCGTGCCAGCGTTGGTGCCACACCACCCAGTAGCGTTGGCTGTGTTCGACGAATCCCAGGCGGCGCCAGGTCAACGGGTGGCGCTGGCAGAGCTGGCGGGCGATGTGTTCGGGCAAGGTCGCCAGATACCGGGTGCTGGCGAGCACCTGCACGGTAGCGGTGAAGAACGGTACATCGAGGACGATGCGCCGCTGCAGGCCCTGCTCACGCAGATGACGGTCGATGAAACTGTCCTTGTCGCCGCCCGCGCAGATGCGCACATGGCTGTAGGCAAGATAGTCGGCCTGGCTCAACGTACTCACGGCGGCCAGCGGGTGATCACGGTGCATCAGGCAGACCACGCCATCTTCGCCCAGCACACGACCATGCAGGTTGGCCGGGGAATCGTCGAACAAGGTGGTGGCCAGGTCTATCTCATCCGTGGCCAGCAAGTCATAACGGCCCGCCTGCCAGGTACGAAAGCTCAACGACACACCGGGCGCCTCGTGCTCCAATGCCGCGACCAGCGCCGGCAGCATGTGCTCGGCCACATAATCCGACGCGGCCAGGCAGAATCGCCGCGTGCAGCGCGCCGGGTCGAATGCCGCCGGCTGGGGCAAGGTGCTGAGCGACTGCAGAACGGCTTGCAGAGGGGCGCGCAACTGCTCGGCCTGCTCACTGAGCACATAGCCACGACCCTGGCGCACCAGTAACGGATCGGCAAACGCCTGGCGTAGCTGCGCCAGCTGACGGCTCAGGGCCGACTGGCTGCAGCCCAGGTGCTGGGCGGCGTGGCTGAGGTTCTTCAGGTGCAGCAGGCAATCGAGGGTGCGCAAATGCGCCAGGCTGAGCGAGGCAAACGCAGCGTTCATGGGCAGGGCCTGCGCTGCCGGGGCCGCGAGCGGGCCCCGGCGCGGTGCATCACTCGGTGAGGCCGACGTAGACGTTCTGCACGTCGTCGTGGTGGTCGATGGCTTCCAGGAAGGCTTCGACCTCGGCCAGGGCCTCGGCACTGAGGCTCGAAGCACTGATCGGGTTCTTCGGGGTGTAGCCGATCTTTGCCGCGGTCACGGTGAAACCGAATTCCGGCAGGGCTTTCTGCACGGCGCCCAGGTCGGTGGTTTCGGTGATGAACAGGGTTGAACCCGGCTCTTCGCCTTCTTCGAAATCCTGAGCGCCCGCTTCGATGGCGGCCAGCTCCGGGTCGGCATCACCCTCTGGGATGGCTTCGATCAGGCCGACGTGGTTGAAGTCCCACGACACCGAACCACCGGCGCCCAGTTGGCCCTTGCGAAAGGCCACACGGATCTCGGCAACGGTACGATTGACGTTGTCGGTCAGGCATTCGACGATCAGCGGCACCTGATGCGGGGCGAAGCCTTCATAAGTGACGGCGGTGTACTGCACGGTATCGCCATCAAGGCCCGCGCCCTTGCGAATGGCGCGTTCCAGGGTTTCACGGGTCATCGAGGCCTTCTTGGCCTGGTCCACGGCCAGGCGCAGACGCGGGTTCATGTCCGGATCGGCGCCCGACTTGGCGGCGATCTGAATCTCCTTGGCCAGTTTGCCCATGACCTTGCCCTTGGCATTGGCCGCGGCTTCTCTATGTTTGGCTTTCCACTGTGCGCCCATGGCAACTCTTCTCTATGGTCTCTGTGGCCGATTCAGGAAGCGATCGGCCCAAACGTGGGGTGCAGTTTATACGCCCTCGACGAGGTCTCGACAACTTCGCGTGCACCCGCAAACCCTGCGCTGCGTCAGCTGTTCAGCGCGTCGCCACGATGAACAGCCGGGGGAAGGCCAACAACACCTGGCCGTCGTCGACGCCCGGGTAGTCGGCGCGCAAGGCCTCGCGGTAGTGCGCCAGGAATGCGCCCTGTTGCCGCTCATCGAGCCGCGCCAGGTAGGGCCGCAGTGCCGAGCCCTTGAACCACTCCACGACCGCGTCCACGCCGCCGGCCAGAGGGTGATGGTAGGTGGTGCGCCACACGTCCACGCGCGTGCACAGCGGGTCGAGCAGCTCGAAATAGAAGGTCGCCGGGTGGCGCGGTGGCAGGCTCAGATCCGCGAACACCGACGCCCACTCGCCGCTGCCAGCGACCTCGCGCAGGCGGCGATGGCCCGGCTCGTCGAGGTTGTCGGGGGTCTGCACGGCCAGGCTGCCGCCTTCGCTCAACTGGCGGATCAGGTGGGGATAGAGCGCCGCGTGATCGGGCAACCACTGCAACGAGGCGTTGGCCAGGATCAGGTCCTGGGGTTCGGGCGCCGCCCACTGGCCGATGTCAGCCTGCTCGAAACGCACCCGCGGCACGTTCAGGCGTGGCCGCCGGCGCGCCTGGTCCAGCATGTCCTGGTCGTTGTCCAGCGCGATCACCTGGGTATCCGGGTAGCGCTGCAGCAGCACCTCGGTGGAATTGCCGGGGCCGCAGCCCAGGTCCGTGGCATGCCGGACCGGGCGCGGCGCTACGGCAGCCAGCAAGTCGCGCACCGGTCGCGTGCGTTGGTCTTCGAAACGGGTGTACTGGCTGGCGGACCAGGACATGGACGACTCCTTGAGCGAGAGGGCCCCTAGCATAGGACAGCTGCGGACGATTGACAGCCACTGTGGGGCGGGCTGCGCACGGCGACCCTGCCATGCCATGCCAGACCTGCACGCCGGGTATTCCGTTTCCCTGGGTCACTAGGCATAATGGCCGCCCTTGTTGGGGAGTAGCCTGCGCAGCTGCCATCGGCACCGCGCGTTCACGTCAACATTCTCGGCAGCAGCCGTGGCGTGGACATCTGACGAGCCGCCTGAAACAGACCTGCGATCACGCAGGCACCCCCAGGCTGTTTGCGCGATTGGCGAGACCAACGATGCATCCATGCCCAAGGTCGGGCGTGTGGTTGTGTCGTTGACTCACAGCCCGACCGGACAACCACCGTGAATCCTGTTTCCCTCTTCTTCCTGGCCCTGGCCATGTCCACCGACGCGTTCGCTGCTGCCATCGGCAAAGGCGCGAGCCTGCACCGCCCGCGCTTGAGCGAGGCCCTGCGCACGGGCCTGATCTTCGGCGTCATCGAAGGCATCACCCCACTGATCGGCTGGGCCATCGGCCAGGCCGCGAGCGACTACGTGCAGAGCTGGGATCACTGGATCGCCTTCACCCTGCTGCTGCTGCTCGGCCTGCACATGATCTACAACGGTTGCAAGGACGACGACGGTGAAGACGAGAAGCCCACTCAGCACGGCTTCCTGATGCTGGCCGTCACCGCCTTCGCCACCAGCATCGACGCCCTGGCCGTGGGCATCGGCCTGGCCTTCGTCGACGTCAATATCCTGGTCGCTGCGGCCTCCATCGGCCTGGCCACCATGGTCATGGTGACCCTCGGCGTGATGCTCGGCCGGGTGCTGGGTACCCTGGTGGGCAAACGTGCTGAAATCGTCGGCGGCGTGGTGCTGATGCTGATCGGTGCAACCATTCTGTACGAGCACCTTGCCGTGCAGTGATCGGCGCCTGGGCAGCCGCCATTGACGGCCTCTGGCGTGCCCATGGAAGGCTTTTCACCTGACCCCTCGTTGCCACACGGATTTGTCGGTATGGTGGCAACGAAGAAGGATGTTCTACCTGCACAGGAAAGATCCAGATGCCCACACGCAACGTCATCAACGCCTCCGTCAGCCCCAAGGGCAGCCTGGAGACGTTGTCGCAACGTGAAGTCCAGCAACTCAGTGAAGCCGGCACCGGCACCCTCTACACCCTGTTCCGCCAGTGCGCCCTGGCCATTCTCAATACCGGCGCCCATGTCGACAACGCCAAGACCATCCTCGAGGCCTACCAGGACTTCGAGGTGCGCATCCACCAGCAGGACCGCGGCGTGCGCCTGGAACTGCTGAACGCGCCAGCTGACGCCTTCGTCGATGGCGAAATGATCGCCAGCACCCGCGAAATGCTCTTCAGCGCCCTGCGTGACATCGTCTACACCGAGAGCGAGCTGGCCAGCCAGCGCATCGACCTGGAAAGCTCCCAGGGCATCACCGACTACGTCTTCCACCTGCTGCGCAACGCGCGCACCCTGCGCCCGGGCGTCGAGCCGAAGATGGTCGTGTGCTGGGGCGGGCACTCGATCAGCAACGAGGAGTACCAGTACACCAAGAAGGTCGGCCACGAGCTGGGCCTGCGCAAGCTCGACATCTGCACCGGCTGCGGCCCGGGCGTGATGAAGGGTCCGATGAAGGGCGCCACCATTGCCCACGCCAAGCAGCGCATGACCGGCAGCCGCTACCTGGGCCTGACCGAGCCGGGCATCATCGCCGCCGAAGCGCCCAACCCCATCGTCAACGAGCTGGTGATCCTGCCTGACATCGAAAAGCGCCTGGAAGCCTTCGTGCGCGTTGGCCACGGCATCATCATCTTCCCTGGCGGTGCTGGTACGGCAGAGGAATTCCTCTACCTGCTGGGCATCCTCATGCACCCGGACAACGCTTCACTGCCCTTCCCAGTCGTGCTGACCGGGCCGCGCAGCGCCGAAGCGTTCCTGATGCAGTTGCATGCCTTCGTCGGTGCCACCCTGGGCGAAGCCGCTCAGCAGCACTACCAGATCATCATCGATGACCCTGCCGAAGTCGCACGGCACATGGTCGAGGGGCTGAAAACGGTCAAGCAGTTCCGCCGCGAGCGCAACGACGCCTTCCACTTCAACTGGCTGTTGAAGATAGACGGCGGCTTCCAGCACCCGTTCGACCCTACCCACGAGAACATGGCCAACCTCAGCCTGCGCACGGACCTGCCGCCGCACCAGCTGGCGGCCAACCTGCGCCGGGCGTTTTCCGGGATCGTGGCGGGCAACGTCAAGGACAACGGCATTCGCCTGATCGAGAAACACGGGCCGTACCAGATCCATGGCGACAACGCTGTCCTCGATCCGCTGGGCCGACTGCTGCAAGCGTTCGTGGATCAGCACCGGATGAAGTTGCCCGGTGGCGCGGCGTATGTGCCGTGCTATCAAGTGGTGAGCTGAACCTGCCTCATGCAAGAGCGCCGGCGCATCGCGTTCGTAAACCGGGCCGACTGCGTCGGCCATAGCGGCTGACCGGAGCGCCGGACCGGCCGCCCACAAGGATCGCTCGTGCCTGCACAACAAATGCTCTCAGGCCACCGCAGACCCTGTTGAGCGACTTCAGTCGCGATGGACGGCGAAGCCGGCCTGGTTGAGGCGCCGCGTACTACCAGAGAAAACGCGACTGCAGCCATTGCAGGTGTTTTCCTACCCCCTCGGTGAACCTGCCGTTATAAAAATGGTCTTTGCCTGACGGTCAACACACCCGACCGAATCACGGCCCGCTTCATGGGGCCTTCATTCGTCCCGTTCCAGCGAAGATCGACATGCCTGATTCCCGCCCTGCCCTTTCCGCCCGTTCTGTCCTGCGTGGCAGCCTGTTCGCCGCCCTGGCCGCACTCGCCTTGCCCACCCACGCCGAGACCCCGGCCAGCGATGCCCGCTGGGTCAGCGACAGCCTGAGCACCTATGTGCGCAGCGGCCCCACGGACGGTCACCGCATCGTCGGCAACCTCAAGTCCGGGCAGAAAGTCACGTTGCTGACCACCCAGGGCAACTATAGCCAGATCCGTGGGGAAAGCGGTGACCAGGTCTGGATTCTCAGCAGCGACCTGCAGAACGTGCCCGCGCCGGTCGAGCGTGTCCCGCAACTCGAAGCCCAGGTCAGCGAGCTGTCCGGCCAGCTCAAGACCATCGACGACAGCTGGAAGAACCGCGTGCAAGGCATGCAGGAAACACTCGACTCGCGCAAATCCCTGGTCGATGAGTTGCAGGCGCGCAACACGGCGTTGACCGAGCAGCTCGATGACAGCCAGTCTTCGCTGCGCGATGCGCAAGCGCGCCTGGGTGATGAGAACAAGCAAGTGATGATGCGTTACATGGTCTACGGCGGCAGCATTGCCGGCGCCGGCCTGCTGGTGGGCCTGATCCTGCCGGCGCTGACCCGCGGGCGCAAACGTAACGACCGTTGGTTCTAAAGCACCTGCTCGAGCGCTGACTGAACGGCTTGGCATCACGCCGGTAAACCGATGACAAACGCCGGCCGCGCCTGATCCCAGGCGCGTTCGGTTGCAGCGCCCTGTATCGAACTCGACGCTCTTCAGCGCTCGCTGAGTCGTCGCCTTCCTCATCGTCTCCCGAACACTCGGCAGATCGGCCCGTTACCGCTCAAGCCCAAAATCCTGCCCGAGCGCCGCTAGATCGGCGCCTCGCTGACCCGAGCGTTCCACTGCTCACGGAACCGCTCACGCCAGCCCGGACTGCCGCTGTCCAGCCACTTCAGCGTGGCAGCGATGCTCTCAGGGGTGATCAGAAACCGCTCGATGTGATCGACCACGGTTTCATCCGAGAGGTGCAGCAGCGCCAGGTAGGCGTCGAAGGAATCGGCCAGCACCACGTATTCATCACCCTGCTGACGGCGTCCGGTCCAGGCTGGCAATGCGGCGACCATGGCTGCGACGTCCTGGCGACCGTCACGCAGGTCCAGCAACAGCACACTCGAACCGCCATCGCGGCCAATTGGCAGCAGGCCGCTGGCGGGAAACCCTTCGACTTCCCGCAACTGCTCCAGCTCGTGCGGATTGCTTTCCCAGCTCCCCTCCGGATCGACGCTGAACAGGCTGAACGCCAGCGTCTCGCGGTCACCATTGGCCAGGGTCGCGACGACCTCGTAGTCCAGTTCGGCTCCGTTGAATGCGCCCAGGAAGGCGCGGTAGTCGTCGGGCAAGCGCGCGCCCAGGCGCGCTTCGAGCAATGCCAGAGCCTCGGCACAGGCCGGCTCGCCGGCGTCTTCGAAAATGAGTCCACGGTAGTGCGTCATGGGGTGCTCCTGGCCAGCTGAAGGGGGGGTCACTGCCTAGCTCTGTCAGCGTCAGTCGACCAAGGTTCCCGGCTGGGCAAGCGTCAGGCTTGCCTGAGGGCGCGCTAGCCTCTATAAACCTCAGCTATTGATGAGGTCAACGAGGTGTGCATGCTCGACGTACGAACGGCCCTGTCGGTCGGGGAAATTGCCCAACGCAGCGGCGTCACCGTGGCCACGCTGCATTTCTATGAATCCAAAGGCCTGATCCAGGCCTATCGCAGCGCCGGCAACCAGCGGCGCTACAGCCGCAACACCCTGCGCCGGGTGGCGATCATCAAGATCGCCAAGCGCGCGGGCATACCGCTGGCGGACATCAAGCGCGCCTTCGATGCATTGCCGGCCAACCGTGCATTGACGGCAGAAGACTGGAGCAACCTGTCCACGGCCTGGCGCGACCTGCTGACCACGCGCATCGACAGCCTGAGCCAACTGCGCGATCAGCTCGACAGCTGTATTGGATGCGGCTGCCTGTCCATGGGTGAGTGCCCGTTGCGTAATCCGGACGATACGCTGGCAGGCCAGGGCGCGGGGGCGGTGTTGCTGGAGGGTTAGAGATGCTGCCATGTGCGCATGCACAGGCCCGAGAATGACGACTGTAAATGCGCCAAGTACACCTGCTGGCGTGAGCCACGCACGGCTCGGTTCATCTGAGCGCCGACAACGGCTACGACCTGTCGGACAGGCGTCGCGGGATGCCTGATCGAGCACACCGAGGCAGCAGATCACGCACGGCGCCAGCCTGGGGCACGCGGATCATGCACGGCCTGTCGCTCGCACACCATTTGCCCCGGCCCCGTTCAGGACAGGTCCTGATTCACCTGGCTGATCGCCTGCACCACGCGCCTGGCGCCCTCCTGGATATCGCTGATCGAGGCCCCGGCCTGGGACGCGAACGACAACCCCAGCGCTGCACTGCCCTGGCTGTTCTCGATCTCGACGATGGCCTGGCTGGCGAGGTTCTGGTTCTGCGCCACCACGCCAACGATTTCCTCGGTAGCCTTGCTGGTACGCGCAGCCAACTGGCGCACTTCATCGGCCACCACCGCAAAGCCCCGGCCCTGCTCGCCGGCCCGCGCCGCCTCGATGGCGGCATTGAGCGCCAGCAGGTTGGTTTGCGAGGCGATGCCGCCGATGGTCTGCACGATCGAGCTGATCACCACCGACTGCTTGCCCAGTGCTTCGATCGTGACTGCGGCCGACTGCATCTGCTGCGACACGCTCTGCATGGTCGACACCGCCTGATTCACCACCGAGGCGCCCTCGTTAGCGCTCAAGTCGGTGCTGGTGGAGACCTCCAGCGCGGTCTGCGCCGCGCGTTTGACCTCATTCTCGCGCAGCACCTGATCGGTGATAACCGAGGCGAACTTGACCACGCGCACCAGCTTGCCCTGGGCGTCATTGACCGGGTTATAGCTTGCTTCGAGCCACACTTCGCGGCCACGGCTGTCGAGGCGCTTGAAGCGCCCGCGCACGAACTGCCCAGCATTGAGCGTGCGCCAGAACTCCGCGTAGGCAGGGCTGGCAACGTATTCAGGGTCGCAGAACAACCGGTGATGCTGACCTACCACCTGCCCCAGCGCGTAACCCATGGCACTCAGGAACTCCTGATTGGCGTCCAGCACCTTGCCAGAGAGGTCGAACTGAATGCTCGCGTTGGAGCGCAGCAGCGCATCGAGCAGCGCCTGGTTTTCCCGGCTCAGGCTGACTTCCACAGACACATCGCAGCCATAGCCGACCACCTGCTGCAAAGTGCCCGCCGAGCTGCGCATCGGATGCCAGGTGAGGCGCAACCAGGCCAGGCTGCCGTCGGCGCGCAGGAAGCGGTAGTCGTCACGCACCGGCACGCCCTTGGCCACGGCTTTGGCGTAGGCCTGGAAGCAGGGCAACTGGGAAACATAACCCGGCACCAGCTGTGAAAGTTGTTTGCCAATGATTTCAGTGTGGGCGTAACCCAGCGCAGCGGCAAAGGCGGCGTTGGCTTCAATGACACGATTGTCGGCATCCAGCCTGAGGGCGATACCGGCCTGTTCCAACAGGCCGAGCAACTGCATTGCCTGCGCAAGGTCGACTTCGCGCTCGGCCAACTTCGCTTTCAGATGCCGGTTAAACATGATCAAGACCTACTGTGAGTTCAGAGGGAACAACAGGAACGACGGGGGTTTGCGGCCAGGCAGCCGAGACGGCTCGGGCGTGAAACCACGCCTCGAAGGCGGCCACCGGCATTGGCCGGGCAATCAGGAATCCTTGCGCTTCATGGCAGCCCAAGGCGCGCACGTGCTCCAGCTGTTCCGCGGTCTCGACGCCTTCGGCCGTAACCTGGTAGCCCAGATCGATGGACAGCTCGACGATGGTCTTGACCAGAATGCGCTCGCGTGGGCAGGCCGCCGAGGTCTGCACCAACGAGCGGTCGAGCTTGACCACCGAAGCGGGAATCCGGCTCAGATAAGCCCAGTTGCTGTAGCCCGTGCCGAAATCATCGATGGCAATGTGGATGTTGGCTGCGCGGGCTCGGGCCAGTTGCTGCTGAACCATGCCCAGGTGCTCGACCAGCATGCTTTCGGTGAACTCCAGCTGAATCCGCTCGCTGCTCAGGCCGTGGCGTTGCAGCCCGTCGAGCAGGGCGTCCATGAATGCCGGGCTTTCCAGATCACTGGCGGTGACGTTCATACTGAGGCTGAAGTCCAACGCGCGGGTGCGCTGCAAAATGTCGAATACCGCGTTCATGACCCAGTTGCTGAGCAGTGGCATCAGCGCGGTCTTCTCGGCCAGTGGCACGAACTCGCCCGGGGAGATGGCGCCGAGCTGAGGGTGCTGCCAGCGCAGCAGCGCTTCTGCTGAACCACACACTCCACTGGTGAGGTCGATACGCGGCTGCAGATGCAGGTGCAACTGATCGTCACTGAGCAACGCTTTGCTCAATGACGACAGCAGGATGAAGGCACGGCGCTGTGCGGCATCGTCTTCGGGTTGGTAGCCGGCGCAGCGCGACGGTGTACGGCGAGCCGCATCGGCGGCACCGACAGCGCGGCGCAACCACTCAAGATCACCGCCATCGCCATCGCCATCGCTTTCGTTGATGTGCCAGATCCCGACGCCCACATCCAGTGACACCGGAATGCCGTGGCACTCGATGGACGCCAGGAGCACCGTGACCATGCGTGCGGCCAACGCCTGTATGTCACGGTGCGCCGGCACAAGCGTACCGAAACGCGTTGGGCTGATGCGATAGACCTGCAGGTCAGCGTCGACATGTTGCAGCAGCCGCTCCTTGATGAGCAGGGTCATGTCGTGGGCGAAGTTGTAGCCCAAGGCCTTGACCACATCATTGAGCTCGGCAGCCTGAATCACATCGAAAACCATCAGCGCGAAACGTTCGCCACACGCCAGCCGATCCCGCACGTCGCATTCGAGCTTGATGCGGTTCAGCAGGCCGGTGGGATGATCAAGGAAGTTGCGCTGGCGAATGCCGTCGATGATGCGCATGGCGCACTGGGCAAAGGCCACCAGCATGGCCAGATCGTCCGCGCTCATCGCCGGTCGCGCGACGGTGTCGACGATGCAGAAGCTGCCGATGGCGAAGCTGTCATCGACAGTCAGCGGTACGCCGCAGTAATAGCGAATGCCAGGGTCGCCGATCACCAGCGGGTTGCTGGCGAAGCGCTCATCGGCAGTGGCGTCAGTGACTTCGAAAGGCTTGGCATGCACGATGGTATGGGTACAGAACGACACATCGCGCGGAGTGCTCTCGGCAGCGATGCCGGTTCTGGCCATGAACCACTGCTGACGCTCGCTGACGATCGCCACCAGGCACATGGGGACTTTGAAGTAGGCGCTGGCCAGTTCCACGAGCGGGCGCAATTCGCCGCGCGCGTCGTCATGCGCGAAGCACAGACTCGCCACCTTCGCCAGACGCTGAGGTTCATTGAGTGGAATAGGTACTCCGTTCATTGTGCCCTCACTGGCCAAGCCGCCATCTGCTGAAACTCAGCATCACAAAAATCAAGCAGCAACGCCATCATTTTGCCATTAATGTTTTCAATGGCGACGGTGGGGCCATTTGAAATAACCAAGTGTTTCAACAATAGGTGTCCGGAAAGGAATTGAAAAGCGTGCGCAACCGTGGCTTCACCCCGCCCCGCAACACACTCTGAAAGCCTGTAATACGGGGATGGAAGCGGATCATGGCAATGAGCCATGAAGCAGACCCGGACACTGTACATTCGTTCCATGGCGCCCCCTGAGTTTTCCATCGCCGCATACACGGAAGAATGACTGGCGGCATTTTATTGCCGCCAAAAGAGTGACGAGTACGCGGAAAGTATGAAAACGCGCGCTCGGGATTAATGCTTTATCTATCGGCCACGTGCCGGGAAACTGTATGCAGATATTCAGGAAACGATGCACAGACATTAGGTACTTGGCCTCAAGCGAATGAGTGAGACGAGCACTAATAGTGATTAGCACTTAAGTAGCAGCCGTGTCCGGACGGCCTGCTGTGACCCTGGGCAGCTCGCAAATCCTGTTGGCCGCTTGACCCCCTGCTCGTCACGCCGGACGATCGCAGTCCCAGACAAGGAGCGAGTCATGTTGCACAAGGTGATCTGGCAGGCAGCGACTGATGGCACCCGCACACTGCGCTACCGCGCAGGGGCAGATGCCGAGGCGCTGCTCGATCGGCGCAAGTCGGTGGATGATGCAACGTTCATGGGTGATCTGAAGCGGCAGTTCGGGCTGGCCTGATGGCGTACTCCAGAGATTGCCGGGAATGCCTAACGCCAAGCTGCCCCGCATTGGGGGCACACGCAAACACTGACGGCAGGCAGCGCCGCACGCGTGTGCGATGATGCGGACGTGCGTTCGAACCCACGGCGCTGCTTGCAGGTCTACCGCAGGGCGCGCCCATTTCCCCCAGGTTCAGGAGACCTTCATGAGCACTGCCTACGTACCCCCCAAGGTCTGGCGCAACGATGCTGCCTCAGGCGGCAAGTTCGCCAGCACCAACCGCCCGGTTGCCGGGCCCACCCATGAGAAAGCGTTGCCCGTGGGCAAACACCCGCTGCAGCTGTATTCCATGGGCACGCCCAATGGGGTCAAGATCACGATTCTGCTCGAAGAGCTGCTGGCGCTCGGCCACAGCGCTGCCGAGTACGACGCCTGGCTGATCCGCATCGGTGAGGGCGATCAGTTTTCCAGCGGTTTCGTCGAGGTCAATCCGAACTCCAAGATCCCTGCCCTGCTCGACCTCGGGGTCGAACCGCCGTTGCGAGTGTTCGAATCGGGCGCGATCCTGCTGTATCTGGCAGAAAAATTCGCGGCCCTGCTGCCCGAAGATCTTTCGGCACGTACCGAAACCTTGAACTGGCTGTTCTGGCAGATGGGCTCGGCGCCTTACCTGGGTGGCGGTTTTGGCCACTTCTACGTGTATGCGCCGGAAAAAATCGAGTACGCCATCAACCGCTTCACCATGGAAGCCAAGCGCCAGCTCGATGTGCTCAATCGCCGCCTGGAGGAAAGCCCGTACCTGGGCGGCGCGGACTACAGCATCGCAGACATTGCGGTGTGGTCGTGGTACGGCCAGTTGGTGCTGGGCACGGTATACGACGCCGCTGAATTCCTTGCGGTCGAGGAGTACCCGCATGTGCTGCGCTGGGCCAGAGCCATTGCCGATCGGCCGGCAGTGAAACGCGGCATCCGCGTCAATCGCACCTGGGGCGATGAGGCGACTCGGGTGCCGGAGCGTCATAGCGCCGCGGATCTGGACTGAACAAGACGCGGTGAGGCAGCAACGGGAAGCAACGTTCCCGTAATGATGCTCATCTGCACACCCTGAGGCCTCGTCTCGCCGTCGCCGCTCGACACAACGCCGTTTTCCCTCTGAAAAACGGCGTTGGTGTTGCTGCACTGCCCAGGACACCTGCGCTCGCCGCACCCGTGCCCGCCTACGACATCACAGCGGGTTGCCCTGATTTCTGGCCGTTGCTGGCCTGGGCGGCGCTGGGGAATGCCAGTCAGTCAACCTGCGGCAGATGGCCAGTCGATTTGAAGAAAGCCACTTCACCCGTCTGACAGTGCAGCCCACCACCCTGCCCCAGACACCGCCCATCAGCCTGGCTGGCTGTCCGCTTGCGCCGCAGCGAACGCCTCCGCCGTCCGCAGGAACACCTCCAGCGCCCGCGAGATGAACTTGTCACGATGATGCACGAGGTGCAGCTGCCGCTTGTGCGGCGCGAAGGGGTGCTGCAGGCGTTTCAGCCTGCCGTCGGCCAGCGCATCGCTCACCACCCAGTAGGACAGGCAACTGATGCCGACCCCGGCGGCCACCAGGCGCTTGATGGCCTCCGAGCTGCCGATACGCCGGGAATCCTGCCAGTCACCGAGTTGGGGCAGCAGCCACTGCTGCACCTCATCGGCAGTGCCCGACCCCTGTTCGCGGATCAGCCAGGTGGCTGCCTGCAGCTCGGCCGCGGTCACCGTCTGCTGCGCGGCAAGCGGATGATTCGGGGCTGCGACGATCACCAGTTCGTCCTCGAACCAGGGCCGAAGCTGCACATTCGCCTGGCGACACGGCCCCTCGATCAGGCCCACGTCGATCGTCAGCTGCGCTGCCTGCCGGGCGATGTCCGCGCTGTTGCCCAGGATCACATCGATCTGCAGACCCGCCGCTTGCTCGGCCAGCCGCTCGATCAGCAGCGGCAGGATGTAGTTGCCGATGGTGGTGCTGCAGCCAACCCTCAGCCGCGCCACGCCTTGGCGCTTGAACCCCTCCTCGATCTGCAGCGCGGCTTCGAGCAGCCGTACGGCCTGGGGCAGCAGCGTCTGACCATTGTCGTTGAGGACCAGGCGTTTACCCACGCGATCGAACAGCTGAATGTCCAGAGCACTTTCCAGCTCTTGCAGTGCGGCACTGGTGGCGGACTGCGAGAGCGATAACGCATGGCTTGCACGGGTAGTGGAACCGAGCTGGGCGATGCTGCGAAAGATGTCGAGCTAGCGGAGGGTCAGCCTCATTGACTTACCTATTGAGCAGATATGGCATAGACAAATTACCCGTTTTTATGGGTAAGCGCTGCCGGTTATCGTGATCGCAACACTCCGACGAACTCAACGGGGGTCATCATGCGGCACGCAGGGTCAGGCAACGTTATGCAAGGCGGGCAGCCATTGTCTGCGCTCTCGACGCCCAGGGAGGCGATCCGTCAGTTCACACCGAACTGGTTCGCCGCCACCATGGGCACCGGCATCCTGGCACTGGCGCTGGGGCAACTGCCAGGCAACCTGCCGCTGCTCTGGCAACTGGGCAAGGCGCTCTGGCTGTTCAATATCGTGTTGTTCGTGGCGTTTACCCTGCTCTACGCGGCGCGCTGGGTGTTGTTTTTCAATGAGGCCCGGCAGGTGTTCGGCCACTCGACCGTGTCGATGTTCTTCGGCACGATCCCGATGGGCCTGGCAACGCTGATCAACGGCCTGATCCAGTACGGCCTGCCGGCCTGGGGCCATGTGGCCGTTGCGTGGGCGCAGGCCTTGTGGTGGCTGGACGTGGCCATGGCCCTGTCCTGTGGCGTGCTGATCCCCTTCATGATGTTCACCCGCCAGGACCACCGCATCGACCAGATGACCGCCGTGTGGCTGTTGCCGGTCGTGGCGGCAGAGGTGGCAGCAGCCAGCGGCGGTGTGCTCGCGCCGCACCTGGGCGATGCCTGCGCACAGTTCACCCTGCTGATCACCAGCTACGTGCTGTGGGCCTGTTCGGTGCCGGTGGCGCTGAGCATATTGGTCATCTTGATTTTGCGTCTGGCCCTGCACAAGCTGCCCCATGAAAGCATGGCTGCCTCTTCGTGGCTGTCCCTCGGACCGATCGGCACGGGCGCCTTGGGCATGCTGCTGATGGGCGCCGACGCTCCGGCGATTTTCGCCGCCCACGGCCTGGCAGAGGTCGGCGCCGTGGCTGCCGGGATCGGCGTGATTGCCGGTCTGCTGTTCTGGGGGCTGGGCCTGTGGTGGATGTTGCTGGCGCTGCTGATCACCGCGCGCTATGCCAGGACGGGTATCCCGTTCAACCTGGGCTGGTGGGGCTTCACCTTTCCACTGGGGGTGTATGCAGTGGCGACGTTGAAACTCGGTGCCCTGCTGCAGTTGGCCTTCTTCGATGCGTTGGGCGTGGTACTGGTGCTGGCACTGGTCGCGATGTGGCTGCTGGTGGCGGCCAAGACCACGACCGGCGCCTATCGCGGCAATCTGTTCGTTTCGCCGTGCATTGCAGGGCGTGATGTGCAGCCAGTGGCGGGCTGAACGCGGCGTTGGCATGCTGCAAAAACACAAAACGCCCGATGCGTGGCATCGAGCGTTCTGTGTTCATCCAGGCGGAGCATCCCGGTGAAGGCCTGGTCAGCCCACCAGGTGCAGGAAGTGCAGGTGGCGCTCGTAGTGATCGAGGATGTCGCCGATCACTTCATCCTTCGACCAGCCCATCACATCGTGGTCCTGCCCGCCTTCGCGCAAGTGCACCTCGGCACGGAAGTACTTGCGTTCGTCACCGTCGCTGTCGCTGGTGACAAAGCTCGGCATGGCGTAGGCCTGCGGACGGATGTGGTAGATGAAGGTGTCGTCGGTCGGGCCGACCTTGAGCGTGACATCACCGTTTTCACCCTCTTCCACCGTCGACTCGTAGCCCTGACGGCGCCATTCCTCGGCCACCGACTGACACGCCGGCATGCCCACATCGCTGATGAAGCGCAGCACGTGCGAGCGACGCGGGAACATCGCCAAGGTGCGCAACCGCCGCTGCCAGTTGCTCGCGCCACGCGAGGAGTTGGGCGAAATCGCCAGTGCCTGGTGCCTCAAGCCGCGCTTGGTGGCGTCGAGTTTCAATGCCTTCAGCAGCCCGCGCATGCTGATCAGCAGCACGATGGTAAACGGCAAGGCACTGGCAATCGTCGCGGTTTGCAACGCCTTGAGACCGCCCGCCAGGAGCAACGCGATCGCAACCAGACCCATGCTCGAGGCCCAGAAGATACGTTGGCGAACTGGCGTATTTTCCTGGCCGCCAGAGGCCAGCATATCGACTACCATCGCACCGGAATCGGCAGAGGTCACAAAGAACACCACCACCATGATGATCGCCAAGGTGCTGATGACGCTGGAGAACGGGAAGTGTTCAAGGAAGGCGAACAATGCCAGTGACGTGTCCTTGTTCACCGCCTGGGCAAGATCGGTGAAGCCCTGGTCGAGAATCATGTGAATCGCGGTGTTGCCGAATACAGTCATCCACAACAGGGTGAAGCCAGTGGGGACCAGCAGTACGCCGGTCACGAACTCGCGAATGGTGCGACCACGGGAAATACGCGCGATGAACAGGCCGACGAAGGGCGACCAGGCCAGCCACCAGCCCCAGTAGAACAGGGTCCAACCGCCGATCCAGTCGGTCGGCTGGTAGGCGTTGAGGTTCATGGTGCGGCTGACGATTTCGCTCAGGTAGCTACCGGTGTTCTGCACGAAGGTCTGCAGAATGAGCACGGTCGGACCAAGGATCACTACCATCAGCATGAGCAACACGGCCAGTCCGAGGTTCAGCTCGGACAAGCGACGGATGCCTTTATCCAGGCCAGAGACCACCGACAACGTCGCCAAGCCGGTGGTCCCGATGATCAACGCGATCTGAATCGGGATCGACACCGGAATACCGAACAGTGCGTTCAAGCCGGTGTTGATCTGCGACACGCCAAAGCCCAATGAGGTGGCAACCCCGAACACCGTGCCGATGATGGCAAAGATGTCCACAGCGTGGCCGATGGGGCCATAGATGCGCTCACCGATCAGCGGGTACAGGGCCGAGCGCAAGGTCAACGGCAAACCGTGACGGAAACTGAAGTAGGCCAGGATCAACGCCACGATGGCGTAGATTGCCCAGGCATGCAGGCCCCAGTGGAAGAAGGTGATGCGCATGGCCTCGCCGGCCGCCTGCACCGTACCGCCATCGCCGAAAGGCGGCTTGGCGAAGTGCATGACCGGCTCGGCAACGCCAAAGAACATCAGGCCGATGCCCATGCCTGCCGAGAACAGCATGGCGAACCAGGTCATGCTGCTGAAGTCAGGCGTGCTGTGGTCAGGGCCTAGCTTGATGTCGCCATAGCGGCTGAGTCCGAGGAACACCACAGTGCCCAGAATGATCGCGACGGCCAAGATGTAGAACCAGCTGACATTGCTGATGATCCAGTCTTGAATGTCACCAAAAAGTGCCTGGGCGTGGCTCTGGAAGACGCTGGCATAGAGCACAAGCACAAGCAACAAGATCGCGGAAATCCAAAATACGGGGGGGTTGATACTGCTCCTGGGATTCTCAGGATCTGGCTTGTTCGGCATACGGGTGAAACTCCTGCTGAGGCGTCTTGCTGACGCTTTTGTGAAGGCTGCCATACCCTGACCCCTTTACCCGGTCAGGGTTCGTCATTCCGGCGATCTCGGCATGAAAACGCCGAGGGCCGGGCAAGCCTACACGACACAGCAGATTGTCCGACATTATGTAGTGCAAGCAAATTTCCACTACAAAACTGTTGACGGCCTTTCAGGACCTTGGGCATGATTGGGCCGTCTCCCTGATCGGGGACGCTGGCATGGGTATTCCAGACGGCTTGCGCGGTAACGCAAGCCGTCTCTGGAGCGGGAACTGTCCAAAAGACAGCGTGTGAAAGCCCCTGTTGCAACGCTGCGGTAGCAGCTTTGGTTATGCGCTACATCGTGTGGTGCAGACTCGGAACGACACCAACAATGGGTAATGGGGGCTTTATGATGAACCTGAATTTAAATGACCAACCAACCATCGAGCAATTGGCCCAGCTGTTCGCCGCGCGCAAGGACAGCCAGGACGACCACCTGCTGTGGCTGAGCCACACAGGCGAAGTCCGCCTCGACCGCCTGCAACCGAACTCCCACGAAGCGGAATTTGAAGCACACCTGCCCAGCATGCGTGCACGCTTCAAGGTCTACCGCCGAGGTCAGGGCTTCGTCGGTCGCAAGGCCGCCGCCGATACCCAGTTCGTCGGGCGCGTGTTGCAAACCTTGCAACAGGAATGGCCCGCTGCCCGCGAGCGTGACGCGGTCAAGGTGATCGAGTCGTTCGCCTGAGCGCAGCGCCGCTGAAACGCACAACGCCCGGCCAGTCATGGCCGGGCGTTGTGCGTAAGGCGTCAGGCCTGGCGGCGTGGGACTGGCGCTGCCACGTCCAGCGCCCCCACCGCCAGGGCACGTGCGCGGTCCACACCCCAGACCATCGCTCGGGTCATGGTTTCACCCGGGCGTTGACGGTAGTACTCCTCGCGGATGGCTGTACCCTCGCGGCTGTACAAGCCAAGAAACAACTGTGTAGCGCCTTGCGCCGATAGCCTCACCTGCACATCGAACGAAGTGCCATCGCTCAGCGCCTCGTCATGGCACCGGCTGTGCAGGTTGGCATCGGCCCATTGCCAGTAGATATCTTCCCTGATTCTCATGGCGTTCTCCCTGTGTGTTGCCGACATGCCCTCTAGGAAAACACACAGCCGTGTGCGCCACGAGCACAGCGCACCGAATACGTGCTCAGGATCAATGAATGCGATGAAAACCTCGCCGTTGGGCGGGGCACTGGCGTTTCCTCGAGACGTGCCGGATGCGGCAGCGCTGCTGCAATCAGCGCAGACGCACCGCCGTCCCGGTGGCAAACACCACCACCATGCCGCCCTGCACGCTGGGCATGCTGATCTCGAAATGCACACCCACCACGGCATCGGCGCCCGCGTCACGGGCGTGTGCCTGCAGCTCGTCGGTCGCTTGCTGGCGTGCCGTGCGCAGCGCGCTTTCCAGCGTCTGCGAGCGGCCGCCGAAGACGTCGCGGAACCGAGCAAAGAAGTCCCGCACGAAATTGACGCCCTGCACTGACTGAGCGCTGACCACGCCGCGGTATTCAGCGATCGCGCGACCTTCGATCTGCGGGGTAGTGGTGACGATCATCTGCAAGCTCCACATTGAAAGGACAAGGCGCCGATCCTAGCAGATCGACCGCCCGGCTCAGACCGTGCGTTCTCCCCTCGCCGTCAGGCGCTGTAGCACCCGGGAGCCGAACACGTTGACCAGCAGCCCGAGCATCACCAGCCCTGCCCCCCAGCACTGCAAGGTGCTCAGCCGCTCGCCCAGCAACCAGGCCGAGGAACTCAGGCCGATCACCGGCACCAACAAGGAAAAAGGCGCCACCTTGCCCGCAGGATGGCGCGACAGCAAGGTGCTCCACAGGCTGTAGCCAAGCATGGTGGCCACGAATGACAAGTACGCCAGCGCCAGCAGCGAGTTCAGAGAAATGTTCAGCAGCGCATGGGACATCGCCGCTGGCCCCTCCAACGCCCATGACAATGCCAGAAAGGGCAGCGGCGGGATCAGCCCGCCCCAGATCACCAGCGCCACCAGATCCACCGAACCAAAACGCCGGGTGATGATGTTGCCCATGCCCCACATGGCGCCGCCGCACAGGGTCAGCAACAGCGCGACCAGCGGCACATGGCTGCTGTCTTCACTGCCAATCACCGCCAGCCCGGCTGCCGCGACCAACAGGCCCAGCACACTGGCCGGACGCAGCCGCTCGCCGAGAAACAAGGCAGCGAAGCCCAGGGTGAAGAACGCCTGGGACTGCAATATCAGCGAGGCCAGGCCCGGCGGCATGCCGCTGTACATGGCTTGGAACAGAAAGGCGAACTGACCAAGAGAGATCGTTGCGCCGTAGGCGATCAGCCAGCGCCAAGGCAGCTTTGGCCGCTTGACCAGCAGAATGGCGGGGAACGCCACCAGCGCAAAACGCAGTGCGCCCAGTAGCATCGGGGGCAAGCCGTCCAGGCCAATCTTGATGACCACGAAGTTGACACCCCACGCGATGATCACCACCAGCGCGATCAGCAGGTCCTTGAGCGGCATTACAGCGTTCCTTGTTCAGGCTTGTTATAGAAACATCTGGAAACAGCATAACGCGTGTGGCGATGCCCCGACCCGCACAGTTGGGATTGCAGGCAGCGCAACAGTCGCCAGCATCTGTCATCTCACAGTCACAGCATTGTCGTACTGTGCGGCCCGTTGCTTCCTTCAGAAATCACCTCCTCCATGCAAAGGTCATTCGGCATGCGCGGCCGCTTTCTTCTGCTGTTATGCCTGCTGCCGGCACTGGCCTGCGCTGCACCCGCGCAGCTGCGTATCCAGGGTTCCAATACCGTCGGCAGTGCCCTGGCCCCAGCGTTGGTCGAAGGCCTGTTGAGCGCGCGCGGCGCGACCGCCGTGCAGCGCCAACCGGGCGCCGCCGCCAACGAGCAGGTGGTGCGCGCCCTAGACAGCCGGGGCCAGCCGATTCGCATCGAAATCGCCGCCCACGGCACCCGCACCGGCTTCAGAGCACTGGGTGATGGCCGCGCCGACATCGCCAGCGCTTCGCGGCCGATCAGCCTGCAGGAAGCGGCGCAGCTGGGTGGCCTTGGCGATCTGCGCAGCGCCGCCAGCGAGCAGGTGATCGGCCTCGACGGCGTGGCGATCATTCTCCACCCCGACAACCCCCTCGAGCACTTGAGCCTTGAGCAACTGGCGCAGGTGTTTGCCGGCACGGTGCAGCGCTGGGAGCAACTCGGCGTGCCCGGTGGCGATATTCACCTGTATGCCCGCGATGAACGCTCAGGGACGTTCGAGACCTTCGACAGCCTGGTGCTGCAGCCACAACAGCAACACCTGGCGAGCCAGGCCAAGCGCTTCGAGTCGGCTGACGCCCTGGTCGCACAGGTACTGGCCGACCCGCATGGCATCGGCTTCAGCGGGCTGGGTTCATTACATGGCGCGCGGGCACTGGCCATCGCAGCAGGCGATGCGCCGGCCCTGGCGCCCAGCCGCGACCTGATCGCCAGCGAGGACTATCCGCTGTCACGTCGGCTGTATTTCTACCTGCCCGCGCGCCCCACACCCTACGCTCAGGCGCTGGCCGACTTTGCGCAAAGCGCTGCCGGCCAGGCCATCGTGGCCGCGCAAGGATTCGTCGCGCAGCAGATCCAGGCCGTGCCTGTACCGGTGCAGGCCGAACAGCCGCCGTACTACCGCACCCTGGCCGGCGCGGCCGAACGCCTCAACGTGAGCTTTCGCTTCCAGCCAGACAGCGCGCGCCTCGACAACAAGGCCCTGCGCGACGTGCAGCGAGTGGCCAGCTACTTGCGGGAGGCGGGCAAACTGCAGGGCAGCGTGGTGCTGGTCGGCTTCGGTGACAGCAAGGACACCCCTGGTCGCGCAGCCCTGCTCTCGCGCCTGCGCGCCATGGCGGTACGCCGGGAGTTGGCGCGACTGGGGGTGCAGGCGCAACAGGTGATGGGCATGGGCGACGCCTTGCCGGTCGCGGGCAACGCCCAGGTGCAAGAGCGCCTGCGCAATCGGCGTGTCGAGGTGTGGGTGTATTGAAATGCGCCCCGCTCCAGGCCGCTCTGAACGATTCGGGATCGCCGCTCCGGGAAACAGGCAAGCGCGACGGCGTTTGCCGGGCCTAGGGCTCAAACCCTTCTACAATGATCACTTCAGCCTTGGCTGCGCCTTGTCGATGAGCACACGCTGCCTGGTATTCGGCCGAGCGATAGCAGGCCAGGGCCTGCTCATAGGAATCGAATTCGATCACGACGCTACGCTGTGGAGCAGGTCGGCCTTCAAGCGCCTCGCTGCGCCCACCCCGGGCCAGGAAACGCCCGCCGTAGGCCTTGAACGCCGCCGGCGCGCGCTGAGTGTATTGCTGATACTGCTCGACATCGCTGACATCGACATGGGCGATCCAATAGGCCTTCATGCACTGCGCTCCACCTGCGGGTTATGTGTATGATGGTATACCACAAACCATCAACAAGAAGTGAGCGTACCGCATGGCTTTCAACAGCATCGAAGAACTCCTCGAGGACTATCGCCAGGGCAAGATGGTCCTGCTGGTGGACGACGAAGACCGGGAAAACGAAGGTGACCTGCTGATCGCCGCCGAGCGCTGTGACGCGACCGCCATCAACTTCATGGCCCGCCACGCGCGCGGCCTGATCTGCCTGACCCTCACCGACGACCACTGCCAGCGTCTGGGCCTTGAGCAGATGGTGCCAGCCAACGGCAGCGCGTTCAGCACCGCGTTCACCGTGTCCATCGAAGCTGCCACGGGCGTGACCACCGGCATCTCTGCCGCTGACCGCGCACGTACCGTGGCCGCGGCCATGGCGGCCAATGCCCGCCCGGAAGACCTGGTGCAGCCAGGCCACATCTTTCCCCTGCGCGCCCGCGAAGGCGGGGTGCTGAACCGCGCCGGGCATACCGAAGCCGGTTGCGACATGGCGCGCCTGGCAGGCTTCGCGCCTGCCTCGGTCATCGTCGAAGTGCTCAACGACGACGGCACCATGGCTCGCCGCCCGGACCTGGAAATATTCGCCGCGCAGCATGGCATCAAGATCGGCACCATCGCTGACCTGATCCACTACCGCCTCAGCAACGAACAGACCATCAAGCGTATCGGCGAGCGCGACCTGCCCACCGTGCATGGCACGTTCCGCCTGGTCAGCTACGAAGACCGCATCGAGGGTGGCGTGCACATGGCCATGGTCATGGGCGAGATCAAACGCGACCAGCCAACGCTGGTCCGCGTGCATGTGATCGATCCGCTGCGTGATCTGGTCGGCGCCGAGTACGCCGGACCGGCGAACTGGACGCTGTGGGCCGCGTTGGAAAAGGTTGCGCAGGAAGGCACGGGCGTGGTGGTGATCCTGGCCAACCATGAATCCTCCCAGGCGCTGCTGGAGCGTATCCCGCAACTCACTCAGCCGCTGCGGCCCTATCAGCGCGGTCAGTCGAAGGTGTACTCGGAGGTGGGTACGGGTGCGCAGATCTTGCAGGACCTGGGCGTGGGCAAGCTCCGTCATCTGGGGCCGCCGTTGAAATATGCAGGCTTGGCCGGATACGAGCTGGAAGTGGTGCAGAGCATTGCGTTCGAGCCACCACCGGGCGATTGAGGCAGGGCAAGTGATGTCGCATGCAAGATGAGGCCAGCGACCTGCATGCAACACGACACCCCTGCAAACCGTGCTGCAGAACCCTCGGAAACAAATGATGGCCGGTCGCCTCCCCCCACTTGCCAAAATCTTGGAATACCATAATATGATATCCCGTAGACCTTAATTTCTACAGCCTGCAACCAGGCCGTTCTACCGTCACGTCACACCTACAAAGCTGCTCCCCGAACACGATTGGCGGGCGCACCCAGCCCGCCTCGAATAACAAAAGTAACGAGGGCGTAACCATGCTGTTGAGCAAACGTGTAAGCGCAGTGCTGTCCGCCAGCCTGCTGACCCTGGCGTGCCAGGCTGCAGTCGCCGCCGAAAGCGTCAATTTCGTGAGCTGGGGTGGCACTACGCAGGACGCACAGAAAGAAGCCTGGGCCATCCCCTTCAGCAAGCAGACCGACATCAAGGTCGTCCAGGACGGCCCAACCGACTACGGCAAGCTCAAGGCCATGGTCGAAAGCGGCAACGTGCAATGGGACGTGGTCGATGTCGAAGCCGACTTCGCCCTGCGCGCCGCGAGTGAAGGCCTGCTCGAACCCCTCGACTTCAAGACCATCCAACGCGACAAGATTGACCCACGCTTCGTCTCCGACCACGGCGTCGGCTCGTTCTTCTTCTCGTTCGTGCTCGGCTACAACGAAGGCAAGCTCGGCGGCGGCAAACCCGCCGACTGGAGCGCGCTGTTCGACACCAAGACCTACCCCGGCAAACGCGCCCTCTATAAATGGCCAAGCCCCGGCGTGCTGGAACTGGCTCTGCTCGCCGACGGCGTAGCCCCCGACAAGCTCTACCCCCTGGACCTGGACCGCGCCTTCAAGAAGCTCGACACCATCAAGAAAGACATCGTCTGGTGGGGCGGTGGTGCCCAGTCTCAGCAACTGCTGGCCTCGGGTGAAGCCTCACTCGGTCAGTTCTGGAACGGCCGTGTCTACGCCCTGCAACAGGACGGCGCGCCGGTCGGCGTGAGCTGGAAGCAGAACCTGGTCATGGCCGATTTCCTCGTCGTGCCCAAAGGCGCCAAGAACAAGGACGCGGCCATGAAGTTCCTGGCCAACGCCAGCAGCGCCCAAGGCCAGGCCGACTTCGCCAACAAGACCGCCTATGCTCCGGTGAACGTCGACAGCGTGGCGAAACTCGACAGCAAGCTGGCGCCGAACCTGCCGACCGCCCACGTCGAGGATCAGGTCACCCTCGACTTCGCCTACTGGGCCAAGAACGGTCAAGACATCGCTGCCCGCTGGAATGAGTGGCTGGTCAAATGAAAGTCGCCATCAACGCCTTGCAAAACGCCCAAGGGCCAGGCACCGGGGCCGCCGTCGTGCGGCGCCCGAGCCTGGGCCAGCGCTGGAAAGGCAGCCGCAACCTGCTGCCGGCCCTGCTGTTCCTCGGCCTGTTCTTCTTCGCCCCGCTGATCGGCCTGCTGCTGCGCGGCGTGCTGGAGCCGGAACCGGGCCTGGGCAACTACGCGCAACTGTTCGCCAACTCGGCCTACACCCGGGTGTTGATCAACACCTTCTCGGTAGCCGGCCTGGTGACGCTGATCAGCGTGCTGCTGGGCTTCCCGCTGGCTTGGGCGATCACTCTGGTGCCCAAGGGCTGGGGCCGCTGGCTGCTGAACATCGTGCTGCTGTCGATGTGGACCAGCCTGCTCGCGCGGACCTACTCCTGGCTGGTGCTGCTGCAGAGTTCGGGGGTGATCAACAAGGCGCTGATGGCCATGGGCATCATCGATGCCCCGATTGAAATGGTGCACAACCTCACCGGGGTGGTGATCGGCATGAGCTACATCATGATCCCGTTCATCGTGCTGCCGCTGCAGGCGACCATGCACGCCATTGATCCGATGGTGCTGCAGGCAGGCTCGATCTGCGGCGCCAGCCCCTGGACCAACTTCTGGAAAGTGTTCCTGCCACTGTGCCGCTCGGGGTTGTTCTCGGGGGCCTTGATGGTGTTCGTGATGTCGCTCGGTTACTACGTCACCCCGGCGCTGCTGGGTGGGGCGCAGAACATGATGCTGCCCGAGTTCATCATTCAGCAGGTGCAGTCGTTCCTCAACTGGGGCCTGGCCAGTGCCGCCGCCGCACTGTTGGTGGCGATCACCCTGGTGCTTTTCTACCTGTACCTGAAGCTGCAGCCGGAATCCCCGGTCGGCAACCCGAGGTAATCCGCCATGCTCCTGTCTCCCAATGCCATGGGCCGCCCGCTGCGTACGGGCCTGTACGTGACCACCGGCGTCATTGCCGCCTTCCTGCTGCTGCCGGTGGTGTTCATCATCCTGCTGTCGTTCGGCTCCTCGCAATGGCTGGTCTTCCCGCCGCCGGGCTGGACCGTGAAGTGGTACACGCAGTTCTTCTCCAACCCCGACTGGATGGACGCGGCGCTGGCCAGCCTCAAGGTCGCTGTGCTGACCACCGTCGCCGCCGTGGCGCTCGGTCTGCCCACTGCCTTCGCCCTGGTGCGCGGGCGCTTCCCGGGCCGGGAAATGCTTTACGGCCTGTTCACCATGCCGATGATCGTGCCGTTGGTGATCATCGCCGTCGCGGTCTATGCGCTGTTCCTGAAACTGGGCTACACCGGCACGCTGTTCGCTTTCGTGGTCAGCCACGTGATCGTCGCCCTGCCCTTCACCATCATCTCGATCATCAACTCGCTGAAGCTGTTCGATCAGTCGATCGAAGACGCCGCCGTGATCTGCGGGGCCTCGCGCTTGCAGGCGATCTACAAGGTGACCTTCCCGGCGATTCGCCCAGGGATGATCGCCGGTGGCCTGTTCGCCTTCCTCGTGTCATGGGATGAAGTGGTGCTCAGCGTGATGATGGCCAGCCCCGACCTGCAGACCTTGCCCGTGAAGATGTGGACCACCCTGCGCCAGGACCTCAGCCCGGTCATTGCCGTCGCTTCGACGCTGTTGATTGGCCTGTCGCTCCTGGTCATGTTCATTGCCGCCGCGTTGCGCCGGCGCACCGAAGCCAACGCCTGAGCTTGAAAACGAGCCTGCGGAGAAAACAACAATGAGTGCAGTGATCCAAGACAAACCGCATGGCAAGACCCTGGTCAGCCTGCGTGGCCTGAACAAGCACTACGGCGATTTCACCGCCGTGGACAACCTCGACCTGGAGATCCAGGACGGCGAATTTCTCACCTTCCTCGGCTCCAGCGGCTCGGGCAAGTCGACCACGCTGTCGATGCTGGCCGGCTTCGAGACGCCCAGCAGCGGCGAGATTCTGGTGGACGGCCAATCGCTGGTGCAGGTGCCGCCGCACAAGCGCGACATCGGCATGGTGTTCCAGCGCTACTCGCTGTTCCCCCACCTGAACGTGCGCGACAACATCGCCTTCCCCCTGGCCATCCGCAAGCTCAGCGCCACCGAGACCACCAAGAAGGTCGACGCCATGCTCAAGCTGGTACAGCTGGAGCCTTTCGCCCACCGCAAGCCGTCGCAGATGTCCGGCGGCCAGCAGCAGCGCGTGGCCATCGCCCGTGCGCTGGTGTATGAACCGCGCATCCTGCTGATGGACGAACCGCTCGGGGCACTGGACAAGAAGCTGCGTGAAGACCTGCAGGACGAGCTGCGCCAGTTGCACCGTCGTCTGGGCATCACCATCGTCTACGTGACCCACGACCAGGAAGAAGCCATGCGCCTATCCCAGCGCATCGCCATCTTCAGCCATGGCAAGATCGTTGGCCTGGGCACCGGGTACGACCTCTACCAGAACCCGCCGAATGCCTTCGTGGCCTCGTTCCTGGGCAACTCCAACTTCCTGCGCATCAAGGCCCAGGGCAACGGCAGCGGCACCTTCGAAGGCCAGCCGCTGGCGATTCGCCTGACGCCCGGCCTGAACCCAGGTCAGGAAGCACTGATCATGGTGCGCCCGGAAAAAGCCCTGGCCATGACCACCGAGCAAGCTGCACGCGAGCCGCTGCCAGCGGGCTGGAACGAAGTCAGCGCCAAGGTCGCGGAAGTGCTGTTCCTGGGTGAAAGCCAGACCTGCCAGGTGGTCACCGCCGGTGGTACCGAGCTCAAGGTCAAGGCGCTGTCGGCGGCGGGCATGTCGATGCAGCCGGGCGACACGGTGAAGGTGCGTTGGGCGGTGGGCGATGCGTGCATCTATACCGAATGGGCCGAAAGCGACCTGAGCAAATCCGCTGGGGCGCATTGATCCTGCGGCGCGTGCCTGCCATGGGCACGCGCCTGCGACGGGGTGCCGAGCGCTGCGAGGGACAGGCCCCTGCGGCAACATTCAAACGGCCTTTTCAAACGCTTGTATGCTTTTCCGTTGACAGCCCGCTGGCCGCATCCTAACCTCGCACCACTCCCAATGCGTGCAGGCAACCCGTGGGCAACCTCTATCTGATCCGACATGGCCAGGCCTCGTTTGGCGCCAGTGACTACGATGTGCTGTCGGACCTCGGCGCGCGCCAGAGCCACGCGCTGGGCGAGCATTTCGGCCAGCTGGGCCTGAGGTTCGACCGTTGCGTGGCGGGTAGCCTGCGCCGCCAGCAGGACACTGCCCGCCTCGCCCTGGATGCCCTGCGCGCCAGTGGCGTTGACACACCCGCGATCGACACCGACCCCGACTTCAACGAATTCGACGCCGAGGGCGTGATTCGCAGTCTGCTGCCGGCGTTGCTGGTCCAGGAGCCCGAGGCGCTGCACGTGATGCGCAACGCCCGCGAACACCGCAGCGAATTCCAGCGTCTGTTCGCCCTGATGGTGCAGCGCTGGCACGCTGGCGACCACGCCGAAGACGATGGCCTGGAAACCTGGAGCGCGTTCACCGCGCGCTTGCAGCGAGCGCTGCAGCGTGTGCTGGATCAGGCTGCTGAAGGCCAGAACATCGCCGTGTTCACCTCCGGCGGCAGCATCGCCGCGCTGCTCCACCTGATCACCGGTATCACGCCGGCCCAGGCCTTCACGCTCAACTGGCAGATCATCAATACCTCGCTCAACCACCTGAAATTCCACGGTCGCGAGGTCAGCCTGAGCACCTTCAACAGCCAGGCCCACCTGGCACTGTTGCAGGCCCCGGAGCTCATCACCTACCGATGACCCGGCCTTTTCATCCCCGTGCACTCCGCTACCCATCACCGATAAGGAAAACGCCATGACCTCCGTCGCCGACGCCGTGAAGAAGATGCAAGAGAAGTTCAACCCCGCCGCAGCCGCTGGCCTGGACCTGGTGTACGGCTTCAACATCACCGATGAAGACAAGCACTACGCGCTGGTCATCAAGGACGGCACCTGCGAACTGCAAGAGGGCGAAAACCCTGACGCCAACTGCACGCTGGTCATGGACAGCGAAACCCTGAAGGGCATCGTCAGCGGCGAGACCGATGGCATGCAAGCGTTCATGGGCGGCAAGCTGCGTGTCGAAGGCGACATGATGCTGTCGATGAAGCTCAGCGAACTGTTCCCGTCCTGAGTCGGGTACGGCACTGACACACGAAACCGAAGCCTCCGGGCTTCGGTTTTTTTTTGCCATCAGAGCCGTTGATCGGGTGGCAACACGCCGGGCTATCCAACACCTCGCGGGCTTGCCGCCCACCGTTGACCTCACTAGATTGAGTCATGCTTGGCCGAGCGCAGAATAAGGAGCGTCAATGTCGCTTACAGATCGCCCCACCCAGGTCCGCAGTGGTGAAACCTTCGACGTTGCCGTGATCGATGCCTACCTCAAGGCGCACCTGCCTGGGCTGTCCGGCACCCCTGAGCTCAGCCAGTTCCCCGGTGGCGCCTCCAACCTTACCTATCTGCTGCGCTACGCCGACCGCGAACTGGTGCTGCGTCGCCCGCCCTTTGGCCACAAGGCCAAAAGCGCCCATGACATGGGCCGGGAATTTCGCATTCTCAACCGGCTCAATGCGGGCTTCCCCTACTGCCCCAAGGCCTACCTGCACTGCACCGACGCGGCGCTGATCGGCAGTGAGTTCTATGTCATGCAGCGCGTCGAAGGAATCATCCTGCGCGCCGATCTGCCGCCGGCGCTGGGCCTGGGCCCGGCACGCGCACAGGCCCTGTGCGAAAGCTTCATCGACCGCCTCGCCGAGCTGCATCAGGTCGACTACAACGCCTGTGGCCTGGGCGACCTGGGCAAGCCGGATGGCTACGTGCAACGCCAGATCGAAGGCTGGGCAAGCCGCTACGCCCAGGCCCTGACCGCCGATGCGCCGCGCTGGGAGCAGGTCATCGCCTGGCTGCGCGAGCACCAGCCCGCCGACCATCCACGCCCGGCTCTGCTGCACAACGATTACCGGCTGGACAACGTCATCCTCGACCCCGTCCACCCTACGCGCATCATCGGCGTACTGGACTGGGAAATGGCCACCTTGGGCGACCCACTGATGGATCTGGGCACCAGCCTGGCGTACTGGATCGAGGCCACTGACCCGGCACCCATCCAGCAACTGCGCCGCCAGCCGAGCAACGCCCCAGGCATGCTCAGCCGCCGCCAGTTCGTCGAGCGCTACGCCGAACACAGCGGGCTACGTCTGCACAATGTCGACTTCTACCATGTGTACGGGCTGTTCCGACTCGCGGGAATCATTCAGCAGATCTACTACCGCTACTTCCATGGCCAGACCCAGGACAAGCGCTTTGCCAGCTTCATCCAGATGAATCACCTGCTGGAGCAGATGACGGTGCAGATCATCGCCCGCTCTCCCCTCTGAACGATCAGGCACATAAACCAATGACCCAGACGCCGCTGTTCGGGCTCGGTAGCAGAAAGGCACGGGTGTCAGACGCCACCCGCCGCACCGGCATCTCCTTCACTCCCTATCGAATGATCAGGTAACGACGACCATGGCCAAGACTCAACTGTTCGACCTAGACGGCAAGATCGCCCTGGTGTCCGGCGCCAGCCGAGGCATTGGCGCCGCCATCGCCCACCTGCTGGCTGAGCAAGGCGCCCATGTGGTCGTCACCAGCCGCAAGCTCGAAGGCTGCCAGCAAGTGGCCGACGCCATCGTTGCCGCGGGCGGCCAGGCCACTGCGTTGGCCTGCCACATCGGTGAACTGGCGCAGATCGAGCAAGCCTTCGGGCAGATCCGCGAACGCTTCGGGCGGCTCGACATTCTGGTCAACAACGCCGCCACCAATCCACAGTTCTGCAACATCCTCGACACCGATCCAGGCGCATTCCAGAAGACCGTGGACGTGAACATCCGAGGCTACTTCTTCATGTCGGTGGCGGCCGGCAAGCTGATGCGCGAGCACGGTGGCGGCAGCATCATCAACGTGGCGTCGATCAATGGGGTATCGCCCGGGCATTTCCAAGGCATCTATTCGGTGACCAAGGCCGCAGTGATCAACATGACCCAGGCCTTTGCCAAGGAATGCGCGCCGTTCGGCATCCGCTGCAACGCCCTGCTCCCAGGGCTCACCGACACCCAGTTCGCCGCAGCGCTGGTGAAAAACCCCGCCATCCTCGACAGCGCCCTGCAGCAGATCCCGCTCAAGCGCGTGGCGGAGCCTGGCGAAATGGCCGGCGCGGTGCTGTACCTGGCCAGCGCGGCGTCGAGCTATACGACGGGCGCGACCTTGACGGTGGATGGGGGGTATCTGGCATAAGGGTTCAGTGCGCGATTTCAATGGTGATGGCCAGCGCGGCCGGCGTGCTCCGGGCGCAGCACAGCAGCAGGGAACAACAGGCTGCAGCGTTGGGCCGGCTGCGCCGGCCATCGCGACTGACCGGAGCGCCGGACCGGCCGCTCCCACCCGGACCGCGTTCTTCTGCAACAGTGATTTCGTCTGGCTCACGCACCTGTAGGAGCGACTTCAGTCGCGATGGCCGACGAAGTCGGCCTGGTAGAACCACTGGTCAGTGTCGGATGAAACACAGTTGGCACCTACCGACCGTGTTCAGCTACGCAAGTGATGCCCTGTCACAGACACGTCGCTGCCGCAGCCTTGCGGCGTAACGCGGTACCGTCCTGCGGTTTGGCATAGAAGTCGACATGGGTGCCCTGGCCCTGCGGGTACACGTCGACGAACGCCTGCGCCTCACGGGTATAGACCGTGAAGCCACCGTCCTTGCGCGCATCCTTGTAGCCGCTCGCATCGACACCGAACACCACCTCGTCTTGCCAGCTGTACTGAATGCACTCGGCCACACGCCCGGCAGGTTTGCGCGAATCGAGCTGGGCGCTGGGGGCGCCGGTACGGGCAGCGTCCATGGTCGATGAGGCGCAGCCGACCATCAGCAACGCGGCAGCCATCGGCAGTAATGCTCGCATGTTCGTTCCTCGAGAAAAAAGAACGCGACTCTAGCACTTGCCCACCCAGCAAAGTGAATTGTCATCTGAGCCGGGTGTCTCAATGTGCACACATGTCCTACAAGGAATACAGGTATGAAAGCCAACACTCTGCTCTGCGCCCTGCTGTTCTCCAGCACCTTGGCTGGCGTGCCGATGGTCGCCCAGGCTGCCGACGTCAAATCGACCCAGGAAAGTATCAAAGGGCCCGACACCCACGACAAGGAGTTGGAAGTCGGTGACAAAGCCTCCGACAAGTACAAACGCGAAGAGCTGGCAGTGAAAAACTGGAAGGCCTTGGGCCTGACTGCACCCGAAGAAGGCATGCAATGGGTGAAGATCGAAGGCCGTTATGTGCTGATCGAAATCACCAATGGCACCATCAAGGCCATTCAAGCCGGCAAGTAGGGTGTGAGGCCCTCAGCCAACATCGTCCAGGGCCACCAGATGCACCGCATCGCGGCCGCTGGCCTTGGCCTGATACAACCCCGCGTCAGCCTGCGCCAGCAGTGACGCGGTGGTGTCACTCCCACCCGGTACTCCGCACCACAAACCCACGCTGAAGCGTAGATCGATTGACTTGCCGGCGAACCGTGCTGGCTGGCTGGCCAGGCTCCGGCGTAGCTCGCTCACCAGGTTGAGGGCACCGGCTCGCTCCGTGTCCGGCAGCAACAGCAGAAACTCCTCCCCACCCCAACGCCCGAGGCTGTCGCCCTTGCGCAGACGTTGCTGCCAGGCGCGCACGCAGTGGCGCAGCACTTCATCGCCGGCCTGATGACCATGCAGGTCGTTGATGCGCTTGAAGTGGTCGATGTCGATCATCGCCACCGCCAGGGAGCGCGCGCCGCGTTGATGCTGCTGCACGCTCTGCTCGAAATGCTCGAGGATAGCGCGGCGATTCAGCGTGCCTGTCAGCCCATCGCTGAGCGCCAATTGCTGCAAGCGCGCCTCGGTGCGCTCCTTGGCCATCAGCACCAGGCCGATGGAAAACATCATCACTGTCACCGTGCCAATGGCAACCGAGACCGTTTGCTTGAGGTTGCTGGTGTCGTAGCGCATGTCCCCTGCCGTACCGTTGGCGATGGCAATCACCCGCATGCCCAGGCCGATCAGGCTGATGGCCGCGCCAATCGACAGCAACAGGTGGGCACGCCCCTGCCATTGGCCCTTGCGCTGGACCCAGTACAACAGCAAAGCACACTGCCCCATCAACCCCAGCGAGGCCATCAGCATGCGCGGCTCGAGTGTGTCCAGCAGCGCCAGCAGGCCGACCAGCATCAGCGCCGGGATGATGAAAATGCGCCGCCACGGCACGGGTTGCTCACGCACACGAAACAGGCTGGCGCTGTAGAACGCCACGGCCAGCGACAGCAAGCTGTTACCCAGGGCGTAACTGATCAGCAGCGGTGCATGGCCGTACAGCGTGTAGCACACGTAGGCCAGGGCATGCACCAGCAAGCCGACGCCTGTCAGCAGCAGGTTGTCACGGCGATTGAAGCGACCGACCAGCAGCAGGCAGACCGCAAGGATGGTCGCGACCAGCGCGACCGCACCGAACAGGGTGGGGGTATGGGCAATCATGGACTCACCAGGTGGCAGATGGCCGTCTTAGCGGCGGCCTTGAGTGAGTCTAGGTCGGGCCTGCGGCACAACACCATGACCGAACAGGACAGAACAGCAGCCCACAGGCGCATGTGCGCCGCAAACGTCATAACCTTGCAGCACATCAACACCGCGCAGGTCCAGAGCAGGCACGATGTGGCGGCTGCTAGCGCCGTGCTTGACCAGGCCACGACACCGCTGTGCACTGCGCAGGCGTCTGCTGCGCAACGTGACTGAAATGATCGTGCCCCGTTGCCGCCATCGCAGGCAGACTGCCAGCCTTCGACCACCCGCTCTTTTTTCCGCACCGTGAAGGATCACTCGCCCATGAATTACCCGCTGCTGTGGGTCCTCGGCTTACTGGCCATCGTCATCGTGCTGTTCATCCGCAACCGTCCGCGCATGGATGTGGTTGCCGTGCTGGTGATTCTCGCGTTACCGCTCTCGGGCGTGCTGACCATCGAGCAGGCGCTGGCCGGCTTCAGCGACCCCAATGTGGTGCTGATCGCTGCGCTGTTCATCATTGGCGAAGGGCTGGTGCGCACGGGCATTGCCTACCGCATCGGTGAATGGCTGAGCGAGACCGCCGGCCACAGCGAAGTGCGCCTGTTGCTGCTGCTGATGGTGTGCGTGGCCGGCCTGGGCTCGGTGATGAGTTCGACCGGGGTGGTGGCGATCTTCATTCCCATCGTGCTGAGCATCGCCGCGCGCCTGCGGATATCACCCAGCCGCCTGATGATGCCGCTGAGCTTCGCCGGCCTGATCAGCGGCATGCTCAGCCTGGTGGCCACCCCACCGAACGTGGTGGTGCACAGTGAACTGGTGCGCCATGGCGGCCAAGGGTTCGGCTTCTTCAGTTTCACCCCTTTCGGTCTGGTGATACTGGTGCTGGGCATCGGCTACATGCTGCTCACACGGCACTGGCTCAACGGCGAGGGCCGCCAGGAGGGTCGGGCCGAGGCACGCCCGACCCTGCATGACCTGGTGCAGGACTACAACCTCAGCGGTCGCGAGCGGCGCCTGCGCATCCGCCCGCACTCACCGCTGATCGGCCATTCGTTGGGCGAGTTGGCCTTGCGCACCGCACACGGTGCCAACGTGATCGGCATCGAGCGCCAGCACAAATTCACCACGCGGGTGATCAGTGCCGACTCGGCCACTGTGCTGCACGCCGGCGACGTGCTGTTGCTCGACCTGTTTGGCAACGGCGACGGGCTGCGCAGCCTGTGTGAGTCGATGCAGCTCGAACCGATGCGTTTCAAGGCCGCGTACTTCATCGACCAGTCGCAGGAACTGGGCATGGCGGAAGTGTCGCTGCCGCCCGGCTCGAGCATGATCGGCAAGACCCTGATCAGCCTGGCCTTTCGCACCCGCTTCGGGCTCAACGTGGTCGGCCTGCGCCGTGAACAGGCTGCCATTGACCAGCAGTGGCTGGACACCTCGTTGCGCATGGGCGACACCCTGCTGGTGGTCGGCCCCTGGAAGGCCATCCGCCAGTTGCAGACCCATCCCCACGACTTCATCGTGCTCAGCCTGCCGGCCGAGATCGACCAGGTGGCGCCGGCTCGCCGTCGCGCGCCACAGGCCCTGGCCAGCCTGGCGGTGATGGTGGCGCTGATGGTCAGCGGGGTGGTGCCCAATGTGCTGGCCGCGCTGATCGGCTGCCTGCTGATGGGCGCCGGGCGCTGCATCGACATGAACAGCGCCTACCGCGCCATTCACTGGCCAAGCCTGGTGCTGATCGTGGGCATGCTGCCGTTCGCCTTGGCCCTGCAGAAAACCGGTGGCATCGATCTGGCCGTCACCGGCCTGGTCGGTCTGCTGGGCGATGCCGGGCCGCGCAGCATGCTGGCCTGCCTGTTCGTCATGACGGCCGTGATCGGCCTGTTCATTTCCAACACCGCGACCGCCGTGCTGATGGCGCCGGTGGCAATCAGCACCGCCAGCCAGTTGGGCCTGTCGCCCTACCCGTTCGCCATGACCGTGGCCCTGGCCGCCTCGGCCGCGTTCATGACCCCGGTATCCTCGCCGGTGAACACCTTGGTGCTGGGGCCTGGGCAGTATCGCTTCGCGGATTTCGTGCGGGTGGGCGTGCCGTTCACGGTGTTGGTGATGCTGGTGACGGTGGTGATGGTGCCCTGGGTGTTTCCGCTTTAGGCCATGGCGATATCATCACGGCCATTGCTGGAGCGGATGGTCAACTACAACAGCAGACGTCGGACAACGGTCTGAGCAGTGCCTGGGTCACACGATCCCGTTTGCCTGACTTCAGCCCGAGCCTGACCGGCTCTGCTCGTGGCTTGCCAAGCGGGCAACCGCCGCCAATCGCCGCACTGTGATATCCGTTTGACATCAATTACTCAGTTGAAAGACACTGCCCGCGTATGCCGCCGGGCCGGACCTGGCGCGTCGTTTTCTTCTCCACCGCGCATGTGGTTCCCGTTCATGGTGTTCTCAGCCCGATCGCGCCTGTGGGTCTACCTGGCCCTGTTCAGCCTGACGCTGGTCCTCACGGCGGCCGGTATCCTGGCCCGCCCCAGCGCCACTCTTTCCTTGTTCTGGCCAGTGAACGCCGTGCTCGCCGGCCTGCTGCTGCGCCACCGTCGCTTCGCCAGCCCGGTCGGCTGGTGCCTGGTCTACCTGGGCATGGTGGTCGCGGACCTTGCCTGTGGCAGCGCCTGGCAACCCACCCTCTGGTTCAACCTGTGCAACCTCAGCGTGGTCCTGACGTTATGGCTGCTGATGGCGCGGCTGCCGCGCAGCGACCGACGCTTGCGCACCGCGCATGGGGTGTTGTGCCTGCTGGGTGCCAGCGCCGCCGCAGCCATCGTCGCCGCAAGCCTGGCCTGCCTGGTGGCGGCGCCGTGGTTCGAGCAATCTGTCAGGGCGACCTGGCTGGCCTGGTTCAGCGAACAGTTCTCCACCAGCGTGCTGGTGCTGCCGGTACTGCTCAGTGCGCCCTCGCCGCGCAGTGTGCTGCGCAGTGGCGGGCAGCCGATCAGCGCGGCGCCGCTGCTGGTGCTGCTCGGATCGCTCGGCCTGGGG
>NZ_DAMCCR010000013.1:28756-59629 GCF_032058845.1 Pseudomonas sp. | reverse complement strand
TCGCATACCGGCCTGTTGCTGCGGCGTGTTCGGCTTCAAGCCAAGCCATGGCCGGGTCAGCCGCGAAGGGGTCATGCCGAGCCACAGCAGCCTCGACTGCGTCGGCCCGCTGGCGGCCAGCCTGCCGATGCTGATCCGCGCCATGGGCATGATCGATCCGAGCTTCAGCGCCGCGCCGCTGCCGGACACGGCGCGCGTCGGGGTGGTGGCGGTGAGTGCCGAGCCTGCAGTGCAGCGTGTGATCGATAGCGCCTTGCAGGCCAGCGGGCTGAGCCTGTCGGCAGTGGAACTGGCGCACTTCACCGAGGCCTACGCCGCCGGCATGGTGGTGATCAACCGGGAAACCTTCGATGCCTGCAGCCCGTTGCTGGCCAGCGGCAAGGTCGGTGCCGACATCGCCGGTCGCCTGGAGGCCGCTGGCACCACGTCCGCTCAGGCCCTGGCCGAGGCAGAAGCCGTACGCCAACGTTTCACCGCTGCGGTAGACCAGGCGCTGACCCGCGTCGACGTGCTGGCCCTGCCGACCATGCCGGACTTCCCGTTGCGTCTGGAAGAGGCCGCCGACACCCGCGCCGTGCTCGGCATGACCGCGCTGGTGCGACCGTTCAATCTGTCCGGCCATCCGGCCTTGAGCATGCCCCTGGGCAGCCGCGAGGGCTTGCCGGTCGGCCTGCAACTGATCGCGGCCAAGGGCGCCGATGCGCAGCTGCTGGCCGTCGCTGAACGGCTGCTGCTCAACCTGTGTTCGACGCCGCTGCAGGCCGGGGGTGCGGCATGAGCGAACTGGCCGAACTGCGCGCACGGGTACAGGCCTTCGAGGACCAGCAGGCGATTCGCGTGTGCATCAACCGTTACATGGCGCTGTGCGATGCGCTGGACGCTGACTCGCCGCTCGATGAGCTGGCGGGGCTGTTCACCGCCGACGCGCGCTGGGAAGGCAAGGGCGCGCGCTACGCCGCAAGCTTTGGGGGCTATGTGGGCCGCGACGCTATCCGTGCGATGTTCGCCACGTACATGCGCACGCCGGCGCACTTCGCCTTGAACGTGCATTTCCTCACCAGTGAAGTCATCGACGTGGTCTCGGCCGAGCGTGCCCAGGGTCGCTGGCTGATGCTGCAGACCAGCACCTTCGCCGACGGTGGCTCGCACCTGAACGCCGCGCGCCTGGACATCACCTTTGCCCAGCAGGATGGCCGCTGGCGCATGGCGCATTTTCAGACGGAAAACCTCTTCAGTCGGCCGACCAGCGCCTGGAACGACCAGGCGCCGTTGCCCGTACCGGGCCAGCGCTGAGCGGGCGGCCTTGCCTTGGGGCGGCGAGGGCAGTGCCTGCGTCGCGCTGGGCCAAGGCCAGCCAGCAACCGCCAGACGGTCGCGCTTGGCAGCCGTGACCAAGTGCCCGGCAAGCAGACACATGTCTGCGCAGGGCAATCGCCGCACACTGAGGCGGTGATGATGACCGCCGCCGCGCGGTCGTCGCCTGGAGATGGCCCTCTTGCGTGCAGCAGACCGGGCCGTTGCCTGAATGAACCACGATAAAAACAACAAGGGTCTGGGTATGAACTCGATCAAGGCGAATCCAATCGACAAGGTCTCGGTATATGTCGCCGCCGGCCTGGTGTCCGGCGCAGGTGCGCTGCTGTTGAACGTGTTGCCGCTGTTGTTCGGTGCGCTGGCCGAGAAATTCGGCCTGGGCGAGAACCAGCTGGGCAACCTGGCCCTGGCCATGAACCTGGGCTTCGGCCTGCTCGGTCTGGCCTCGTTGCTGTGGGTGCGGCGGGTCAGCTGGCGGGTGATTGCGCTGCTGTCGTCGCTGCGGGTGATTGCCATGGTGTTGTACGTGGTCAGCGAACCGAGCTTCGAGTCGCTGTTCGTGATCATGGCCCTGGCCGGTGCAGGCACCGGCGCGCTGTATGCATTGGCGATGACCATCTTCGGCGACAGCGCCCAGCCCGAGCGCGCATTCGGCTTCAAGCTCGGTCTTGAAACGGTGCCTGGCGCCACCCTGCTGGTGCTGTTGCCCGTGGCGGTGATGCCGGTATGGGGTTTTCACGGCATGCTGCTGACCATCGCCCTGACCCTGCTGCTGACCGGTATCGCCCCGTTGCTGTGGGTGCCTGCGCGCAGCGCACGGGTGGTCGAGGCCAGCCGTGTTTCGGCGCAGGCGAGTGCCGCACGCCGGCCAATCGTCTGGCTGAGCCTGGTGGCCAGCCTGGTATTTCTCACCGGCATCATGGCGGTGTGGGCCTTTCTCGAACTGATCGGCAAGAAGACCGGGCTCTCGGGTGACACCATCGGCGCGGTACTGGCGGTGGGCTTCATCATCAATGCCGGCGGCGGCTTCATCGCCTCGTCCATCGGCTTGAAAGCGGGGCGCTTCGTGCCGCTGGCGATCATCATCCTGGCCCAGCTGGCAGGCCTGGTGCTGCTGGCCCAGTTCGGCTCGTTCACCACCTATGTGATCGGCGCCGTGCTGTTTCTGTTCTCGATCAATTTCGTGCTGGCCTACACCTTCGGGATCATGGCCGAGTTCGACGTGTCGGGAAAACTGGTCGCCCTCGGCGCGCTGTGCTTGTCAGCCGGTGCGGCATTCGGGCCGGCCCTCAGTGGTCTGCTGATCGAGCAGTTCGGCTACACGGCGGCGTTCGTCTTTTCTGGGAGCTGCTCGGTGCTGGCGTTGCTCGCCTATGGCGCGGCGGTGCTGCGCTCGCAGCAGTTGCTGCAGCGCGAGCAGGATGCCGACGGCCTGGTGTTGTCGCGGCTGTAGCCCTGCGCCACCGAGTCCCTTCAGCGCTTGCCTGAAGTTGCAATCAGGGGCTGCGCGGAGGGCATGAGGCGCCATCCCCATCCCGGGTGGACCGATTGCACCGGCGTGCAGCGACTTGGCCCGGTCCCTGCTTGACGCTTCACGTGAACGCGTTTTGTTACCCAAAATCACGTGAAATGCGCACTATTATGGGGCGCATGCTCGCCGGAGATGCATCATGAATGGTCAGGCCCTCGCTACCTGGAACGTTCGCGTGCACAACGTGTGCGGACGCTTCGAGACCCGCTATGAGCACTGCCAGAGCCTGTTCATCGGTGAACTGCAGCACACTGTGCTGGGCACGACCGAGGTGGCTTACATCCGCAGCAATGCCCAGGAGATCACGCGCGCCAGCCAGGCACAGCACGACCCACACTGTTTCCTGGTGTTACAGCAGCAGGGAGAGATCCACGTGGAGCTGGGTGACCGCGTGGTGCACCTGCGCGAAGGCGACCTGGCGCTGCTCGACTGCGAGGCGGCGTTGAAAATGATGCCCCAAGGCCTGTTCAGCCACGTGTCCATCCATTTGCCGAAGGCGCGCCTGGCGAGCCTGGGGCCTGAGCGTTTTGGCAAATTGTCGACTGCCGGGGCCTGCGGCCAGTTGCTCAGCACCCTGGTGCGCCAGGTGGCGGCCGGCGAGCTGCGCCAGTGGGCCTGCGTCGAGGACGGTGAGGGCTTGCAGGACGCCCTGCTGGCGCTGCTCGGGCCGGTCTTGCAGTACCGCGCCAGTGACCACAGCGCGGGCCTGCTGCTGCACGAGGTGCAAGCGTTGATTCAGCAACGGCTCGATTCGGTGCGCCTGACCCCGGCCGGCCTGGCAGAAGAACTGGGCATTTCCAGCCGGCAGCTGTACCGATTGTTCGAGGCCCGAGGCGACAGCGTATGCCGCTACATCTTGCGGGAGCGGCTGGCCAAGGCTGCGCAAGACTTGCGCAATCCGGCCTGCGCGCACCGCTCGATCACTGACATCGGTGCCGCCTGGTGCTTTGCCGATTCGGCGCATTTCTCCAAAGCGTTCAAGAAGCAGACCGGCATGACTCCGCGGAGCTACCGCAGCGCGCGGCATTGAGCCGTGCTTTTGGCAAGCGCGTGGCCCTGACATGCGCCTGATCGCTGCCAACCGTGGCTGACGATCCGTGCGCGCCCGCTGACGGTGCGTTGGGCACGGGACGGGCGCACAAATGCTGCAACGCCTTCATGGGGCACGACACCACGTTGAAGTCGCTGTCGCCCGTGCGGCGTGCCTGCCCGCGCGGGGCCATAGGAAACACCCGAGCCCTGCGGTAACGCGATTGGCGACGGTCCAGGGCATCATTGTTTCGGCGGCGCAGCCTCCTGCTGTAAGGCAGGGGTAATGGCAAGGTGCTGGCCAAAGCCTCTGGTGGCCGTTAGCCGCTTCGCCCACGGCTGACGCCAGCGCTGGGAAGCGTACTGGCATGAAACTCGCTTACCTATCTTGAAATATTTCCACACAAACGGACGTCGCGCCATGTACACCGCCACTGCTCATTTCGATGATGTCCATCTGCATGCCGGGGCGATCCAGGGTTGGCAGCAAACCTACGACCAGCTCAGCGACGGGCACCCGCACACCTTCTTGCGGCATGTTACCGGCGAGCGTTTCCAAGTGTTCCAGGAAGCCCTCGACACCCGTGTGGTGCAACGTGGCAAGGCACCCCACGGGCGCTTGTGTCTGGCCATGTCGCTGGGCAGTGAGGTCAGTGGGTTGTTCCAGGGCCAGGCGCTGGGGGGTGAGCAGGTGTCGTTGCTGCGCGGTGACGAAGATTTCTTCGTCCAGGCCGAACAGGGCATGCGCCTGCTGGCGATCACTGTCGACGTGGCGCGCTTCGCCAAGATGGCCGCTTATGAGCTGACCGATGAACAGTTGCGCCGGTTGTCCCACAGCAGCCGCCTGCATGTGCCGGCCGCGCGCTTGCAGCGCGCGCGCCAGCTGCTCATGCAGGTGCTCGAACATCCTGCCCCGGAGGCGGCCGAAGCCTGGCTCGAGCAGCAGGTGCTGGAGGCGGTGCTGGAGGTGCTGGGGCAGTCCGAAGACGTCACGCGCAGCCGCAGCGGCAACAAGGCGGTGGGCGCCTACCTGGTCCGTCGCTGCCAGGAACTGGTGCTGGAATGGGCCGAGGAGCCGCTGGGTATCCTGGAGCTGTGTGAACACCTGAAAGTCAGCCGGCGCACCTTGCAGAGCGCTTTCCATGACTCCACCGGCATGCGCCCGGTGGAATACCTGCGCGCGGTGCGCCTCAACGAAGCCCGGCGGCGCCTGCGCGACGCCTGTGAACCTTCGACGACTGTGTCGCGGGTGGCCAACGACCTGGGTTTCAGTCACCTCAGTCATTTTGCCGTGCACTACAAGAAGCTGTTTGGTGAGCGACCCTCACAGACCCTGGGCGCCTGTTCCTAGCGCCCGCAAGCCGCCAAACTGCAGCGCGGGGCTGATCAGCGTAGCGCGCCGGCACCCTCGCCGCCGCGGCCACGCGGGTGCTCAGGCCCCCTCGGTCAGTACGCCTCCCTCTGGCCAGCCATCACTGCCAATTCGGGATAGCTGCGCCATAAGCCCCTCCCTATGATCGGGTCCAGTAGCTCGCCACGTGTCTGTACGCAACGTGTCGACACTGCGTATCGCCGAAGGGGCCGTTGCTGTAACAGGCCCGTTTACTGTCCGACGTTCGGAGCCTGGCTGAGCATGAATAACAATACCAAGATCGATTTTATCTACTTGTCCGAACAGGACATGATCCGCGCCGGTGTGACCGACATGCTCGGTTGCGTCAATACCATGGAAGAGATGTTCGGCCTGTTATATAGCGGTGACTACCGCATGGCCGGGCCCAACAATGATTCCCACGGCGCCATGGTGATCTTCCCAGCCGATTCGCCGTTTCCGAACATGCCCAAGCCCACCGCCGACCGCCGCATGATGGCCATGCCGGCGTACCTGGGCGGCAACTTCTGTACCGCCGGGGTCAAGTGGTACGGCTCCAACATCGCCAACCGCGAGAAGGGCCTGCCGCGCTCGATCCTGATGTTCACCCTCAACGACCCGGATACCGGCGCACCGCTGGCGCACATGTCGGCCAACCTGCTGTCGGCCTACCGCACCGGGGCCATTCCTGGGGTGGGCGCGCGCCACCTGGCGCGCAAGGACTCCAGGGTCATTGGCCTGCTCGGCCCTGGCGTGATGGGCAAGACCACCGTGGCCGCCTTCATGGCCGTGTGCCCGCAGCTGGACACCTTGAAAATCAAGGGCCGTGGCGAGAAAAGCCTGAGTACGTTCATCGAGTGGGCGGGGGAAACCTACCCGCAACTGAAGGTGATCGTGGTCGACAGCGTCGAAGCGTTGGTGCGCGATTCCGACCTGGTGACCTTCTGCAACTCCTGCGCTACCGGTGATGTGAGTGCCTATCCCGTGGTCGAGCGCGCGTGGGTCAAGCCCGGCGCATTCCTGGCCATGCCGGCGGCCTGCAACCTGGACCGCGGCATGGAGAGCGACGACGTGCGCAAGGTGGTCGACAACACCGGTCTGTACGAAGCCTGGCATGAAGAACTGCCCAAGCCCGGGCACCCGCATGTACCACTGTTGGGCGTGCGTTTCCTCGACATGGTCGATGAAGGGTTGTTGAAAGCCGAACAGATCGAAGACCTGGGCAAGATCATTGCCGGCGATGCGCCGGCGCGCACCAATGATGAAGAAATCATCGTGCTGTCAGTCGGTGGCATGCCAGTCGAAGACGTGGCCTGGGGCACGGTGGTGTATCGCAATGCAGTGGCACGCGACATTGGTGTGAAGTTGAACCTGTGGGACGTGCCGGTCTTGAGTTGAAACGCTTTCATTCATCATAAGGAGTTGCCCCATGACCGATATCGTCAAAGTCAAAACCGGTTCCAAGTACGAAGAAATGGGCAGTTATTCCCGGCTGGTGGCCGTGGACAACTGGATCCATGTCTCCAATACCGCAGGCCGTCATCCGCAGACCAAGGAAATCTCCGACGACCTGATCGAGCAGACTCATCAGGTGTTCGCCAACATCGAAGCGGCGCTGGCTGCGGTCGATGCCACCCTGGCCGATGTGGTGTGCTCGCGGGTGTTCATTCAGAACCCGGCTGATGTTGCCCAGGTGATGGGTGTGGTGGGCGAGAAATTTCGCGGCATCGACCCGGCCAGTACGGTCACCTGTCCGCCGCTGGGTTCGACGGTGTACAAGGTCGAGCTCGAAGTGACCGCCTACCGCGGGGCCAGCGCTGCTCACGTCACGCGGATCGATCTGGGTCAGTAGGCCCAGCGCATCGCCTTTCCCTTTCTTCATCGAGTGTTCCGACATGGCCCCGACCATTGCGCCCGTGCGCACCGCGCAACAACTGCCCCGCGAGACCCAGGTGGTGATCATCGGGGGTGGCATCATCGGCCTTACGGCGGCGTTGGCCCTGAGCGAGCGCAATATCCCCGTGGTCGTGCTGGAAAAAGGCCGCATCGCCGGCGAGCAGTCGTCGCGCAACCTCGGCTGGGTGCGCAAGACCAACCGCCATGGCCACGACATCCCCCTGGCCCAGGCCGCCGACCGGCTCTGGGCCGGGATGGCCGAGCGGGTCGGTGCTGATGTCGGCTATCGCCAGGCCGGCATCATGTTCCTGGCGCGTAACGATGAGCAGATGGCCATGCACGAAGGCTGGATGCAGAGCGTGGCGGGGCTGAACCTGGATTCGCGGCTGCTCAGCCGCGCCGAGATCGAGCAACGTGTGCCAGGCGGTCGCGAGCCCTGGGCGGGGGCGATCTACACTGGCTCCGACGGGCGCGCCGAACCGACCCTGGCGGCCAGCGCCATCGCCACGGCGGCCATCGCCAAGGGCGCGGTGATCCTCGAGGGTTGCGCAGTGCGTGGGTTGGTCAAATCAGCCGGGCGGGTCAGCGGTGTGCTGACCGAGGCGGGCGAGGTGCGCTGCAGCCAGGTGCTGCTGGCCGGCGGAATGTGGTCGCGGCGTTTCCTCGGCAACGAGGGCGTGTCCTTGCCGACCCTGCCACTGATCTGTTCGGTGCTGCGTACAGCGCCCATGCAAGGGCCGACCGACATTGCCGTAGGCGCCCCGGACTTTTCCTTCCGCAAGCACATCAACGGCGGTTTCATCATCACCCAGCGCGGCGCGCTGGATGCGTCGCTGACCCTCGATCACTTCCTGCTGGCGCGCCAGTACCTGCCGGCACTGCGCACCCAGCGTAGTTTCCTGCGGGTCAATGTGGGCCGCGACCTGTTCACCGACCTGGCGCTGGCGCGGCGCTGGAAACCCGGTGACGTCACGCCCTTCGAGCGCGTGCGCGTCAAGGACCCGCACGCCAACCCGAAGCTCAACGAAGAAGCGCTGCGTAACCTGCGCGCGGCCTGGCCGGTGTTCGAGCAGGCCAAGGTCGAGCAGGCCTGGGCCGGCACCATCGACATCACCCCCGATTCGAATCCCGTGATCAGCGGCGTGTCGAAGATCCCCGGCCTGACCGTGGCTACGGGCTTTTCCGGGCATGGCTTCGGCACCTCGCCAGCGGCCGGGCAACTGGCGGCGGATCTGCTGTGCGGGACCACGCCGATCATCGACCCCGCACCGTATGACTTCGCGCGATTTGCCTGAGACACGGCAGGGCGAGACCTGGCTCGACCTGGCGTCATGGCCGGCGTTCAGCAACCAGCCAATCCACGGAGCACTGCTCTGATCGCGCCCGGTAGGGAGGCCAGAGCGTGTGCCGGAAACCTGACAGTGACAACGTGATCGTCGAGAAAAAGTGTTGTTGCGCTTCGGTCACGTCAGGTCACTTACAGCCAGTGCGGGGGCTCAGCGGCGCTTGCCCGGTCATGGCCTGTAGCAGGGTGCACGGGTGGTGCGGCCGCTATTAGCTACCACTGAGGCTCGCGCCGGACACCTAGAGTGGGCTCGCCACTTTCGGCCGACACTCAGGAATTGCACCATGACCCCGCTCTATCCGTACACTGACGCCGATGTCGATCAGGCGTTCGCTACCCTCAGCGAGACCTTGTTCAAGGTCACCCGCAATGCCGCCTGCGAGACCTGCCCGCCCAGCCCGACGATGCTGATCGTGGCGGGCGCGCAAGGCTCGGGGAAAACCTACCTGCTGGAAAATACCCTGCTCCCGAGTGGCCGTTACGGCAACTTCGTGCGTCTGTACTTGCCAAGCTTTCGCACGCTGCATCCGCATTACGCGGACATGCAGCACCTGGGCATCCTGCAGGTGTATGAGCACACCGAGGCGTTCGTCTGGGCGTTGGGCGGCAAGCTCTACAGCTATGCGCTCGAACAGCGCTACAACATCATCATGGAAACGGCGCTGGACAGCCCGGAATTCGCCAAGGTCCCCAAGGCAGCTGCAGAGCAGGGATACACCTTCGATGTCCACATGATTGGCTGCCAGAAGGAATTCAGCCATTGGGCCACCCTGGAGCGCGGGGTCAAGAGCCTCGAGCAGGACGCGCTCGAACGTTTTCTGCCGCTCTCCAGCATCGAAGCCTCACAGCTCAACGCCAGGGTCATCCTCGATGCGTTCGAAGACGCCTGTACCCTGGCGCTGGGATCGCAGATCACGCTGTACCATCGCGGCTTCGAAACGGGCCTGGAGAGCCGCCCGCTCTGCCACAGCACCTGCCGCAGGCCTGCGGAACTGGAACCGCAGGTCGACTACCGTGGTCAGCCCTTCAGCCGCTTGCCACAGATCAATCCGTCATTTTCGATTCGCCGCAACGCCATGGCCAACACAGCCTGTTCGTATCCGCAGTACGCCCAGGTGGTGCACGCCGGGATCATCGAGCCCACCCATCGGCAGCAGATGGTGCAAAGCTGCTGCAAGACCCTCGAGCGTGCGCAAGCACAAATGCCCAAGGTGCCTGCGCAGGTCTTCCGTGAGCTGACCCACTATGTACAGAAGTACGTCTACCCCTGATGGCACCGGCCGCCCCCGGAGGCGCCTACGCTTGCGCACCGCTCAGCGCTGGTGAAGGACCCGATCGACGCGAATCCGAATTTCTCTGAACACGCCCGTCCCGAACCCGGTCACAACCTCCACGTACTCCCTTGCACACGCGAACACAGAGGACTTGGACTATGACCACCACGGTAGGCGACTTCCTGATCGAGCGGCTCAGCCAGTGGGGCGTGACGCGCATCTTCGGCTATCCCGGCGATGGCATCAACGGTGTGTTCGGCGCCATGCGCCGGGCGCCGGGCAAGATCGAATTCATTCAGTGCCGGCACGAGGAAATGGCCGCGTTCATGGCCAGTGCCCATGCCAAGTTCACCGGCGAACTGGGGGTCTGCATCGCCACCTCAGGACCCGGTGCATCGCACCTGCTGACCGGCCTGTATGACGCGCGCATGGACCACATGCCGGTCCTGGCCATCGCCGGCCAGCAGGCGCGCACTGCGCTCGGCGGGCATTACCAGCAAGAGCTGGACCTGATGTCGATGTTCAAGGACGTGGCCGGAGCTTTCGTCCAGCAGGCTTCTGAAGTGTCGCAGGTACGCCACTTGCTCGACCGTGCGGTGCGCATTGCTGTGGGCGAGCGCCGCGTCACGGCGTTGATCCTGCCCAACGACTTGCAGGACCTGCCTTATGAGGAACCTGCCCGGGTCCACGGCACCGTGCATTCGGGCGTGGGCTACAGCCGGCCGAAGACCGTGCCTTACGAGGCGGACCTGGAGCGCGCTGCCCAGGTACTCAACGAGGGCAAGAAGGTTGCGATCCTGGTCGGCGCCGGTGCTTTGCAGGCGAGCGAACAGGTCCGCGCCATCGCTGAAAAACTCGGCGCAGGTGTCGCCAAGGCGTTGCTCGGCAAGGCGGTACTGCCCGATGACATCCCGTGGGTCACCGGCAGCATCGGCCTGCTCGGCACTGAGCCGAGCTACCAGATGATGGAGGAGTGCGACACCTTGCTGATGGTCGGTTCTGGCTTCCCCTATGCCGAATTCCTGCCCAAGGAAGGCCAGGCCAGAGGCGTGCAGATCGACATCAGCCCTGGCATGCTCAGCCTGCGCTATCCGATGGAGGTGTGCCTGAGCGGTGAGGCCGCCGATACCCTCGCGGCGCTCCTGCCCTTGCTCGAACGCAAGAGCGAGCGCAAGTGGCAGCAGAAGATCGAACGCTGGCGCGCAGCCTGGGACCGCAAGCTGGACAAGCGTGCGATGGTCAGCGCCGACCCGATCAACCCGCAGCGGGTGGTACATGAGCTGTCGGCGCAGTTGCCCGATGCCTCGATCATCACCAGCGATTCGGGCTCGTGCGCCAACTGGTTCGCCCGCGACCTGAAGATCCGCGAGGGCATGATGTGCTCGTTGTCTGGCGGTCTGGCTTCGATGGGCGCTGCAGTGCCGTATGCCATCGCCGCCAAGTTCGCCCACCCGGAGCGCCCGGTGATTGCGCTGGTGGGCGATGGCGCCATGCAGATGAACAACCTCGCCGAGCTGATCACCGTGGCCAAGTACTGGAAGCAGTGGGGCAACGGTCGCTGGATCTGCGCCGTGTTCAACAATGAAGACCTCAACCAGGTGACCTGGGAGCAGCGCGTCATGGAGGGTGATCCGAAGTTCTCGGCGTCCCAGGACATTCCCGATGTGCCGTATCACCTGTTTGCGATCTCCATCGGCCTGAAAGGCATCTTCGTCGACCGTGAGGAAGACGTCGCCGGCGCCTGGGAAAAGGCGCTGGCCAGCGATGTGCCTGTGCTGATCGAGTTCAAGACCGACCCTAACGTGGCGCCACTGCCCCCGCACATCAAGCTGGAGCAGGCGAAGAAATTCACCTCCTTCCTGCTCAAGGGCGATCCGAACGAGGTCGGCGTGATCAAACAGACCGCCAAGCAGATTCTGAGCAGCGTGCTGCCGGGCAAGAAGGAGTGATGACGCGTCGCACCCGGCGCATGTGATCGTACAACTGCTTGAGTTATGATGACGCCTATTTTTCGAGGTGGAAAAACAGGCCATGACAGAGCAGCAGGTACAGCCCAGAGCCCGGCGCAAGCCCCGCAGCCTGGCTCAGGAACTGGTCACGGTGCTGACTGAGCGCATTCGCAGCGGCCAGCTCAAGCGCGGCGACAAGTTGCCTACCGAATCGCAGATCATGAGCGAGGAGGGCGTCAGCCGCACGGTGGTGCGTGAGGCCATCTCCCGGTTGCAGGCGGCGGGGCAGGTCGAAACGCGCCATGGCATCGGCACTTTCGTGCTCAATGCCTCCTCCACCGGGGGGCTGCGCATCGACCCGGCAACGGTGGTGACCCTGCGCGAGGTGCTGGCCGTACTGGAGCTGCGCATCGCGCTGGAAGTCGAGTCTGCGGGCCTCGCCGCACAGCGGCGCAGCGCTGAAGAGTTGGCCGGCATGCGCGCGGCGCTGGACGAGCTCAACGAAGGTGCCGCGCATGCCACCGATGCGGTGTCGGCAGACTTCCAGTTCCACCTGCGTATCGCCCAGGCCAGTGGCAATCATTATTTCGCTGACATCATCGACCACCTGGGCACCAGCATCATTCCGCGTACCCGGGTCAATTCGGCGCGCCTGGCGCACGATGACCAGGGCCATTACATGGGGCGGCTGCGGCACGAGCACGAGGCCATCTACGAAGCAATTGCCCGACAGGACAGCGAAGGGGCGAAGATGGCCATGCGCATGCACCTGAGCAACAGCCGCGAGCGCTTGCGCCAGGTCCATGAACAGGCCGAAGCGCAGAAGGTGTGAGCGGTGTGGCCGTTTCAGTCCGCCAACCAGAGAAAAGCCCCGCGAGCGCGGTAATGCGGTTCAGCTAAGCGAAGTTGAATGGGTTGGGGCTGCCTTGCAGCCCATCGCGGCAGACCGGAGCGCCGAACCGGCCGCTCCCACAGGCTTGCGTAACACCTCTGTGGGAGCGGCTTCAGCCGCGATGGACCGCAAAGCGGGCCTATTCGCGCAAGTGAACAGCATTACCGCGAACGCGGGGCTTTGCCGTTCCAGGGCGCTCAGAGCGCCCCGTCGTTCCACTGGCCGTTGACCAGGCGACGCAGGCCGAGCGGGTTGGCGTCGCGCAGCGCTTCGGGCAGCAGCGCCTGCGGGTAGTTCTGGTAGCACACCGGGCGCAGGAAGCGGTCGATGGCCAGCGTCCCGACCGAGGTGCCCCGGGCATCCGAGGTGGCCGGGTAGGGCCCGCCATGAACCATCGCGTCGCACACCTCCACCCCGGTCGGGTAACCGTTGACCAGAATGCGGCCGACTTTCTCCTCCAGCAGCGGCACCAGCCAGGCGAAGGCCTCGAAGTCCTCCGGTTCGCCGATCAGGGTGGCGGTCAGTTGGCCGCGCAGGCCCAGCAGGGCGTTGCGCAGTTGCGCCGAGTCCTTCACCTCGACCGCCACCGTGGCGGGGCCGAACACCTCCTCCTGCAGCAGCGGGTCGGCTTCTACCAGCAGCCGAGCATCCGCTTTGAACAGCTGAGCGCGGGCCTGGTTGCCTTGCTGCGCCTGACCCGCCAGGTGCTCGATACCCGCGTGCGCCTGCAGGTGCTCCAGGCCGGCCACGTAGCTGCGCAAGCCTCCGGCATTGAGCAGGGTTTGCCCGGCCTGCTGCTCCAGGTGCTGGCCGAGGTCGCTGAGCAACTGGTTGAACTCGGACGATTGCAGGCCAATGAGCAGGCCCGGATTGGTGCAGAACTGACCGGCGCCCAGGCAGACGGAGCCGGCCAGTTCACGGGCAATGGCCTCGCCACGCGCGGCCAGCGCGCCGGGCAGCACGATCACCGGGTTGATGCTCGACATCTCGGCGAATACCGGGATCGGCTGCGGCCGCTCGGCGGCCATGCGGCACAAGGCGTCGCCACCCTTGAGCGAACCGGTAAAGCCCACGGCCTGGATGGCCGGGTGCTTGACCAGCGGCTCACCGACGCCCGCGCCGAACACCATGTTGAACACCCCCCGGGGCATGCCGGTGCGCTCGGCGGCACGCTGAATGGCGCAGCCGACCAGGTCAGCGGTGGCCATATGGCCGCTGTGCGCCTTGAACACCACCGGGCAACCGGCGGCCAGTGCTGCGGCGGTGTCGCCACCGGCTGTTGAAAAGGCCAGAGGGAAGTTGCTGGCGCCGAACACGGCAACGGGTCCGACGCCAATGCGTATCTGGCGCAGGTCTACGCGTGGCAACGGCTGGCGCTCGGGCAGGGCCAGGTCGATGCGCGCGCCGAGGCAGTCGCCACGGCGCAGGACGTCGGCGAACAGACGCATCTGGCCACTGGTGCGCCCCCGCTCGCCCTGGATACGGCCAGCCGGCAGTGCCGTCTCGCGGCAGACGATGGCGACGAAGGTGTCATCGAGTTCGTCCAGCTCGGCGGCAATGGCGTCGAGGAATTCGGCGCGGCGTGCGGGTCTCAGCGTGCGAAATTCGATGAACGCTGCCGCTGCCGCCTTGGCGGCCTGGTCGACTTCGCCGTCAGTGGCCTGGGCGAAGCTGTAGGGCAGGGCTTCGCCGCTGGTGGCGTCCAGGCTCTGCAGGCGTTGGGTGCCAGCGGCGCTGCGCTGGCCGGCGATGAAGTTGTGGCCGAGGATTTCTGGCATGGGGGTCTCCTAAGGTTCTGGTATCAAGGCATCAGGTGATCGGTGCCGGATTGAACAAGGTGATGTCGTTGTGCAGGCGATGCTGCTCGGCCCAGGTCTGTTTGCGACCGCTGGCGACGTCCAGGTAGTAATGGAACAGCTCCCAGCCCAGTTCCTCGATGCTCGAGCGGCCGCTGGCGATACGCCCGGCGTCGATATCGATCAGGTCCGGCCAGCGCTGGGCCAGCTCGGTCCGCGTACAGACCTTGACCACCGGCGCCATGGCCAGGCCATAGGGCGTACCACGGCCGGTGGTGAACACGTGCAGGTTCATGCCGGCGGCCAGTTGCAGCGTGCCGCAGACGAAGTCACTGGCAGGGGTGGCGCAGAAGATCAGGCCCTTGCCGGTCACGCGCTCGCCCGGGCCGAGCACGCCCTGAATGGCGCCGCTGCCGGACTTGACGATGGAGCCGAGGGATTTTTCCACGATGTTCGACAGACCGCCTTTCTTGTTGCCTGGGGTGGTGTTGGCGCTGCGGTCGGCGGCGCCTTGCTCCAGATAACGGTCGTACCAGTCCATCTCGCGCACCAGGGCATCGGCCACCTCCTGGTTTTCGGCGCGTGAGGTGAGCATGTAGATGGCATCGCGCACCTCCGTGACTTCCGAGAACAGCACGGTGGCGCCGGCACGGACCAGCAGGTCGGCGGCATAGCCGAGGGCTGGGTTGGCGGTGATGCCGGAAAAGGCGTCGCTGCCGCCGCACTGCATGCCCAGAATCAGCTCGCTGGCCGGCACGGATTCACGGCGGCGCTGGTCGAGCTTTTTCAAGCGCGTTTCGGCCAGCGCCATGATCTGTTCGATCATTTCCACGAAGCCCAGGCTGGCGTCTTGCAGCCGGTAAAGCCAGGGGTCGCTGAGGTCCACGGAGGGGTCGTCGTCATGCATGACCTGGCCGGCCTGGAGTTTTTCGCAGCCCAGGCTGATCACCAGCGCTTCACCGCCCAGGTTGGGGTTGCGCGCCAGGTTGCGCACGGTGCGGATCGGGATATAGGCGTCACGGGCGTTGATCGCCACGCCACAGCCGTAGCTGTGGGTGATGGCCACCACGTCATCGACGTTGGGGTATCTGGGCAGTAATTCGCTGCGGATGCGCTTGACCGCATGCTCCAGCACGCCGGTCACGCACTGCACGGTGGTGGTGATGCCGAGGATGTTGCGGGTGCCGACGGTGCCATCAGCGTTGCGGTAGCCGTCGAACGTGAACCCTTCCAGCGGCGGCAGGGGTTGTGGCACGGCATCGCAGCGCGGCAGGCTGTCCAGCGCTGGGGCGGCCGGCATGGCCAGCTGGCTTTCCTGCACCCAGCTGCCCTGGCGCAAGTCTTCCAGCGCATGGCCGATGACTTGCCCATAACGGCGTACCGGCTCACCCTTGGCGATCGCCACGGTGGCGACCTTGTGGCTTTGCGGCACGGCCTCGACCAGGGTCAGGCCGTCGGCGAACCGGGCGCCTTCTCCAAGGCCGCCGTCGTTGACGACGACCACGACGTTATCGGCGTCGTGCAGGCGCACGTAGTGTGGCGAGTCGGAATGTTCGATCAACTGCATGGTGGGCCCTACTTGTCAGGTTCTCAGGCTTTTTCTTGTCCATCCGCCCGCGCCAGACGCTCCGGCGCGGGCGTGTTCACTCAATGGCGCGAGCTTGCCAGCTCGCCGCGCTCGGCAGGCTCAGGCTGGGGCTTCGCGGCATCTTCGCGCAGTTCGATCCGCTTGATCGGGCCGACGATCACCAGGTAGCTGAACACCGCCACCAGCGCGTTGGCACCCACGTAGACCAGCGCCCACTTGAACGAGCCCGTGGCACTGATGATGTAGCCGATGACGATCGGCGTGGTGATCGACGCGATGTTGCCGAAGGTGTTGAACAGGCCGCCCGAGAGCCCGGCGATCTGTTTTGGCGAGGTGTCTGCCACCACTGCCCAGCCCAGCGCGCCAATGCCTTTGCCGAAGAACGCCAGGGTCATGAAACCGACCACCATCCATTCGGCGTCGACGTAGTTGCAGAACACCATGGTGGTCGACAGCAGCAGCCCGCAGACGATCGGCAGCTTGCGTGAGAAGGTCAGCGAGTTGCCGCGGCGCAGCAGCCAGTCCGAGATCACCCCACCCAGCACACCGCCGATGAAGCCGCAGATCGCCGGCAAGGAAGCGATGAAGCCGGCCTTGAGGATGGTCATGCCGCGCTCCTGCACCAGGTACACCGGAAACCAGGTGAGGAAGAAGTAGGTGATGGCGTTGATGCAGTACTGGCCCAGGTACACGCCCAGCAACATGCGGCTGGTCAGCAACTGCTTGATGTAGCCCCATTTCGGGCCATCGTTGCCGCGCTTCTGGTCCATATCGACCAGCCCGCCGTTCTGCTCGATGTGGTCGAGCTCGGCCTGGCTGATGCGCGGATGCTGCTTGGGGTTGTAGATGGTTTTCAGCCAGACCCCGGAGAAGATGATGCCCAGTACGCCCATCACCACGAACACATGCTCCCAGCCGAAGCTGAACACGATCCAGCCCATGATCGGGGCGAACAGGGCGGTGGCGAAGTACTGCGCTGAGTTGAAGATGGCCGAGGCCGTGCCGCGCTCCTGGGTCGGAAACCAGGCCGCGACGATCCGTGCATTGCCCGGGAACGACGGGGCTTCGGCGAAGCCCACCAGGAAACGCAGGGTGAACAGGGTCACGATGGCCCAGGCCACAGGCATGCCGCCTACGAAACCCTGCAACAGGGTGAACAGCGACCAGGTGAAGATGCTGAAGGCATAGACGTTCTTGGAGCCGAAACGATCGAGCAACCAGCCCCCCGGAATCTGACCCGCCACGTAGGCCCAGCCGAATGCCGAGAAGATGTAGCCGAGGGTCACGGCGTCGATGCCGAGGTCTTTCTGCAGGCTGGAGCCGGCGATGGCGATGGTGGCGCGGTCGGCGTAGTTGATCGTGGTCACCAGGAACAGCATGAACAGGATCAGGTAGCGCACATGCGTCTTTTTGCTCGCTTGCATGCTGGTTGTACTCCCACTAATTATTGTTGTGCGGGGTGATGAGCTGTAGCCGGAGTGTGACAGGCCCACTCCGGGCGCGGCCTCTGGCAGGCCGAGGCTGTGCTTATTGCGGTCCCATCTTGTCCATCAACGCAGCGAGCATTTCGTACTCTTCGCGGGTGAGGTCGGTGAGGGGCGTACGCACCGGGCCTGCGTCGTAACCGGCGATCCTGGCGCCCGCCTTGACGATGCTCACGGCGTAGCCGGCCTTGCGGTTGCGGATGTCCAGGTAGGGCAGGAAGAAATCATCGATCAGCTTGCCCACGGTGGCATGGTCGTCACGGGCCACGGCGTGATAGAAGTCCATGGCCGTTTTCGGCACGAAGTTGAACACCGCCGAAGAGTAGACCGGTACGCCCAGCGCCTTGTAGGCGGCAGCGTAGACTTCGGCGGTCGGCAAGCCGCCCAGGTAGCTGAAGCGATCGCCCAGACGACGGCGAATCGACACCATCTGCTCGATATCACCCAGGCCATCCTTGTAGCCGATCAGGTTGGGGCAGCGCTCGGCCAGCTGTTCCAGCAGGTCGGCGTTCAGGCGGCAGACGTTGCGGTTGTACACCACCACACCGATCTTCACCGATTTGCACACCGCTTCGACGTGGGCGGCGACGCCGTCCTGGCTGGCTTCGGTCAGGTAGTGCGGCAACAGCAACAGGCCCTTGGCGCCCAGGCGCTCGGCTTCCTGGGCGTACTCGATGGCCTGGCGGGTGGCGCCGCCGACCCCGGCGAGGATCGGCACCGAGGTAGCGCAGGTGTCTACCGCCGTCTTGATCACCGGGCTGTACTCGCTGGCAGCGAGCGAGAAGAACTCACCGGTGCCGCCAGCGGCGAACAGGGCGCTGGCACCGTAGGGGGCGAGCCACTCGAGGCGCTTGATGTAGCCCGCCTGATGGAAGTCGCCCTGGGCGTTGAAGTCGGTGACCGGGAAAGACAGCAGGCCGTGAGAGAGGATGGATTTCAGTTCTTGTGGGTTCATTGTGTTGAGCATCCTGTGGCGCTTGGGTGAAGGTGTCGCTTTTTGTGGAAGGTAAGTTATCGTACAACATAGTCGCTGGCTAGGCGTTTTGCCGAGAATTTTCCAAGCTGCTCAGGTGGTATTTGCTTTTTTTGGTAGGGATAGGCCCTTTAAGACCAGGATTTGGGCTCTAGTCGTATGATGACATTGATCAAAACAGCCACATCTGCGGTAGCCTCATCGCCCGCAGGCTGCTAGCCAGGACCAGCTTGGCGGGCGATGAACACAGCCTCAGCGGCAGTCGATATGGCGCTGCGAGCCTGACGCTCCACTCGCCGACACCACGGCCCTCCCTGTGGCAGCCCATTTCTGCCGGATGCCGCTCGCGACCCCGGATGGCTGTCGCTCCACGGCGATAGGCGAGCAGGGCAGGCCTCATCCCCTGTGTCGCCACAATGCCGCGATCGCTGGTGCCGCAAGGTACTGGCGCAGCATTTTCCAGGCACGGTTCCGGCGCGTTTCCACGTGCTGTCGAACACTTGCCTGGCGCTAGCTAGACACGTTCCGTAAGCTAACCGGCTACTTACATCCTCTGTCTAATTGCAGACACACGCATACCGAGAGTTGAACAATGTTGATTACAGCAAGGAGCCTGATGGCGCTGGTCACGGTGACCACCGCACCCTGGGCCGTGGCTCAGGCGTCGCAAGAACAGGGTTTCATCGAAGACAGCCACCTGAAGGTACTGGCCCGTAATCTGTACTGGGACCACAACACCAAAGGCAGCGATGGCGACCAGCGCGAATGGGGTCAGGGCCTGCGCTTGGACTACACCTCAGGCTTCACCCAAGGCACCGTTGGCTTGGGCCTGGACGTCAGTGGCTACTCGGCGTTCAAGCTTGACGGCGGCCGTGGCCGCGCCGGTGCGGGCGTGCTGGTACCAGACGGCGACGGCGCCAAAGATGCTGCAGGCTCCGGCGGTGGGGCCGTGAAGCTGCGCGTCTCGGCCACCGAGCTGCGCTATGGCAACAACCTGCGCCCGGACAACCCGGTATTCGCCCCGGCCGACACGCGCCTGCTGCCCGCGACCGCCACGGGTTTCTGGTTGACCAGTGCCGAACTGCAGGGCCTGGACCTGGAAGCGGCGCACCTGACTGCCGCCAAGGACTTCAACAGCACCAACAGCGACGACGACTTCTATGCCGCTTACGCCGGCGTCCCGAGTGACACGGTCGACTTCCTGGGCGGCAGCTACGCCGTCAACGACCGCCTGAACCTCAGTCTGTACACCTCGCGCTACAAGGACATCTGGCGCCAGACCTACGTCAACTCGCTGTACGCGCTGCCGCTGAGCGACACGCAGAGCCTGAGCTTCGATTTCAACCTGTACCGCACCGATGACGAGGGGCGCGCGCGTGCCGGCACGATCGATGTCACCGCCTGGTCGATGGCCGTGGCCTACACCCAGGGCGCACACACCTTCAAGCTGACCCATCAGCGCATCGACGGCGACCAGCCGTTCGACTACCTGGGCATGGGGCCGGGCACCTATCACGATTCGATCTACCTGGCCAACTCCTCGCAGCTGGTCGACTTCAACGGCCCGAACGAACGCTCATGGGGTGCGTTCTACGATCTCGACATGGCGTTCTACGGCGTGCCGGGGCTCACTTTCGAGGCACGCTACATCCGCGGCACCGGCGTCGACGGCAGCAAGGTCAGCGCGGGCAGCGTGTACGACTACTACGCCGACAGCGAGGACCACTGGGAGCGCGACCTGACCGTGCGCTACGTGGTCCAGAGCGGGCCGGCCAAGGACCTCTCGCTCAAGCTGCGCCAGGCCACCCACCGCATCGGCAATGGCAAGTCCAGTGGCTCGGCTGATCAGATACGCATGATCGTCGAGTACCCCATCGACGTGTTCTGAACCTCAGGCTGTGCAAGCAGCTGATGTCGGTCGACAGCCCCGCGTTCGGGGTGGCGAAGCCACCTCCCAGCACTGCCTGCTGCAGGGTTGAGCAGCGCCCTCAACGATGCCTCTGCTCGGTAGCGACCCGCAGCTGAATCCGCAGACATAGCTACCGCGCGTAGGGAAACGGGGCGCGCAGACTGGGTCTTTCCTAGCTCGAGAGGCTCCGTCATGTCTGACCATCTTGCCCCGACCACCAGCGTCGATAGGCTGATAGCGTATCGATTGCCTGGCTGGTTTCGATTGGCCCCGCCTGACCAGCGTGCAGCCCTGCGCGGGCATCTGCTTGCGCAGCAGCGCGCCCATGCCCGCGCCCAGCGGGTGCTCGACACCATCCCGGCGTTGCCTGAATTCGCCGAACCCCTGCTGGCCCCGGTACTGGCGCGTGAACTTGGGCACAGGCTGGATGTGCGTACCACCCAACTGGACCTGGTCGCGTACCTGCCAGAAGCCAGTGCCAGTCTTGGCCTGGCGCAGACCTTGAAGCGCCACGCCAGCCGGCAGAGCCTGTTGGCAGCAGCCCTGCATAACTTCGATCCCGGCGAGACCGAGGCGGCAGCGTTCTCGTCCGCGACTCGAATCGTCGACGCCGACTGTAAACCCATTGCCTTGGCACCTGAGCGCTTCGCGCAGCTCTGTCGGACACTCGACATCGGTGGGCAGTACCAGCAGCACATCAAGACGGTGCTCAGACCCGAGGACGGCACACTCAGCGCAGTCGAGCATACGCTGCGCGAGGCCTTTCGCACGACACTCGTCGCAGACGCCTGCCTGGCTCGCCTGCGTGGCGGTCTGGGCCAGGACAACTACCGCCGCCTGTTGGCGCTGGCAGCGCCTGTGCCCGTGGTACCGCCCGATACGTACGTGTGCAAGGCTCACGAAATACGCGTGCTGGGCAAGCCGATCAGGGGTGTTCTGGCAATCGAAGTGCGTGTCGATGCTTCGCCGGACGCCAAGCTCGAAGCCATCATTGCCTGGATACCCGGCGATCCGATCGCCCGTGTGTCAGTGCATGCCTCCTGGCGCGCGCTGTTCATCGCTTTGGCCGGACGCTTGGCGGTGCCTGGGTATGCGGGGTTCTTCACGCAATTGCTGGCGAGGGCCGAGCAACTGTCGTTCAGCCAGACCCTGGCGCGCCATTTGAGCGAGGGAAACGTTAGCGCACCGATCGAGATCGATGGCCGACACACGCCGATCAATGGCGACGTGTTCACTCATTTGCGCCTGCGCCAGGTAGAAGGTCTCCTGGCCGACGCCAAAGTACTGGCTGTGCCGACAGACGAGGAAGACCGCAAGGCGCGTGCCGCTCGACTGGAAGGCTATGTCAGCGCCGGGTTCGATCTGCTCGGGCTGGTCAGCCTGTTCGTACCTGGGCCGGGCGTGGCGTTGCTCGGTATCGCCGCCCTGCAATTGGCCCACGAAGTGTACGAGGGGTACGAGGATTGGCAGCAGGGGGATCGTGAAGCGGCGTTGGCGCACGTGTTCAACGTGGCCGAGGGTCTGGTGGGCAATGCTCTGCTGGCGGGTGCGCCTGTCGCTGTATTACGCCTGGCCCAGCGTACGCTCTTCGTGGATGGTCTGGCGCCCGTCGTGGGCTCGTCCGGCACGTTGCGCCTGCTTGATCCGACGCTGCCGGGCTATGCCGGTCGAGGGGACGAAGAGGTGGCGTCATCGCCTACTGTGCGTCATGTCGATACCCCGACGGGCAGGCTGCGTCTTGAGCGCGCGCACGAACAGGCTCACTGGCGAGTCGTGCATCCAAAGCGTCATGATGCCTATTCACCCGCTGTTGAGAGCAACCACAGGGGAGGGTGGCGGCATGCGCTGGAACAACCTCAGCACTGGAGTGAGGTCGGTGAACTGGTGCGTCGGCTCGACAGCGAAGCCGCCCAGGCCAGCGACGAGGCCGTACGCTGTGCGTTACGTGCCACTGGCATGAGCGAGGATCAACTGCGAGGCCTGCATGTGGAAGCCGCGCCTGCTCCGGCACGACTGCGTGATGCTCTGCAGCGGTACGACGTGCACTTCCAGTTCCCCGACCTGCAGGGCGAGGCGTTCGAAGCACAGGTCGCGATGCTTCAGCCTTCCGTACCGCCGCCTGCGCAGGTGCTCAGGCGCGACTTCCCAGGCCTGACCCCACGGTGTGCCAACGAGCTGGTCGAGCGTGCTACCCAGGCCCACGTGCAGCGCTTGATGGACGAGCAGCGCGTGCCGTTGGCGCTGGCCGAGCAGGCACGCTGGGCGCTGCACGATGCGCGCCTGGACCGTGCGTGCGCGGGATTGGTGCGCGTCCAGCTGGCCGGACTCGATACGGAAAAGCTGGCGTTGGGCTTCGTTGAAGCGGTGGCGCCTTGGCCGGACGAGGTGCGGATAGAAATTCGTCAGGACGCCCCGCAGGGTCCTTTGCTCGCCCAGTCGACTGCGGCGTTCGATGCCGAGGCGAGCGTGATCGTCAAGCAGCAGGGCCGGTATCGTTGTGTGGACGCCTCAGGTGCTCTTGTGCCGGGGAGCCGTCTGCAGGACACGCTGACCGAAGCGCTCTTGCTGAAGCTGGACGACTTGCAAAAACTGTTGCTGGGTCAGGCAGGCCTGAGCGCCTCGGCGCTGGGCGAGCGTCTTGCCGTGCTGGCGAATCGATCGCGTGGTGACGCGGCACGTATGCTTGGCATGACGACCAGGCGCCAGGCGTTCAGGCCGCCGTCGCGACTAGGTGATGGACGCGTAGGGTATCCGCTCAGCGGGCGCGGCGAGAGCAGCCAGCAGGCGTTCAGTCGGGGCCTGCGCCAGCTCTATCCGACGTTCTCGGCCGCCGATGTCGAAGGTTTTCTACAGCACCTGCGCGCGCGAGGCGTCGAGCCTTGGAACTACCTGCACGAACTGCATCAGCAGCTGGCGACCTTGCGTTCTGCGCTCGACACCTGGCAGGCCGAGCCTGGCGTGTCGCTTCAATCACTTCGACGGCGTGCGGTGGCCTCGCATATTCGACGCTGCTGGCGCCGCAAGCGTGGTGGTTTCGACGGTGCGCGGCTGATCATCGACGGCGAACGTGTTGGCTTGCTGCCTTCGCTGCCAGACAGTGTCGACTTCAGCCATGTGCAGGAGGTGGTGCTTCGCGACATGGCCCTGACCCAGGTGCCTGCCTCGTTCCTGAGTCGTTTCCCGAACGTGCGCCTGCTCGACATGCGCCATAACCAGCTGACAGCTTTGCCCGAGGGGATCGAAACGCTGGTGCAGCTTAGAGATCTTCGCCTGGGGCACAATCGAATCGTCTGGGATACCCAGAGCGATCAGCGGATCGCGGCGCTGGCCCGCCTGAGTCGGCTTGAGCTGGACAGCAATCCGCTAGGGGCTGTGCCCGAGCTGTCTGCATTGCGCGACCTGCGGGAGGTATCGTTGCGCGGGACTCTCGCTGCGGATGTGCCTGGCTGGGTGTGGCAACGGCCCTACGTGGAACGGGTCGATCTGCGAGACAACGTCATTGAACGGCTGCGCTCTTCGTGGTCAGAGTTTTCCCTGCGACGTCTGTTCGTGCACGACAACCCACTCGATGCAACCAGCATCAACCAGATCAACGAGGCCGCGCAGGGGGCGTCAGCCGCCTCTCAGGCTCGGGAAGGCGCCCACGCCCATGTGCCTGTCGACACTGTGGCGCGCGATCACTGGCTGGGCGAGCTGCGCGACGTGGAGCGTGACCGGCACCAGGCTGTCTGGGACAGGCTGGAGGCTGAGCCAGGGAGCAGCGACCTGCTGCGATTTTTCGCTGACTTGGCGGATTCGAACGAGTACCTGCGGCGCCCGAAACGGCTCCGTGCACGTGTATGGCGAATCCTGGATGCCTGTGAGAGCGATAGTCAGGTCAGAGAAGCCTTGTTTCAACAAGCCGCCGGCCCGCGTACCTGTGCCGACCGTGAGTTGCTTGTGCTCAGCCAGCTCGAGGTTGGCGTGCTGGTGGCTGAGGGCACACGGGACCAGGTTGGCGCCATGGCCACCCGGGCGTTGCTCAGGCTGGGGCGGTCGCTGTATCGACTCGACGAGGTGGATCGGCTGGCAGCAGGTCATATCGAAAGGCTGCGAGCCAGACCCTCTGACCATCCAGTGGACGACATCGAAGTGATCATGTCGTATCGGGTCTATCTATCCGGATCGCTGGGGTTGCCCGAGCAGCCAGACTACATGTATTTCGGTTCGTACAGCCCGGTCACCGCACCTGATATCAATCTTGCACGTACGACCATTCTGGCTGCCGAAACCCCTCGAGCGATCGCTGCATCACTGGTCCAGCGTGATTTCTGGGTAGACCATCTGCGCGAGCGCTTCGGGCATCTGATCGAAGAGATGAACGCGCCGTTTCATGTGAGTCTCGAAGGGCTTGAGGGCTGGAACACGCTGTTCGGCGAGCAGGCTTACCTGGACAAGGTCGAGCAACTGGCGGCCGAGCGACAGCGCGCAGAGCTTGAGCTGCTGCTGAGGCTGACGTTGGAGGAATTGGAAGCGGGACTGAGTTGATTCACACGAGGATTCCCTGGGGCCGCAAGCGGCCCCAGGGCCGTATCAGCGGCGACGGAACAGCGGCAGCGGCTCGTCCGTGGCGCCCTGGTAGGTCACCGAGAAGTCCTTGAGGCCTTCCAGCGCATCGACCGGGTCCTTGTCGGCACGCACGGCGAAGGCATCGAAACCGCAGCGGGCCATGTAGAACAGCTGATCGCGCAGAACGTCGCCAATGGCGCGCAGTTCGCCCTTGAACTGGTAGCGGTCACGCAGCAGGCGCGCGTTGGAGTAGTTGCGCCCGTCGGTGAAGGCCGGGAAGTTCAAGGCAATGACCTGGAACTGCGCCACGTCAGCACCGATTTCCTCGGCTTCCTCGTCGGCATCCAGCCACACACCGAGGCCGCCGTCGCGGGCTTTCAGGGCATGAGCGTGATCGCGCCACATCTGCAACGGCACGATGTAGTCGTCGCAGTTGGTCAGCTCGTCGAACGAGGTTTCCTTGGGCAGCAGGTGCCAGGTTTCGTCGATGATCTGGCCGTTCTTAATGATTCGCTGCATAGACGCGCTCCTTGAATGGGTCGATGCCGATCCGCTGGTAGGTATCGATGAAGCGCTCCTCTTCGTTGCGTTTTTCCACGTACACGTCAATCAGCTTGCCGATCACCTCGGCCATCTGGTCCTGCGCGAACGACGGGCCGAGGATCTTGCCCAGGCTGGCACCGCGCGCGGCATTGCCGCCAAGCGAGACCTGATAGAACTCTTCGCCTTTCTTGTCCACGCCCAGAATGCCGATGTGGCCGACATGGTGGTGACCACAGGCGTTCATGCAACCGGAAATGTTCAGGTCCAGCTCGCCGATGTCGAACAGGTAGTCCAGGTCATCGAAGCGGCGCTGGATCGACTCGGCGATCGGGATCGACTTGGCGTTGGCCAGCGAGCAGTAGTCGCCGCCCGGGCAGCAGATGATGTCGGTCAGCAGGCCGATGTTCGGTGTGGCAAAGCCGCCTTGACGCAGTTCTTCCCACAGCGCGTGCAGTTGGCGCTGCTCGACGTCGGCCAGAATGATGTTCTGCTCGTGGGAGGTGCGCAGGAAGCCGAAGCTGTAACGCTCGGCGAGGTCCGCCACGGCGTCGAGCTGCTTGTCGGTCAGGTCGCCTGGGGCAATGCCGGTGGGCTTGAGCGACAGGGTCACGGCCACGTAGCCCGGACGCTTGTGCGCGCGGGTATTGCGCGAGCGCCAGCGGGCGAAGCCTGGGAAGTCCTGGTCGAGGGCGCTGTAGTCGACGTTGTCCAGCGGCTGATACGCCGGGTCGACGAAGTGGCGCGACACGCGCTCGACTTCGGCTTCGGTCAAGGTGCTGCTGCCACCGCGCAGATGGAGCATTTCGGCCTCGACTTTCTCGGCGAACACCTCGGGGGTCAGCGCCTTGACCAGGATCTTGATCCGCGCCTTGTACTTGTTGTCACGGCGGCCGTAACGGTTGTACACGCGCAGAATGGCGTCGAGGTAGCTGATCAGGTCCTGCCAGGGCAGGAACTCGTTGATGAACGAACCGACCACCGGGGTACGCCCCAGGCCACCACCGACCAGTACACGGAAGCCCAGCTCGCCGGCGTCGTTATGCACAGGCTCCAGGCCGATGTCGTGCACTTCGATGGCGGCGCGGTCATCTTTCGAGCCGTTGATGGCGATCTTGAACTTGCGCGGCAGGTAGGCGAACTCGGGGTGGAAGGTGGTCCACTGACGGACGATCTCGCACCACGGACGCGGGTCTACCAGCTCGTCTGCCGCCACACCGGCGAACTGGTCGGTGGTGGTGTTGCGCAGGCAGTTGCCGCTGGTCTGGATCGCGTGCATCTGCACGGTGGCCAGCTCAGCGAGGATGTCCGGAATGTCTTCGAGTGCCGGCCAGTTGAACTGCACGTTCTGCCGGGTACTGATGTGGGCGTAGCCCTTGTCGTAGTCGCGGGCGATCTTGGCCAGGGTGCGAACCTGACCGGCGTTCAGCTGGCCATAGGGCACAGCGACGCGCAGCATCGGCGCGAAACGTTGAATGTACAGGCCGTTCTGCAGGCGCAGAGGGCGGAATTCTTCTTCGCTCAGCTCACCGGCCAGGTAACGGCGGGTCTGATCACGGAACTGCTTGACGCGGTCCTCGATGATTCGCTGATCGTATTCGTCATATACGTACATATAAGTCCTGTCTCAGGCTGCAGGCAGCTATTCGCGCGCACGGCCGCGCACTCCGTTTCGGAGCCGGGGGAAGATAGCAGGTTGCGTTTATGCGCTAAAGTGATGTTTTGGCATATACAAATAACCACTGGGCCTAATAAGACGCTGCGTTCTTTTATCTCCTGATCGCACCTGGATATACTCGCCGATTTGTCCAGTGGGAATCTATCCGAATGCTCAAGGCCATTGGCCTGTGTCTTGGCGTGCTGTTGTCGTGTACAGCGCAGGCCACGTCCGTGGTGTTTCTCAATCCCGGCAGCATCAAGGAAGATTTCTGGGGGCGCTATTCAACCTTCATGCAGGCCGCAGCCGATGAGCTGGGCATGCAGTTGCGCATCGAATATGGCCACCGTCAGCCGGCCCTGACGCTGCACCAGGCCAGGGCGTTGTTCGAGGCACAGGACAAACCCGACTACCTGATTCTGGTCAACGAACAATATATCGCCCCGCAAATACTGAGGCTGGCGCGCGGCAGTGGGGTCAAAATGTTCATGGTCAACAACGCCCTGACCCCCGCGCAACGCCTCGGCATCGATGCCCAGCCTGATACGTATTCGTCGGTCATTGGCACATTGACCATCAACGACGAGCAGGCGGGCTTTCAGATGTTGCATGCGCTGCTTGCGCAGTTACCCAGCAGCGAAGGCCCTATCGATCTGGTGGCGTTTTCCGCTGCGAGGAATACTCCGGCCTCCCAGCAGCGTGAAGAGGGCATGCGCCGCGCGCTGGCCGATTTTCCTCAGGTCCGGCTGCGCCAAGTGGTGTACGGCGGCTGGAGCCGCCATCGCGCGTATGAGCAGGCGCAGATTCTGGTCCAGCGCTATCCGCAGGCGCGTCTGGTGTGGTGCGCCAATGACGAGATGGCCTTTGGCGCCATGCAAGCGTTCGAAGAAGCCGGCCGCACGCCGGGCCGCGACGTTCTGTTCAGCGCGGTCAATGCCTCGCCCAAAGCCCTGCGAGCGCGTATCAGCGGGCGTTTGAGCGCGCTGGTGGGTGGCCAGGTCGCCGTGGGCGGCTGGGCCATGCTGATGTTGCATGACGATGCGCTGGGTCTGCCGGTCGACCGCGACGGCCTGCGCGAGCACAGCGTGCCCGCGCTGAGCCTGATCGGACCCGACGAAGCGCGTCAGTGGCTGGACGTGTTGCAGCACGCCAACCTCGGCATCAGCTTGCGGGCATTGAGTGCCCAAGGGCGCCCGGCAGGTTACCGCTATCCCTTTTTCGACGCGCCTGCAAGCCAGGCTGAGGTGTCTGAATAAGTCGCTCGAGCCGCTCGGCCCAAGCGTTAATTAGCCGCATGCTCGCGCAGGGAATTGATTCGATGGAGGCTCCCTTACCAAGGAGTTCACCATGCCCTCCCAGCACGTTTTTCCCGTCAGCGAGCTTAGCGTCATCGACGATGATCCGCTCATCGACCTGCATGTTTCAGGCCACGAGCCTCTACTGATGACAGCCGAAGAGCAGCGCGCTGCCAGCCTGGTGCGCCAGGCACTGGCGGCCATCGACAGCTTCTATGGCCAACTTGGCCCGGCGCAACGGGCGCGCATGGCCGCGCTGTATCAGATTCCCGCTACCAGCACCCAGGCGCTCAACGCCATCGTGCAACGCGCCCGCGCGCAGGTGCTGGGCGCGTTGACCCGCCTGGCTGGCCGAAGCGTCGACCTGGACGCCGTGCGCATCCACACGGCGCGCGCGCAGGGCGCCGATATCAGCGAGCCGCTGTGGCAGTGGCTGGCTCGCGGCACGCCGATTCAGCTGGCGCCACCGCGCCTGACACAGGACGCCAATGCCTTCGTCGAGCACAGCTGGCTGACCCTTGCCGGCCAGGCGCTGGCCCGGGACGACGGCCAGCCGCTCACGATCGATGACGTGATCAGCCTCGGTCGTGAGCTGGACATCGGTGCCACCATCGGCCAGCAATGCGACGCGTGGACGGCGCGCGACGATGTGCGCTCGACGCTTCGTCGCGAAGCCGATGCTCGCTTTGAACTGGCGCTGCTGAACGCCATGAAGGCCGGCCATGTCTCGGCGCAGCAGTACCAGCAGATCTGCGCCGTCGCCGGGTTGTCGCTGCCGGACGCGCTCAGCCACGGCTTCACCCAGGCACAGTCGGGCGCAGCGTTGCACTTCTTGCTGCGAATCGAGGGCCATGAGCTGCCGGCGGTGGTCATTCAGACCGGCGGGCAGACCTGTCTGGTTGCCGACACCTACCCCGAGGCGCGTCTGTTCATGGCCGATGCCGACCGTGACTTGACTGCGCTGCAGGTGTTCGGCGAAGCGTTTCGTGCCGACCTGTGGAATACCCGCGCGCAACGTGAGGGCTGGGCTTGGGCGCTGTTGTCGCCCGCTGCCCAGCAGGCGGTAGCTGCGCGTCTGCCGCAACCGTTACCTGCCGCGAATCACTACCCGCCCACTGTGCACTGGGTGCCCGGTGCCGGAGCGTATGTCAGCCGCGCCGACTACGATCGCCAGGCCAGCGATGTGCGCTTCACCGCGCCGTACCCGTTGCTGCGTCAGTCGGTGGCGCTTGCCTGGGCGCAGGCGCACACCCAGCTGATGGTTCGACGTATCAAGCAACGCTTCACGCCCAACGCCGACAGCAGCCTGGCCCACGCCCAGCGCATTGGCGCCCAATGGCTGACCACCGTGCTCGACGTGATCCTGATCGCCGTGCCGGGCGAGGTGCGCTTCCCAGGACGGGGGCTGTTGTTCAAGGCATTGTTCGCCAAGCAGCTGGCGGTCGACCTTCCCTTGAACCTGGTCCAGGCCAAATGGGCGCAGGTGGGCGAGACCCTGGTGGATTTCTTCGAGACCGTGCTGGAAATGCAGGCCTTCCGAAAGGCTGGAAAGCTGCACCGTTCACAGCTCGAACGTGTCGCCGGCATCTTGACCCCGGTGGGCGGCCATGGCCCGGTGCCCGATGTTCCCATGAACGCTGCGCAGCACCTGCGCCTGCTGCTGCCTGCCTCGCTACGGCACCTTGACGATGCGCTACTGGACACGCTGTTGCAGCGCGCAAGCGTCGACACGCCGGCGCTGATCGCCATGCACCAAGGCAAGGCCGACATGGACATGACACTGGTGGCGGCGCTCAGCGAAGCGCGCAATCGATACTGGGTGGAGCACGCACCGGCGTTGCTCGCCTCCGATGACTACACCCGCTTGCCTGAATCGGTCGAATGGGCCGTGCTGGCATGCCTGTCAGACGCGTTGCACCTGCGCATCAGTGTCTCCGATAGCCTCGGCATGCCGCTGCGTGAGTTCGTCGGTGGGGAGGGCGAGCGATCGACCGTCATGCTGGTGCGGCACGCGGGCTGGACGTACCGGACGGGCTCAGGCCCGGTCACTGATGCATTGGCCGACTCGCTGTTCGTGAAGATTCACAGGCAACGCCATCCCGACAGCCCTGCAGCTGAACACAGCCGACTGGCCCGCGACTTGCGCATCACCAGCGCCGAACAGTTGGCCACGGGGCAGGGGCCCTACCACCTGGCCCGGGCGTTGCACCATGGGCCGCGGCCGCGCGGTAGCGTGCCGGTCGATGAAGGGCGCTACCTTGCGGCGACCGTTGCCGGTGCGTCTGAGGTGCCGCCGGGCGGTCTGCGCGGCGCCGACGCCCGCGCCGTCAGTTTCGAGTGCGAGCAACGGGTGCCCAGGCCCGGCAGCCTGGCCAATCTCGGCAAGGCCAGGCACCAGGCGGACCTGGCGGCTCTGGCCGGCACTGCTGGAAAGGCCGGCCCGCAGACCCTCACCCACACCGCGCAAGCCCTGTATTGCCA
>NZ_DAMCCR010000013.1:0-28667 GCF_032058845.1 Pseudomonas sp. | reverse complement strand
GGACCGTCGCGATCCGGATCATGGCCGGTTCGAACAGCGTCAGTGTCTGGGGGGCGAGCGATGCGCCGCAGGTACCGGTGCTCCAGCGGCGTGGGCCGGTCGATGCGTATACCTACCAAGGCCAACTCGCGGGGCGTGATGTCCTGGCGCCCGCCGCTGGGTCGACGTTTCCGCTGAGCGACCTGGTGTTGCGCCTTCTGAACGACGCCGCGCGTGATGCGCTGGGGATCCGCCTGGGTGACGCGGCGCGCTTGAACGACGCGGTCCTGCGACAGGTCCCCGCGCTGGGCGCGCCCAGGGCGGCCGAAGGTACCGTGCTTGGCGTGCCGGCGCTCGGTGATCCTGAGCTGGCAGTGTGCGTGCAGCCTGTAAGGCTGGCGGCCGCACCGGGGGCCGACGGTGTGGTACACGAGCAAGGCCGACATTGGCTGCCGTGGGGCGAGGGCGCCATTGCTGTGCAGGGCGAAGCAAAGGCTTGGCGGGTGCTGTCGCCCAGCGGTGCGCGAGGCCCACGCTTGCGCCATGCCTATGGCGAGTGGCGACGCTTGCAGGACCGGCTGCCGGCGCTGGATCGCTTGACCGTGGCCGCGACAGGGGCTGCGCTGACCCACCGTCTGCTCGCCCTGCATCGTCAAGACCCCACCGCGCGCCTCTACCACGACGCCAGCACCTCATCAGAGGTAGCAGTGGGAGGCGCGCGGTATATCGCCCTGGCGGGGTCGTCCATTCACTTCTACCGCGTGAACCCGACCGATACTGGCGCGGCTGAAATCGAAGTGGTGCGCCCCGGCGGCACGGGCGGTGGGGTCTGGCTGCGCCGCGATGAGCGGGGTTTGTGGCACGTGGCGCAGACGCTGGTGGGCGGCATGGACGCCAACGTCGAGCCCGACCCCTGGCGTCCATGGGCAAGGCCCGGTGCGCTGCCGTTACCGGAACGGTTCGGTCTTGTGGGGTCTGCTTATGAAATGCTCATCAATGCCAGGGCCGGCCGGCACAAATCAGCCAACGTGGTCTATCCCTTCGTGCGTCCCGCGCGCCGCGGTGCCCAGTATGCGCGGATGCTCGAAGAGGCACCCGCAGCCCTGCAGGCGCCGACCGACAGCAGCAACATCGCGGCCAAGGTGGACCTGTTCCATCGGCAGTGGGCATTGCCTGTCGATCTGACAGCATTGCCGTTTTTCCGCATGCCCGGCGATATCTCGTCGGAGGTCAAACGGGTCAACGGCCGGTTGATCGCTGACCTGGTCACCGCGCAGCGTGCAGGCCAGGGCGTGATCACCCGCGTCATCGAGCCCATGGCGGGCTCAGGCTTCTACAGCAATTTCGTCAGGGCCTGCGGGTATCGGGGCGACCTGCTGATCAATGACCTCAATCCACTGGTGACACTCACGCAGCGCGAGATCGTGCAGCAGCCCGATGCCGTCAAACAGCACATCCTCAACATCAAGCAGGACCTGCTGGCGTTTTGGGACGAGCGCCACGAACTGCGTTTCGACCCCCTGACACTGCGTCACAGATTTCCCACAGCGGCTGCCCTGACAGCGTTTGTCAACTCGCCTGAAGTGCAGTCGTTTCGGGAAGACTTGCGCCACTATTTCTACTCGACCGTGGAAACCCAGTACACGCTGGTCGATGGGCAGATCGAGATCTCCCAGCACTCCTCGTTCCGGGTCGACCCGATCAATGGCGAGGCCAACGCCAGGGCCTACATCGCGGCGGCGTTCTACATCATGCAAAGCAACAGCGCGCGGCATCGCGCACCCGTCGAGATCAACCAGCGCGGACGGCTCACCCTGCCGATCGCGTCGATCCTGGGCGAGGCCCGACAGAACACCGTGCTGTTCCTGCCCAACGGGCTTTCCAATCTGGACGGCCTGAACTATCTCAGCCTTCTGCACCGTGGTGAGCAGGGCCAGACCCAGTTCACGACACAAGACGGATGGGCCTTGCTCAACGCAGCGCAAGGCCAGAGCAATGCGGGCGACCTGGCGATCATCAGCGGCCATTTCAGCGATTTCTACGTCAATGAGGCGGCGTTCGTGGAGCAGGTTCGCGAGCATGTGATGCCCTTTGTGCGCAACCGCGGGCGGGTGATCATCACCAATGCCTATTCACCCTATAAAGAACAGGCGCTGATTGCACTCGGGCTCAGGGTCTTCGTGCTGGAGAGCGCCCGGCAAGGGTTTCTGCTGGCCATGAGCGACGCAGTGGCCCGGGATGCGGGGCTGCCCAATGGGTGAATGATGTGCAGTATCGGACACGTGGCAAAGACCCTGCTTGAGCAATGGGCTTTGCTCGACTTAACTGAATGAGCGATGGACATCTCCATCCGACAACAAGAGGCCATGCAATGGGAATTCCAACCAAGGTCCGCAAGCCTGTCAGCAGTCGTGTCGATACCTGGGCGATTCTCTGTCTGATCGTGCTGGTGGTGATCACTGCGGTGTACTGGGTCAGCCGTGCGTAAGCCAAACCCGTGAGTCCGCCATGAAAAAGCCCGGGCGCATTGCGCGTCCGGGCTTTGTGCTGTGTGGGGCAGGCGTCAGGGCAGGGGCGGGCACCCACTTACCCTGCCAGGCCCCCGGCCTGCAGACGCAACGATCCTGCTGCGCAGTGGCTCAGTGGTCGTAGCCCAGGTTCGGCGCCAGCCAGCGTTCGCTGAGGCTGACGTCCTGCGCCTTGCGCGCGCTGTAGCTGTCGATCTGGTCCTTGTCGACCTTGCCCACGGCAAAATATTGCGCTTGCGGGTGGGCAAAGTACCAGCCGCTGACGGCTGCGGCGGGGAACATGGCGAAGTGCTCGGTGAGGAACACGCCACTGGGGCCGGTTTCGCCGATTGCCGTGCCATCGAGCAGGCGGAACAAGGTTTCCTTTTCCGTGTGATCGGGGCAGGCCGGATAGCCCGGGGCCGGGCGGATGCCGCGGTACTGCTCCTTGATCAGCGCCTCGTTGCTCAGGTGCTCGTCGCGCGCATAACCCCAGTGCTCTTTGCGCACTTGTTCGTGCAACCACTCGGCGCAGGCCTCGGCCAGGCGGTCAGCCAGGGCCTTGACCATGATCGAGTTGTAGTCGTCGCCCTTGTCCTGGTACGCCTTGGCCACTTCCTCGGCGCCGATGCCGGCGGTGGTGATGAACCCGCCCACGTAATCGGTCACGCCGCTGGATTTCGGCGCGACGAAGTCAGCCAGCGACCAGTTGGGCTTGCCATCGGGTTTGATGGTCTGCTGGCGCAGGTGGTGCAGGGTGGCCAGTGGCTGGCCGTCGTCGCCGTACACCTCTATATCGTCGTCCTGCACCTGATTGGCAGGCCAGAAGCCGAACACCGCACGGGCGCTGATCAGGCGTTCGTCGATCAGCTTGGCGAGCATCTCGCGGGCGTCGTGGTACAGCGCGGTGGCCGCTTCGCCGACCACTTCATCGGTGAGGATGCGCGGGAATTTGCCGGCCAGGTCCCAGGAGATGAAGAACGGCGTCCAGTCGATGTACTCGGCCAAGGTGCGCAGGTCGATGTCGTCGAGCACCTTGACGCCGGTGAAGGCCGGCGCGGTCGGCTGATACTCGGCCCACTCGTATTTCGGCTTGGCGGCGATGGCCTGGGCGTAGCTCAGGCGCTCGGTGCGGGCGCTGCGGTTGGCGGTGCGCTCACGGACCTCGACGTAGTCCTGGCGGGTCTTGTCGACGAAACCGGGCTTGAGTTCCCTGGACAGCAGCTGCGTGGCCACACCCACGGCGCGCGAGGCGTCGGTGACGTAGACCACGGCATCGTTCTGGTACTTGGGCTCGATCTTCACGGCGGTGTGGGCTTTGGACGTGGTCGCGCCGCCGATCATCAACGGCAAGGTGAAGTTCTGCCGCTGCATCTCGCGAGCCACGTGCACCATTTCATCCAGCGATGGGGTAATCAGGCCCGACAGGCCGATGATGTCGCACTTCTGTTCGCGGGCCGTCTGCAGGATCTTCTCGGCCGGCACCATCACGCCGAGGTCGACGATGTCGTAGCCGTTGCAGCCCAGCACCACGCCGACGATGTTCTTGCCGATGTCGTGCACGTCACCCTTGACCGTGGCCATGAGAATCTTGCCCTTGGCCTCGGGCTTGTCGCCTTTCTCGGCCTCGATGAACGGAATCAGATGGGCAACGGCCTGCTTCATCACCCGCGCCGACTTGACCACCTGCGGCAGGAACATCTTGCCCGCGCCGAACAGGTCACCGACCACGTTCATGCCGCTCATCAGCGGGCCCTCGATGACCTCGATGGGGCGGGTGGCTTGCTGGCGACACTCTTCGGTGTCGTCGACGATGAACGCGGTGATGCCCTTGACCAGCGCATGCTCCAGGCGTTTGCCGACCGGCAGCGAGCGCCAGGCTTCGTTCTCCACTTCCTTGACCGCGCCGCCGCCTTTGTAGTCATCGGCGATGGCCAGCAGGGCATCGGTGCCTTCGGGGGTGCGGTTGAGCACCACGTCCTCGACCTTCTCGCGCAGTTCGGCAGGGATTTCGTCGTAGATTTCCAGCTGCCCGGCGTTGACGATGCCCATGGTCAGGCCGTTCTGGATGGCATGGAACAGGAACACCGAGTGAATCGCTTCGCGCACCGGGTTGTTGCCGCGGAAGGAGAACGACACGTTCGACACCCCGCCCGAGGTCAGGGCGTAGGGCAGGTGGTCGCGGATGTAGGCGCAGGCTTCGATGAAATCGACGGCGTAGTTGTTGTGCTCTTCGATGCCGGTGGCCACGGCGAAGATGTTCGGGTCGAAGATGATGTCTTCGGGCGGGAAGCCCACTTCATCGACCAGGATGTCGTAGCTGCGCTGGCAGATCTCGCGCTTGCGCGCAGCGGTGTCGGCCTGGCCGGCCTCGTCGAAAGCCATCACCACCACGGCCGCGCCGTAGCGCTTGCACAGGCGGGCATGGTGCTTGAACTGCTCGACGCCTTCCTTCATGGAGATCGAGTTGACGATGCCCTTGCCCTGGATGCATTTGAGGCCCGCTTCGATCACCTCCCACTTGGAAGAGTCGATCATGATCGGCACGCGAGAGATGTCCGGCTCGCCCGCGATCATGTTGAGGAAGCGGACCATGGCCGCCTGGGAGTCGAGCATCCCTTCGTCCATGTTGATGTCGATCACCTGCGCGCCGGCCTCGACCTGCTGCAGGGCCACTTCCAGCGCCTCGGTGTAGTTCTCCTCGCGGATCAGCCGGGCGAACTTCGCGGAACCGGTGATGTTGGTGCGCTCGCCGACGTTGACGAACAGCGAGCTGCGGTCGATGGTGAACGGCTCCAGGCCCGAGAGGCGGCAGGCCTTGGCGATTTCGGGAATGTCCCGGGGCTTGTACTTGGCGACTGCCTCGGCAATGGCCTGGATGTGGCCAGGGGTGGTGCCGCAGCAGCCGCCGATGATGTTGAGGAAACCGCTGGCGGCGAACTCTTCGACCACACTGGCCATTTCTTCCGGCGTTTCGTCGTACTCGCCAAAGGCGTTGGGCAGGCCGGCGTTGGGGTGGGCCGAGACGAAGGTGTCGGCCTTGGTCGACAGCTCTTCCAGGTACGGGCGCAGGTCCTTGGCGCCGAGCGCGCAGTTCAGGCCCACCGAAAGGGGATTGGCGTGGCGCACCGAGTTCCAGAAGGCTTCGGTGGTCTGCCCGGACAGCGTCCGGCCCGAGGCGTCGGTGATGGTGCCGGAGATCATGATCGGCAGTTCCAGGCCATCGTCTTCGAACACCTGCTGCACCGCAAAGATCGCTGCCTTGGCGTTGAGGGTGTCGAAGATGGTTTCGATCAGGATCAGGTCGGCGCCACCTTCGATCAGGCCGCGGGTCGCTTCTATGTAGTTCTCGACCAGGGCGTCGAAGGTGACGTTGCGAAAACCGGGGTCGTTGACGTCCGGGGAGATCGAGCAGGTGCGGCTGGTAGGGCCGAGCACCCCGGCGACGAAGCGCGGGCGATCAGGGGTTTCCAGGGTCTTGGCATCGGCGACCTGGCGGGCGATACGCGCGCCTTCGACGTTCAGCTCGTAGACCAGCCGCTCCATGCCGTAATCGGCCTGGGAAATCTGCGTGGCGTTGAAGGTGTTGGTTTCCAGGATGTCGGCGCCGGCGTCGAGGTAGGCTTTCTCGATGGCGGCGATGATGTCGGGCTGGGTCAGCAGCAACAGGTCGTTGTTTCCCTTCACATCGCTTGGCCAATCGGCAAAGCGCGTGCCACGATAGTCGTCTTCTTCCAGGCGGTAGCTCTGGATCATGGTGCCCATGCCGCCATCGAGAATCAGAATGCGCTCTTTGAGTGCCTGCTGAAGAGCGTGAAGACGAGCGATGCGGTCGGACATGGCAAACTACCTGGTCGGGCGATATCAGAAGGTGCGGGATGATAGCAAACTTGCATGGTTTTTAGACGGCCGGCGGGTTTGCATGAATTATGTTCATGTTCACGCGCCCATGCCATTTCAATGCTTTTACTGTCCATTACCTGATGGCCTTCGAGAACCAGGATTTTCATTTCATGATGCACCGTTCCTTTGCCGGGCTGATGGCCTGCGCGCTCGCGCTCCTGCTCGGCGGCCCGGCGCTGGCCCAGAGCCCTGCGGCCAGCCCTTCGATTTCCTACACGCGGGATATCCAGCCGATCTTCACCGAAAAGTGCGTGGCCTGCCACGCCTGTAATGACGCCGCCTGCCAGCTCAACCTGGGCAGCGCCGAGGGCGTTCAGCGTGGCGGCTCCAAAGTGCCGGTCTATCAGGGCGAGCGCAGCACGGCCGTACCGACCACGCGGCTGTTCTACGATGCCGTCAACGAAGACGGCTGGCGCAAGAAGGGCTTCTATTCGGTGCTGGACAACCAGGGCAGCCAGGCCGCGCTGATGGCGCAGATGCTGGAACTGGGCCACAAGACGCCGCTCACGCCCAACGCCAAGGTGCCGGACGACATCGTGCTGGGGCTGAACCGCACCAACATGTGCCCCGCGCCCCAGGAGTTCCCCGCCTATGCCGGCGCTCATCCGAAGGAGGGCATGCCGTTGGCGGTGACCGGGCTGAGCGATCAGCAGTACCAGACGTTGCAACGTTGGCTGGCGGCCGGTGCGCCAGTGGATTCCAACGCCCTCGAGCCGACCGCCGTCGAGGCCCGACAGATCGGCGACTGGGAAGCCTTGCTCAACCGTCCAGGCGCCAGCGAGGCATTGGCCGGGCGCTGGCTGTACGAACACCTGTTCCTGGCCCATGTGTACTTCGAAGGCGGGCAAGCGGGCCATTTCTTCCAGTGGGTGCGCTCGCGCACGCCGTCCGGGCAGCCGGTCGACATCATCGCCAGCCGCCGGCCGAACGATCCGCCGGGGACCACGTTCTATTACCGCCTGGTGCCGGTCAAAGGCGTGATCGTGCACAAGACCCACATCACCTACCCGATGAGCGCGCAGAAGCTGGCCCGGGTCAAGTCGCTGTTCTACGCCGGTGACTGGCAGGTGACTGCACTGCCGGGGTACGGCCCGCAGCGCCGCGCCAACCCCTTCGAGACCTTCGAGGCGATTCCGGCCCGCGCTCGCTACCAGTTCATGCTCGACAACGCCGAGTACTTCGTGCGCACCTTCATTCGCGGCCCGGTCTGCCGTGGGCAGATCGCCACCGACGTGATCCGCGACAATTTCTGGGCGCTGTTCCAGGACCCCGAGCACGACCTCTACATCACCGACGCCCGCTATCGCGGCCAGGCAACCCCATTGCTGGCCATGCCCGGCCAGATCGATGATGTGGGCAGTGTGCTGAGCCTGTGGCGCGCCTACCGTGACAAGCGCAACGACTATGAAACCCTGCGCCGCGATGCCTATGCCGATGCGCCGCCGCCTGGCTGGGACACGTTGTGGACCGGCAATGACAACGCGCTGCTGAGCATTTTCCGCCACTTCGACAGCGCCTCGGTGAACAAGGGCCTGATTGGCGATGTACCGCTGACCAGCTGGCTGTTCGACTACCCGTTGCTGGAACGCACCTATTACCAGCTGGCGGTCAACTTCGACGTGTTCGGCAACGTATCGCACCAGTTGCAGACCCGCCTGTATTTCGACCTCATCCGCAATGGCGCCGAGGTCAACTTCCTGCGCCTGATGCCTGCCGACAAACGCGGCGCCATCCTCAGCGACTGGTACCAGGACGGCGGCAAGATCAAGATGTGGCTGGACTACGACGACATCGACACCAGTACCCCGAGCGGTCTGAAGCTCAACGAGCATCACGCCACCCGCGACTTCGGCCTGCAGTTGGTGCAGCGCACGGCCAGCTTGAATGCCGCGCCCGATCCGATCAACCGCTGCACCGGCGCGTTCTGCTCACGTTCTGACCAGCCCGAGGCGTTGCGCAATGCCGAGCAGTCCTTGAACCGCCTGGTATCGCGCCCGGCGGCGGGGCTCAAAGTGATCGACCAGTTGCCGGAAGCGACGCTGCTGCGTATCGAGGCGCCCAATGGTCATCGCGAGGTCTACAGTCTGTTGCGCAACCGTGCACACAGCAATGTAGCCTTCCTGCTCGGCGAGGCCTATCGCTACCAACCGGGGCTCGACACCCTGACGCTGTATCCGGGGGTACTCACCAGCTATCCGAACTTCATGTTCAATGTGCCGGCTGGCGAGGTGGCGGAGTTCGTCGATGCCCTGCAAGCGGCGCGCGATGACAAGGACGCCTTCGAGCGGATCGTCCAGCGCTGGGGCATCCGTCGTTCGCACCCGCAGTTCTGGGATTATTTCCATGATCTGAGCCGCTATATCGAAGAGACGCAGCCGGTCGAGGCGGGCGTGCTGGACATGAACCGCTACGAGAACCTCTGAGCACGCACCACAAGGGTGCAATGACCTTTCCGGTTTCACTGCGGTCGTACGCATGAATTGTTCTGCCGGGTCCACGTTGCAAAGGGCCCGGCCGATCTGAAATGCACCTACGATGCAGGAACACGCATGCTGTATTCACTTCAAGCACTGCGGGCGTTCGCCGCCTGGTTGGTGGTCTGCCACCACTTCATGCAGATCTTCTTCGACTTCCATGCTTCCAGCCCCTTGGGCCACCTGTTCACCGAGCGCGGCGCGGTCGGGGTGGACATCTTCTTCGTCATCAGCGGGCTGGTGATCTATCTTTCCACCCGCGACAAGACCATCGCGCCTCGGCAGTTCCTCCTGCAGCGTTTGCTGCGCATCGTTCCGGCTTACTGGTTCTACACGCTGCTCATGGCGCTGCTGCTGCTGGTGGCCAGCCGCTGGATGCCGCACCAGGAGTTCGAGTGGCGGCACATGCTGCTGTCGCTGCTGTTCGTCCCGGCGGAAAATCCGGGCGGATTCGGCCTGTACCCCACGCTGAGCGTGGGCTGGACGCTGAACTTCGAGATGTTTTTCTATGCCTTGTTTGCCCTGGCGTTCTTCGTCCGCCAACGGCACCAACTGGTGCTGATCACGCTGGCGTTGCTGCTGGCCAGTGAAGTGCTGGGTCGCCTGGGCGTGCTCAGCCACTTCTACAACAACGACATCATCTATGAATTCCTGCTGGGTATCGGCATCGGCGTGTTGTACCGCCGCGGTATGGTCCGCGAGGGCCTGTGGTTGCCGCTGGCTGTCCTGGCCGCAGCGGGCTACGCCATCTATCAGATGGATGCTTCCAGCCGACTGCTGCATTGGGGCTTGCCCAGCGCGTTGATCGTGGTGTCGTTCATCGCCCTGGAGCCGTATTTCAGTGGCAACCGGGTGCTGAAGATGCTTGGTGACTGCTCGTATTCGGTGTACCTCATCCACGTGTTGGTGCTGTGGGCGGGCTGGCTGCTGACCCAGCGTTTGCAGCTCAACCCTTATGCGGTGTTTGCGCTGTGCGTGCCGGTGATTGCACTGGCTTCGTGGGGCAGCTACCAGTGGCTCGAACGTGGGCTGTACCGGCGCGGCAGGGCCTGGCTGGAGACGCGCTCCCAGCAGGATCAGGCCGCAGCGCTTTCCTGAGTGCTGCCCCGTTTCCGAATGGCCAGCGACTTTCCTGACTTAAATGCTAGGACTTTGTTCGCCGAGCGGGTTGGCGTACACTTGCCGACAAGTCTGTGAGGAACTTACATGAGCGCTATAACCATTACCGACGCCGCCCATGACTACCTGGCCGATCTGCTCTCCAAGCAGAACACGCCCGGCATTGGCATCCGCGTTTTCATTACCCAGCCGGGCACCCAGTACGCAGAGACGTGCATTGCCTATTGCAAGCCGGGTGAAGAGAAGCCTGAGGACACTGCCTTGGGCCTGAAAAGCTTCACCGCTTATATCGATGCGGTGAGCGAGCCTTTTCTCGATGACGCCCTGGTCGACTACGCCACCGACCGCATGGGCGGCCAGCTGACCATCAAGGCGCCGAACGCCAAAGTGCCGACGGTCAACGACGACAGCCCGCTGAACGAGCGCATCAACTATTACCTGCAGACCGAGATCAACCCAGGCCTGGCCAGCCACGGCGGTCAGGTGAGCCTGATCGACGTGGTCGAAGACGGTATTGCCGTGCTGCAGTTTGGCGGGGGTTGCCAGGGCTGCGGCCAGGCCGACGTCACCCTCAAGGACGGCATCGAACGCACCTTGCTCGAACGCGTCCCGGAGCTCAAGGGCGTGCGCGATGTGACGGACCACACGCAGAAAGAAAACGCGTACTACTGACCGCGTGACCAGGACCGAAGCCGGTGACCGCCACCCGCTTCGGTCTTTTTTTGCCTTGCCCTAGCAACAAACTGTAACTGTTTCAAGCCCTGCGACATCAGGTCGCGGCCCGGTTCCACGGGCTTTGCGCCCCTCGAGACCTGCGCCGGGTAGTCGTTGCCCAGGTGTCATGCAAGAATGCCCCGGTTTCTGACCGGCCCGCTCCAGGGGCCGGCACCTTCCCTGTAAAGGATGGTTCCATGACTGATCTGTTGACCCGGCGCGCCGTCGTTGCCGGGATGGGCGTACTGGGGCTGGGCCTGCTGGCAGGCTGCAACCCCGCTCGCGGGCTTGAATTCAAGTACGGCAAGAACATGAGCAACGAGATTCTCGGTCGCTCCTTCCGCCTGAAAGACCCCCAGGGCAACGTGCGCACCTTGTCGAGCTTCTACGGCACCATGCCGATGATCTTCTTCGGCTTCACCCAGTGCCCTGCGGTGTGCCCCACGGCGCTTGCCCGCGCGGCACAGATCAAGAAGCTGATGGGCCGCGATGCCGGTTTCCTGCAGGTGGTGTTCATCACCCTGGACCCCGAACGCGACACGCCCGAAGTGCTCGACGCCTACGTCAAGGCATTCGACCCCTCGTTTACCGCGCTGACTGGCACCCCGGAAGAAATCGACCAGGTGGCCCGCGAATTCAAGGTGTTTTACGAGAAGGTGCCGACCGGCGACACGTACACCATTTCCCACTCGTCCACCAGCTACGTCTACGATTCCCGCGGCACCCTGCGTCTGAGCCTGGGCCATTCGCTCAATGCCAAGGAATGTACCGAAGACCTGCTCACCCTGATGGAGATCTGCTAATGGCAATGCCGCAATCGATCACCCGCAGCCTGGCTGTCCTGGCCCTGCTTGGCCTGTCCGCCTCGGCCCTGGCCCAGACCACCGTCACTGAATCCTGGGTCCGTGCCAGTGTGCCGCAGCAGCAATCCACCGGCGCCTTCATGGTCTTGACCGCTGACACCGACAGCGCGCTGACCAACGTCGCCTCGCCGATTGCCAAGACCGTGCAGATCCATGCCATGACCATGGACGGCGATGTCATGGGTATGAAGCAGGTCGAGGTGCTGACCTTGCCCGCCGGCAAGCCGGTTGCGCTCGACCCGAACGGTTACCACGTGATGCTGATGGGTTTGAAGCAGCAGGTTAAAGAAGGTGAGAACGTGCCGCTGACGCTGACGGTCAAGACTGCGGCAGGTGAGACCCAGACGCTCGAGGTTGAGGTGCCGGTCCGGGCGCTGACTGCCGAGGCGCCAGAGCATGATCACGCGCATATGCATTGAAGGGTGCAGAGGGTGGGGTGGGCAGGTTTTGGCAGTCTCCGGTCCGCTGCGGCTTGGCAGGAAAGGCGGTCGATGTAGCCGCGATGATCAGCCTCAGATCAGCGCAAGCGCTCCGCCACGTGCCTGCCGATACACCCCCGGCGTAACCCCATACGCCTGCTTGAACTGCCGGGTCAAATGGCTCTGGTCGGCAAAGCCGAGCGTGCAGGCCACCTCCAGCGCTGGCAGCCCCTGCCTGAGCAGGTCCCGCGCCCGCGTCAGCCGGCGCTGTTTGAGCCAGGCGTGAGGCGGTAAGCCGGTCGCATGACGAAATACGCGGGCAAAGTGAAACGGTGACAGGTTTACCGCAGCGGCCAACGCTTCCAGTGAAGGCGGATCGGCCAGATGGCTGTCCAGCAACTCGCGCGCCCGCGTTACCGCGAGCGGCTCACGGCCTGGGGCGGCAGGGGTGGCGCCGTTGCCGTGGCGCTGGACCAGCATCAGCACCGCTTCGCGCCAGGCCGTCTGCTGCTGCAAGGCGCTGGCGCCGCTCTCGCACAGCCGGTGCACCCGGCGCATGGCGCCTGCCAGGCTGGGGTCGTGAACTACGCTGTCCTTGAACAGCGGCATCCCCTGGGCCAACTCGAGCTCTTCAAGCACGCCGGTGACGCCGGCGCTGTCAGGGTAGAAACCTCGGTAGCGCCAACCGGCTTCGGTGGCGGTAGCCCCGGTATGCAGTTCGTTCGGGTTGATCAGCACCATGCTGCCCACCGGGGCCAAGTGCTCGCTGCCGCGATGGCTGAAGCGCTGGGCACCTGACTCGATGACCGTGAACACATAGCCTTCGTGGACATGCGGGGCAAAGCGCTGCTGCAGATACCGAGCATGCAACAGTTCAACGTCGCCCAGGGCCGGAGCCTGCCAGAGGTGGGTCTGCTCGCGCAGCGACGGGCTCATGTCAGCAAGCTGCGCAGGAGGAAGAACAGCGTGCTGCTGAGCAGCATGCTCAGCAGCACCCGCCGGGTCCACAACACCAGCACCACCGCGGCCAGTGCGCCGAGCAGATAAGGATTGAGCAGGCTCAGGTCCAGCTGGCGCTCGGGCAGGAAGATGATCGGTCCGCAGATCGCGGTGAGCATCCCCGGCACGGCGAAGCCCAGGAACTGCCGCGCGTTGGCGCTCAGGCGCAGTGGCAGCCGCGGTTCGAGAAAGGCATAGCGATTGATGAACACCACGATGCCCATGGCCACGATCAACAGCCAGATCATGCGTGAACACCTTGCAGCTTCTGCCAGACGAAGCCTGCACTCATCCCCGCCAGGCCCGCAAGAATCAGCGCCGTTTCCCATTGCCAGACGCTGAACAGCACCGAACAGAACAGCGACACGACCACGCACACGGCAGTCGCGCTGCTGCGTACTCGCGGTGCAATCAAGGCGACGAAGGTGGCGACAATGGAGAAATCCAGGCCTAGCTGATCAAGGTGTGGAATGCTCTGGCCCAGCACGATGCCGGCCAGGGTGAAGAGGTTCCAGGCCACGTAGAAGGTCAGCCCTACGCCCAGGGCGTACCAGCGGTTGAAGCTGTGCAGGTCCTGGTGACTGGTCAGGGCGAAGAATTCGTCGGTCAGCAGAAAGCCCAGGCCCAGCCGCCAGCGCAGCGGTTGCGGGGCCAGCAGTGGGCGCATCGACAGGCCATAGAGCAAGTGCTGAGAGGTCAGCAACAGGCATGTGAGCAGAATCGACAGCAGGCTTGCACCGGCTTTGAGCATGCCGATCGCGACCAGTTGCGCGGCACCGGCGAACACGATGGCAGACAGCCCCTGGCCCTGCCACGCCGTGAGGTTGGCCTCAATGGCCATGGAGCCGGCCAGCAACCCCCACGGCGCGACGGCCAACGACAGCGGCATGATGGCAAGAGCGCCCAGGAAAAAGGCATGACGTGCAGCGGGGAGGGTGGACATCGGTGCAACCCGTCGACAAGGAGCCCCAGCATGCCCGATGGGCGATGCCGTGGCTTGAACGATCTTGCTCAAGGTGTGCTTCAGCGGTGGCTGGTTAGCCGTTGCTGCGCGCTGGCACAGCCGTTGATCTCGACGGCTTTCTGCAGCAATACCTGACGCCGGTCGGGGTCCAGGTCACCCAGCAAACGGTAGACCTCGGCCTGGAAATCGCGCTGGCGGCCCCACTGCATTTCCAGCCCTTGTGGCCGGCTGCGGCTGCAGGCCAGCACCGTCGCGGGTTGCGGGTAGTAGGCCGCGTACAAGGTGGCCATGCTGGGCAGCGCATCAAGCGCTTCGCGGTAGGCGGGGCTTGCGTTGTACGGTGGGCACCAGGTGGCAATGGCCGAAGCGGGTGGTGCAAAGCCCTGGCTGAGGCTCTCTTCCAGCAGCGGACAGGCTGCGTCAGGAATCTGCGCGGCCGGCAGGTAGGTCATGTAGTAGAGGGCCAGGCGGTACTTGGCCACCGGATGACCCAGCGCAACGGACTTCTTCAGCAGAGCGACTGCCGTGGGCAAGGTGTGCGCCAGGGCCTGACCCTGGCGGCTCAGCTCGGGGTCGCTGTTGGCCACGGAGCGCATCGAACTGTTGTCGACCCCGGCATCGGCCTGCTCGAGAAACGGCAAGGCCTGACGGTAGAGCAGGTCGGCATGTGGGTCGATGATGACCTCCTGCGCCTGGGCGACAAAGGGGGTGCACATCAGCAGCATGGAGGCCGCCAGCCAGCGGCTCACAGGCTCGCCTCGAGCGCGCCTGGCAGGCGGTGCTGGAGCGGTGAAGCGTCGGCGATGGGGGAGTTCATGGATGACAAACGTGTGCCTCGAGCCGTACGGGATCTGCGGCGTATTCTAATCACGCTTTTGGCTTTGCCGATAGACCGAGGCGACGGAATCAGACGAGCATCAACGAGCGCTCCCGGCACGCGTGGGCCTCCAGGCAGTCAGCTCATCAAGCCGCGCACGTTGTAGGCCATGCCGACCAGGGCGATGAGCAGCAGCATCACACCCGACACCAGGGTGATGATCCGGTTGCTGCGCGCCGAGGCGATCTTGCCGATGGCGAAGATGTACAGGCTGAGCACGGCGAAATCGATGGCGATCCACAGCAGTGACAGCACCACCATGCTTTTCTCGAACGACTCGGTGATCTGGATGAACTGCGGGAAGAACGAGATGAAGAAGATGATGTCCTTGGGGTTGGAGATGCCGACCATGAAGCCTTGCCACAAGCCGCCACGATCCTGGCGCGGCGGCACACTGGCCGGGTCGCTGGTGGTGGGAGTGTGCAGCGCGTCCTTGAGCGTGCCGTACGCGATGTAGCCAATGAACAGGCACCCCACCAGGCTCATGCCGCTGAGCCAGGCCTTGTCGATGGCAGCGCTGGTCATGATCACCCAGGCCGCTGCCGCGATCAGCACCAGTGATGCCCAGTTGGTGCCAAGGGCGGTGAACAGGGCCTTGCGCCAGCCCGAGGCGGCAGCGGTGTTGACGACCAGGGCCACGACGGGCCCCGGCGTGGCGATCAGCAGCAGGACGGTGAGGGCGTAGGTGGTAGTCAGCGCGGTGTTCACGGTTCGTTCTCGTTCAAGGTGTCTGAGGTGGAGGCAGCATGGAGGAACGGGCAGCGGCGAGGATTGAGCGAGCCGGGTTCCTGAAGCTGGTACTGCTGCCACTCGAAGTTGTCGGGCTGGCCAAAAAAGCCAAGCGTCTCAGGCATCACGCCATCGTTGTAATGGCCGACGCGCTGACGAATCCTGGCGCGAATGCGCTGTCCGCTCTCGGTGGACGCGCTGGCGACTTCGTCGAAGCTTTCCCGGGGATTGATGACGAACACCGTGTGCGGGCCAAGACGACGGCTTTTCATCCGTTGATGGCCTGGAAAGCTCATGTTGATGAACAGCGGCATGCCATTGAAGCAGAACGCCCAGTCTGGATCGTGTGGGTCCTGCGGCATCGCTTGCGGCCAGGGGTGAGGGTCCAGCGCATGGACGCGCTGCAGCACCGCCCAGGCCCGCGCCTGTTGCTCGGCAAGCGTGGTGCTGGCGTCGGTCTGCAGAAACACCACCAAGGGGCTGCCAATGCGCTGCTTGATGGCAATCGGGCGTAACTGATCGACGTAATCTGCCAAGCCCTGGGCAATGTCGGTAGCCCCATGCTCATCGCGGGCAAACACCACCTTGCAGGTTTGGGCGGCAACGGCCTTGCGCCCGAACAGGCACGGGAAGTCGGGATGGGAGACGAGCGTGCGAAAGTGGTCGAGCGCAGTCCAGGTCCACTGCGTGTGGTCATTGGCATGTTCAGCGGCAAGCTCCAGCGCATCCAGGCGGTAGCAGATTCCATAACCCGTAAACATGAGTTCCCCAGGTGTAGCTAGGGTGTGCACGGCGCACATGGGCTTGGCGATTCGACGGCGCGAGTCCCGCCACAGCGTCGCATACGCTTCGCCTGAGACGTGGCGATGGCAGCGACCGGCGTTTCGTTCGAGTCGGTTTTCAACGCAGCATGACCGATGCGCGGACACAGTTCGTACAAACCCTAGATGTTCGTAAGCGTCAGCACGTGACGTGCAGGAGAGGTGTGGTAGACATCTACCGCATTTTCAGTAAACCCTGACGCGTTGTAAAACGGGTGGAACTGTGACCTACTATTAGTCTTGCTAATACTCCAGGGCTGCGGCGATGTCGGAACGGATTCAAGCACTGCATGCCTTACGTGCCTTCGAGGTGGCCTCGCGCTACGGCTCTTTCACCCGGGCGGCAAAAGAGCTGGCCTTGACCCAGGGCGCCGTCAGCCACCATGTGAAAACTCTGGAAGACCTGTTCGACTGCAGCCTGTTCGAGCGTCGCGGCCCGAAATTGCTGCTCACCGAGCACGGCCGCCTGCTGGCGCAGGAGCTCAAGGTCGGCTTCAAGATCATCGAAAATGCCTGTGCATTGCTGCGCAACGACCGCTATGCCTTGCGTCTGAAGGCCCCGTCCACGCTGACGGTGCGCTGGCTGCTGCGGGCATTGGACGGTTTCAAGAAGATCGACGACAGCGCCAGCGTGCAGTTGTCCAGCGTGTGGATGGACATCGATTCGGTCGACTTCTACTCAGAGCCGTTCGACTGCGCCATTCTGCTGAGCAATGGCCGCTTTCCGGCCGAGGTCGAGAGCCTCAAACTGTTCGACGAGTGGCTGATTCCGGTCTGCCACCCCGACTATCTGGACACCGACTCGCCTGAGCTTGCCATGCTCGCCCGCTGCGAACTGCTGCATCCGTCTCCCGACCGGCGCGACTGGCGACGCTGGCTGGCGCGGCTGGGTGCGCTGCACATCGGCATCGGTCAGGGGCAGGTATTCGACACCCTCGATCAGGGCATCTCAGCCGCTCAGCAAGGCTTGGGCATTTCGGTGGTCGACCTGGTGCTGGCCAGCGCCGACCTCAACGCCGGCCGCCTGGTCACCCCCTTCAAACAAGCCGTGGCCACCGGCGACGGCTACTACATGACCTGGCTCAAGGCCAGCCCCAAGGCCCGGCAGATGCACAGATTGCGTGACTTCCTGCTCGGCCAGGTGCCACCTGCCGCGCGGCGCGATATTCAGTATTTCTACGACTAGCAGCGTGCATCAGTGCAGCTGGCGACGCACCCGTACGCAGTCGGCTGCAGCGTCGGCAAGGGCGTCGATACGCTCATCACGCTCGGTTTCAGCGGCGATCATCGCCTCCTCGCCCTGCTGATTGAGCAGGTAGGTGTGGATCTGGCCGACTTCGAGGGTCTGGTAGATCGGCGCAATGTCCAGCCGCCCGATCAGGGCGTCACTGGGCGCACCGGTGGTGGTCATCACGACCTGCGGGCCACTGGCCGCGACCACCTGCAAACCCAGCGCTTCGAACCATGGCACCTGATGGGGCAGGGCGTTGAGTTCGACGCAGGCGTAACGGGCGTGCAGATCGTTGAACAGGCCGCGTGCCACCCCTTGCCGCCGATGGCTGGCAACGACCGCCAGGTACGCCAGCGCGCAGGCTTGCGGATCGTCCTGGGCCGGCAGCGCCAGCGCGAAGCCGAGCAGTTTATCGGGCGCGTCGGCGTCCAGTGCCAGGGTCAGTTGCACGGCCAGGCCCCGGTTACCGTCAAGGGCCTCGAGGTAACGATGCACTTCCAGGCCTACGCCGTATTGATACAGCGGATACAGCGGATTATCCGGGCTGATCGCCACGCTGCTCAGTTCGCCGACGTGCTCGATCACCAACTGGCGGATCTGATTCTGGAAGGATTCGGGCAGGACGCCGTCGAGGCGGCGGAGGATGTACATAACGGGAAATGGCTCCAGCTGGACTGTCAGACCCGCCTCTGTTCGCGCGGGCCTGACAGTCTACCGGGTTTTCACCGCCTGCCGCAGGCGGTGCCCTCTGGCCTGGCGACGCGGCCGCCTACCACAGCGCTGCCGACGCGGCGTTGATGACCCGCGTGAACACGGTGATGGCTGCGTCTACCTCAGCGTCGTTGCTGTAGCGGCCAAGGCTGATACGCACGCTGTTACGCGCAGCGTGCGGCTCGAGACCCAGCGCCAGCAGTACGTGGGAGGGGGCGTGGCTGGCCGAATTACAGGCCGAAGTGGAAGACACTGCCAGCTCGCTGGCCAACGCTGCACTGTTGAAGCCGCTGGCCTCGATGCGCAGGTTCAAGGTGTGTGGCACGCGCGCGCGGGTGCTGGCGTTGAGGTGGATGCCCGGCAGGGCCAGCAGGCCCTCCTGCAGGCGTTGGCTGAGGCGTTGCAGGCGCAGGTACTCGGCATCCCCCGGTTGCCCGGCCAGGGCAAAGGCGCAGCCCATGCCAACGATCTGATGGCTGGGCAGCGTTCCCGAGCGCATGCCGCGCTCATGTCCGCCACCATGCATCTGTGCATGCAGCACCGGCAGCGCCCGCGGACCGACATACAGCGCACCGATCCCTTTGGGGCCGTAGACCTTGTGCGCTGAAAACGACATCAGGTCGACCGCCTGGCGAGCCAGATCCAGCGCCACCTTGCCCACGGCCTGCGCCGCGTCGACGTGAAGCAGCGCGCCATGGGCTCGAACCCGCTCGCCGATGGCGGCAAAGTCGGTCACGGTACCCAACTCGTTGTTCACCGCCATCAGCGACACCAATCGCGTATCAGGGCGCAGTGCATCGGCCACCTGTTCGGGCGTTATCAAGCCATCGCGCGTCGGTTGCAGGCGGGTCACGGCCCAGCCCAGGCGCTCGAGCTCGCTGGCAGTGTCCAGCACGGCCTTGTGCTCGATGGCGCTGGTGAGCAGATGTCCGGGCTCGGCAAACCCTTGGGCAATACCCTTGAGCGCCAGATTGTTCGATTCGGTTGCCCCGGAGGTCCAGACAATCTGCTCGGCCTGTGCTCCGACCCGGTGCGCAACCTGCTGGCGCGCCGCCTCGACCGCGCTTCGGGCAGCCTGCCCGAAGCCATGGCCGCTGGAAGCCGGGTTACCATAGTGGCTGTGGCGCCCGAGACAGGTCAGCATCATCTCGATGACACGATCATCGACGGGCGTGGTGGCGGCGTAATCGAAATACAGCGGGCTGACAGGTGGCATGGCGATGATTGCTCCGTGCGATAGGGCAGGTTCTTGAGAGAGTTGGCCATGCTAGCGGCACCTGCGGATACAGGTTTTCCGATCTCGCAGCGGTTGTGCGGCAAATGGAGAAGAACGTTTCGCAAAACTCACATTTTGAAGAAAAATATTTTTACCCTGATGGCGGCATCAGGTCGAAACAGACATCTCGGTGTCGCTCACGCCACAGTTCATGGCGCTCAACGACGGTCTACTGTACGCAAACAACAATAACGCTGCCCATTTGCAGCACATCCCCCAGGCTGCCAATGGAAATCGGAGAGCACGTGCATGTCCACAACCCATGAGGTTCCCCCCGCGACCCTTCGCCGGGTCATCGCAGCATCGGCCGTCGGCAATTTCGTCGAGTGGTTCGACTTTGCAGTCTACGGTTTTCTTGCCACCTTGATCGCGAGCCAGTTTTTCGCCAGCTCCGACCCCAGTGTCGGCCTGCTCAAGACCTTTGCCGTGTTCGCCGTGGCTTTTGCCCTGCGCCCATTGGGCGGGGTGTTCTTTGGTGGGCTGGGTGACCGCCTCGGGCGCAAGCGTGTGCTGTCGATGACCATCCTGATGATGGCCGCTTCGACGACGGTGATCGGGCTGTTGCCCACCTATGCCAGCATCGGCCTGATGGCGCCGATTCTGTTGACGCTGGCGCGCTGCGTTCAAGGCTTCTCAGCCGGTGGTGAATACGCTGGAGCCTGCGCCTACCTGATGGAACACGCGCCGCGTGAGAAGCGTGCCTTCTACGGCAGCTTCGTGCCGGTTTCGACGTTCTCGGCATTCGCCTGCGCTGCGGTCCTGGCCTATGCCCTGGAAGCCAACCTGTCAGCAGAGGCAATGAACAGCTGGGGCTGGCGGGTGCCGTTCCTGATCGCGGCGCCACTGGGCCTTGTGGGGCTTTACCTGCGCTGGCGCATGGAGGAAACCCCTGCCTTCCGCGCCGCGATGGCACAAGGCACGCCGCATGCGCATTCTCCGCTCAAGGAGACCTTGCGCCATCATGGCCGCTCGATTCTCAACCTCGGCGCATTCATCTCGCTGACAGCGCTGTCGTTCTATATGTTCACCACCTACTTCGCGACCTACCTGCAACTGGTCGGCAACCTGTCGCGGGCCCAGTCGCTGCTGGTCACCACCGTGGCGCTGGTCTTCGCTGCCGTGGGCTGCCCGCTGGCCGGTGCGCTGTCGGATCGCATCGGTCGGCGGCGCACCGTGGTGTTCGCCTGTGCATGGGTCATCGTGTTTGTCTTCCCGGCGTATTGGCTGGCCAGCTCCGGGTCGTTGTCCTACGCGTTGGTAGGAGTGATCCTGCTGGCGGTGGGTGCATTGACCAGTGGTGTCGTCACCGCAGCGTTGCTCTCGGAGAGTTTCCCCACGCGCACGCGCTACACGGCCTCGGCCATCACCTATAACGTGGCCTATACCCTGTTCGGTGGGACAGCACCGCTTGTGGCCACGTGGTTGATCACCCAGAGCGGCAGCAGCCTGGCGCCAGCGTTCTACCTGGTCGCCATCGCGCTGCTCGCGCTGGTCGGCGGCCTGGCGTTGCCGGAAACCTCGCGCATCTCCTTGCACGACGATCCTCCATCCCACGCATGAACCTCATCGTCACGGCCTGCGTCCACCCTGGTGGCGCAGAACCGTGGCCAGCAGTGCACAGACTTGTTGCGCAGAATAGGGCTTTGCCAGGAAGGTGAAGCCTGCATGCCCGCCCTCGGCAATCGCTTCGCTGTAGCCAGATGTAAGGATCACTGGCAGTTGCGGGTAGCGCGTGCGCAGTGTCTGGGCCAGCTCCACACCGCTCATGCCAGGCATCAGAACGTCCGACAGCACCGCATCGAAGGGCGGCCTGGCGTGCTCGAGTTGGGTCAATGCATCGTCCCCGCAGGCGGCCCAGCTGACCTGGAAGCCGTGTTCCTTGAGAATCTGCGTGGTCAGGCTGGCCACATCAGGATGGTCCTCTACCACCAGGATGCGTGACGCTGCACCCGGCTCGGACAGCCGCTCGAGCGCCGGCACATCGGGCGCCGGCACCGGCTCTGGCGCGGCCGCCTGGGGCAGGTAGAGCGTGAATGTCGCGCCCTGGCCCAGCGTGCTGCGCACCTGCACGTCGCCGCCAGACTGGCGGGCAAAGCCGAAGACCTGAGAAAGGCCCAGTCCGGTGCCTTGACCGGCCGCTTTGGTGGTGAAGAACGGATCGAAGATCCGCTCCAGCAGCGCCGGTTCAATGCCCGGCCCGCTGTCGATCACGGCAATCGCCGCGTAGGGCCCGCTGCTGCCTGGTTGCCCAGGGGTGTCCGGCAGTTGCTGGTCCGGGGTCAGGCGCAGGCGCAACGTGCCTTCGCCGCCCATTGCGTCGCGGCTGTTGATCACCATGTTGATCACGGCGGTCTCGAATTGCGCCAGGTCTGCGCAGATGTAGCACGGCGTTTCGGGCAGATCGAGCACAATGCGCAGGCGCGCGCCGGTGGCCGTGTCGAGCATCTCGCTGAGGGCGGCCAACTGCTGGCCAGGGTCGAAGACGTGGGGGCTCAACGCCTGGCGCCGGGCGAATGCAAGCAGTTGCCCGGTCAGCTTGGCGCCGCGCTCGATCGTGTCGATCATGGTCTTCAGGTAGCGCGCGCGGCGCGCTGCCGGCAAATCCGGACGCTCGATGAAATGCAATGAAGCGCGAATGATCGTCAGCAGATTATTGAAATCGTGGGCGACGCCTCCGGTCAGTTGGCCGATCGCCTCGAGCTTCTGCGTCTGGCGCAGCACGGCCTCGGTATGCAGCAACTGATCAGTCCGCTCTTGCACGCGCTGTTCCAGCGTGGCGTTGAGCACCTCCATGGCGGCCATGGTCTGGCGCACCTCGGCGTTGGCCTGGAGCCGCTGGATGTGCGCCCAGCTCCGCTCCGCCACCTCGCCGATCAGCAGCCGCTCGGCCTGGGTCCAGTGCCGGGGTAGGTGGTCGTGCACCGCTATCAATGCAGTCAGTTGGGCTTCTTTCATCAAAGGCATGCAGACGGTTGCGGCAATTTCGATGCGCTGGAAGGCGGCCGCTTGGTCAGCGGGAAGCTCGCGCGGCGTGTCATTGAGGATCAGTGGCAATCCAGCCTGCAGGCGCCTGGCGGTCAACTGGCCAAAATCTGTCAGGCGGTAGTGCCCAAGCAGCGGTCTTGAGCCGCTGGCGGTCCATTCGCCAGTCACCGTCAGGCCATTTGCGTCATCGTCCATCAACGCGTACAGGCAACCCGACACCTGCAGGTACTCGCCCAGCAAGCGCGTGCTGGTGGCCAGGATCAGCGCAGGGTCGGTGGCATTGGCGAGTGCTCGGCCGAGGGTGTCGAGAAAATTCAGCCGCTGATTGGCCAGCACGGTGCCGGTGGTCTCTGACACGGTATCGAGCATGCCGACAACGGTGCCGTCCGCATCGCGTATAGGGCTGTAACAGAAGGTGAAATAGGCGCGTTCGACGCCGTTGTGACGGTCCACCAGCAAGGGAAAGTCCTGGATGAAGACGGCTTCACCCGACATGGCGTGGTGGATCATGGCGCTGATGTCTGGCCAGGCTTCTTCCCAGACTTCATGGAAGGGTCTGCCAAGGGCAGAAGGTTTGTTGCCGAGGATTTCAGTGAAGGCATCGTTGTGCAGCGTGATCAGCTCATCGCCCCACAGAATGGCCTGGGGAAAACGTGAGGCCAGGCACAATGCCACGCTGGTGCTGAGCACTCTGGGCCACTGCTGCAACGGCCCCAGCGAGGTGGCGGCCCAATCATGGCGCCTGATGTGCTCGGCCATCAGACCGCCGCCTTCCAACCATTTCACCATGATTGCACCACCCCTCGGGTTCGGTCCTCCAGGGTGCACGTTGGCCCGCACCGCTACGAGTGTTTTGCCGGCAGCAATACTGCGAAAGGCTCACTGCAGGCAGTGGGGAGAGCGCAGTGCCCGACCGGCGCGCTGGCCGGGCGGGCGGGGTGCCTGAGGGTCGCCGTTGGCGGCCGATCAGTATTCCCAGAAGATCCGCTGCAGCTCTTTGCTGTCCTGGGTCTTGGTCATGGCGACCATGGCCAGGATGCGTGCTTTTTGCGGATTGAGGTCATGGGCAACAACCCAGTCGTTCTTGTCGTCAGGCTGTTCGGCGTTACGCAGAACGAAACCGCCCTGGTTGACGTGGGAGGAACGAATGATCTGTACGCCATTCTTGCGCAATTCCTGCAGCGCCGGGACCACACGCGACGACACCGAACCGTTGCCGGTTCCCGCATGAATCAGCGCCTTTGCGCCATTTTGTGCCAGGGCCTTGTAGGCGGTGTCGTTGACGTTGCCGTAGCTGTAGGCAATGTCCACGGCCGGCAGGCTGCTGATTTGCTTGATGTCGAATTCGGAGTTGACCGTGTGACGCTTGGCCGGCAGGCGGAACCAGTAGGATTTGCCCTCTACGACCATGCCCATCGGGCCCCAGGCGCTCTTGAAGGCTTCGGTCTTGATGTTGATCGACTTGCTGACATCGCGACCGGACTGGATTTCATCGTTCATGGTCACCAGCACGCCTTTGCCGCGTGACTGCTGATCGCTGGCCACAGCGACGGCGTTGTACAGGTTCAGCATGCCGTCAGCCGACATGGCCGTACCGGGGCGCATCGAACCGACCACCACAATGGGCTTCTCGGTCTTTTCCACCAGGTTCAGGAAGTAGGCCGTTTCTTCGAGGGTGTCGGTGCCATGGGTGATGACGATGCCGTCGACATCTGCGCTGTCGGCCAGCTCGGAGACACGTTTGGCGAGCTTGAGCAAGTCGTCGTTGCTGATGCTCTCGGAGGCGATCTGCATGACCTGCTCGCCGCGCACATTAGCCAGATCCTTGAGTTCCGGAACGCCGGCGATCAGTTTGTCGACACCGACCTTGGCGGCCTGGTACGTAGCGCTGTTGGCAGCACTGGCGCCTGCGCCGGCAATCGTGCCACCGGTGGCCAGGATGACGACGTTGGCGAGCTTCTGCTGCGTCTTGGCTTCTTCGGCCGAAACGCCGGCCGGTATGAGGAGGAACAGCGCGAGTGCGCCAGGAACGAAGGTTTTCAGTGCAGCAGTCATTATTGTTGTCTCTCTCTTTTCCGTTGAGAAGTTAGTCGCTGTGTCGCGTCGAAGCTCAGGCAGATTTCGTACCAGTCTTCGCGCAGCAGCCGTTTCCCCCGCAACGGCGAAGGATAGAAGGGAAATGCGGTGCTGGCGAATGATCAGTACATCGGAAAATCGGACGGATATCCGAACGATGGTTGCGCGAAGCATTCGGTTTTCCGAATGATTGCGTGCGATTCACCGTGTTGATTTCATCGGTCGTGAAGGCGACATAGCGGGCGTGAGAGCTGGCAACGCTCGCCGACAGCCATCCCTGCCCGGGCCGCGAGGCGTGCGAACCGTGGGCAGCACGCAGGAAGAGGGTTCGAGGCAGCAGCCTATGCGGTATAGCCCTGGGCTCAGGGCTGCGTGGCCATAGCCGCCGAAGTGCCTGAAGAGGGTGCGTGTCGCTCGATGACTTGGCCCATGAAGGTGCGCGCGGCGTCGCTGCCCAGTTCGCGCACCAGCAGATCGACGGCGATCAGCATGAGTTCTTCCGGCGAAGCGGGGCTGTAGGCGCGGTGGCCGCCTGCCATTTTGACCTTGATGTCGGCGTCGATGGTGATGTTGCTCATGTAGGTATCTCGTTGCAGCGCGAAAAGAGAAGGCCCTGGCGACCGGCAGAAAAGTAGGTGCCAGGGTGATCCGGCGGCAAATTTATCACGTGGCGCAAAATTCAGTCACGATTACCTTTCGGGGCACGCCGGCAAAATCCTGCAGAATTGGGCCCTTTGCCATCAAAGTGATCTACCAGTGTTCAGTTAGGTAGGTCTGTTTCGTTCAGGAGGATTCATGATTCGTATACACACTGTGCTGGGTGCAGCACTGGCGGTCGCTACCCTGGCAGGCTGCAGCAGCGGCGTATCGTCGAATGCCGCCAATGATGCACCTGATGACGGGGCTGGAGAGGCGGGGACGTGCCAGGCTGTCGATGCTGGTTTTGCTATCGGTAGGCAAGGGACGCAGGCACTGGTCGAGCAAGCGCGTCAGGCCAGTGGCGCGCGCACGCTTCGCGTGCTCAAGCCGGGTGACATGGCCACGCTGGACTATCGTTCGGAGCGTCTGAACGTGACTGTCGACGATCAGGGCGTGATCCGTCGAATCAATTGCGGCTGAAGCGAGGTTCGCTCCCGCCATCTGCCGGACACAAAAAACCCGCCAGAAGGCGGGTTCTTTGTAGGACGGGCCGAATTACTCCGGACGTACCTGTGCAGCCTGCATACCCTTCTGGCCTTTTTCGGCAACGAAGGAGACAGTCTGGCCTTCTTTCAGGCTCTTGAAGCCGTCAGATTCAATGGCTTTGAAGTGAACGAACAGGTCGTCGCCGCCGCCTTGTGGGGTGATGAAGCCGAAGCCTTTCTCATCATTGAACCATTTAACGGTGCCGGTTTGGCGATTGGACATGGGTGGATCTCCAGACATTTAATTTTTCAGTAGTGCAATGTAGCCAAGGCGACGGAGCACGAGGGACATCATAGTGCATTTCTCGGCATCTAGCGCCAATTACCTTTAATAGTTGTTGATTGAGCTCAACAAAAGGTAGTGCAAATGCCGGAAATGGGGCTCAACCCTTCGCTGCACAGGCTTTCGTGACTGCGGTACGCGCGCGCTCGGCAAGCGTGGGGTCGACGCCGTTCTTGCTATCCAGCGCCTTGATTTCCTCGGAGCTGAAATTTTTCTCAATGGCTTGGGCGCCACATTTGCAGTGGGCCTGGGCGGCCTTGGCATCCAGGCCTTGGCCGGTTGCCACCTGCTGGCACTGGGTCATGTACATGTCTTGCGTGCCAGCAGGCCACTCACCGGCAGTCGCAGTGAAGGGCAGTGAAAGCGCACCAATGGCAGCGAAAGCCAGAAGAGACTGAAGTCGCATAACCTGACACTCCTTGGGTAGGTTTGATCGAGAACTGAATGCTTCAAGGGGTCTGATTGGCAATGACCCTCGAGAGTTCAGTGGTGCGTAGGCTGATCCAAATATTTCTGCAGTGCCGGAAACCCGCATGCTAGGATGCTCGGCTCGCAACGCGTCAGCGGCGTGTTGCGATTCTTCTTTATCACCTTCCAGTCACTCTGGTTCGTCTGCGATCAAGCCGAAAAGGCTTCTGCCACTGTGAGGCAGGCTTCACCTGGTGAAGGGCGCAACGGATCTTGTACTGGCTCATCCCAACCCACGTGACCTTTGGTAGGGGTCACCACTAGGAGAGGAGGCGCCATGCCCACCATTACTCTTCCCGACGGCAGCCAGCGTTCTTTCGACAGCGCCGTCACCGTAGCTGACGTTGCTGCTTCCATCGGCGCAGGCCTGGCCAAGGCCACGCTGGCCGGCAAGGTCGACGGCAAGCTGGTCGACGCCTGTGAGCTCATCGACCGCGATGTCACGTTGCAGATCATCACCCCTAAAGATGAAGAGGGGCTGGAGATCATCCGTCACTCGTGTGCCCACTTGATCGGCCACGCAGTGAAGCAGCTCTATCCCACCGCGCGCATGGTCATCGGCCCGGTCATCGATGAAGGCTTCTATTACGACATCGCTTACGAGCGGCCCTTCACGCCAGACGACATGGCGGCCATCGAAAAACGCATGCATCAGCTGATCGAGAAAGACTACGACGTCATCAAGAAGATGACGCCGCGCGCCGAAGTGATCGACGTCTTCAGCGCGCGTGGTGAGGAGTACAAGCTGCGCCTGGTCGAAGACATGCCGGATGAGCAGGCCATGGGCCTGTACTACCACGAAGAATACGTCGACATGTGCCGTGGCCCGCACGTGCCGAACACCCGCTTCCTCAAGGCGTTCAAGCTGACCAAGCTGTCCGGCGCCTACTGGCGTGGTGATGCCAAGAACGAGCAGTTGCAACGCGTCTACGGCACTGCCTGGGCTGACAAGAAGCAGCTGGCTGCGTACGTGCAGCGTATCGAAGAGGCCGAGAAGCGCGATCACCGCAAGATCGGCAAGCAGCTCGACCTGTTCCACCTGCAGGAAGAAGCGCCTGGGATGGTCTTCTGGCATCCCGATGGCTGGACTGTGTATCAGGTCCTCGAGCAGTACATGCGTACCGTGCAGCGCATCAACGGCTACCTTGAGATCAAGACCCCGCAGGTCGTGGATCGTATCCTCTGGGAGCGTTCGGGGCACTGGTCCAACTACGCCGAAAACATGTTCACCACCTCGTCGGAAAGCCGTGACTACGCGGTCAAGCCGATGAACTGCCCGTGCCATGTGCAAGTGTTCAATCAAGGCTTGAAGTCGTACCGCGACCTGCCGCTGCGCCTGGCTGAGTTCGGCGCCTGCCACCGTAACGAGCCTTCCGGCGCGCTGCACGGCATCATGCGCGTGCGTGGTTTCACCCAGGACGACGCGCACATCTTCTGCACCGAAGAACAGGTGAAGAAAGAAGCGGCAGACTTCATCCGCTTGACGCTGGAGGTCTACAAGGACTTCGGCTTCACCGACATCGCCATGAAGCTGTCCACCCGTCCGGCCAAGCGCGTGGGTTCCGAAGAGCTGTGGGATCGCGCTGAGACCGCTCTGGCCGATGCGCTGAACGAATCGGGCCTGGAGTGGGAATATCAGCCAGGCGAGGGTGCCTTCTATGGCCCCAAGATCGAGTTCACCCTGCGCGACTGCCTGGGACGTAACTGGCAGTGCGGCACGCTGCAGTACGATCCAAACCTGCCAGAGCGGCTGGACGCCAGCTACATTGCCGAAGACAACGCGCGCAAGCGTCCGGTGATGTTGCACCGTGCCATCCTGGGTTCGTTCGAGCGTTTCATCGGGATGCTTATCGAGCACTACGCCGGCGTCTTCCCTGCGTGGCTGGCGCCAACCCAGGCGGTGATCATGAATATCACCGACAAACAGGCCGATTTTGCCCTCGATGTCGAAAAAATGTTGGCCGCTGGCGGAATTCGTGCCAAGTCCGACTTGAGAAATGAGAAGATCGGCTTTAAAATCCGCGAGCATACTTTGCTCAAGGTCCCGTACCTTTTGGTTATAGGGGACCGCGAAGTCGAAACGCA
>NZ_DAMCCR010000012.1:30724-59651 GCF_032058845.1 Pseudomonas sp. | reverse complement strand
CCAGGGGACTGTGGGGGCGGCCGGTCCGGCGCTCCGGTCAGCCGCGATGGGCGGCGCAGCCGACCTTAAGCTGCTACATTCCCTGTTGTTTCGCGGCGTCTGAATCAGGCCGGCTTTGCCGACCTTAGGCTGCGCTGCCCAGCGCGGCCATGGTCGCACACACAGTCATCGCAATGGCGGCAGAGCCTCATCAGTGCAGAAAATGCGCTCCAGGTGATGCTTTAGCCACCCTTAGGCGTCCGCCCCCTCAAACTCCAAACAGATCCTGCTGCAACGTCAGCGTTTTCGCCGCACTGTCCAACCGCACCCGCGCACCCAACGGCAAACACAGGTTCGGGTCGCAGTGCCCACTGCGCCAGCCGGCCAGCACCGGGATGTCCAAGGGACCGAAGATTGCGCGCAGCAGAGGGGTCATGGCCTGCACCGTGATACCGGCGAAATCCCCCACCAGCACCCCGTTCACCTGTTCAAGCTTGCCGGCCAGACGCAGTTGCGTCAGCAGGCGATCGACGCGGTACAGCGGTTCGTTGACGTCTTCGATGAACAGAATGCTGCCGTCCAGCTCGACTTCCGCCACGGTGCCCATGGTTGCGCCTAACATCGACAGGTTGCCGCCGAGCAACACTCCGCTTGCCGCGCCCGGACACACCTGCGTCAGCGGCCAGGCCGCAGGATGAGCAATCTGCGCGCCCTCACCCACCTGACCTGACAACTGCTGCAACAACGACGATTCAGTCGGCTCGGCCTTGCCGCCCAACAGGTCGGCATTGAGCATCCCGCCATGGAACGTGATCAACCCCGCATGCCGCTGGAGGGCAGTGTGCAAGGCGGTGATGTCGCTATAGCCGATCAGCGGCTTGGGATGGCGGCCGATGAGTTCGAAATCCAGGCGATCCAGCACGCGCATGCTGCCGTAGCCGCCACGCATGCACAGAATGGCGTCGATGGCGGGATCAGCAAAGGCCTCGTGCAGGTCTTGCGCACGCTGCTCGTCGCTGCCTGCCAGGTAACCCTCGGTCTGCTCAACGCTGGGGTAGAACCGGCAGCGGTAGCCACGCTGGGCGAACCACTGGCGGGCTTTTTCAAGATCCAGCCGCGCCGGCCCTGCAGGCGCCACCACGGCAAGACAAGCGCCAGCCTGCAGCGCCTTGGGCAGGCGAGCGACCACGGGTTCGACACACTTCATATCCACTCCTGCAGGCAAAGGCCCTGAACGAAAAATGCCGATGGTACCTCGCGGCACACATCGGCACTGTCAGCACACGTCGCGATCAGAGCTTGATCTTGGCTTCGTGAGCTTGCTGGTCCGCGTGGTACGACGAGCGCACCAACGGCCCGGAGGCGACGTTCTTGAAGCCCATCTTGTAGCCTTCTTCGGCGAACCAGGCAAAGGTGTCAGGGTGCACGAAGCGCTGCACCGGCAGGTGGTTGCGCGAGGGCTGCAGGTACTGGCCGAGGGTGAGCATGTCGATCTCGTGCTCACGCATGCGGTGCATCACTTCGATGACTTCTTCGTCGGTCTCGCCCAGGCCGAGCATCAGGCCCGACTTGGTCGGCACGTGCGGGACCATCTGCTTGAATTTCTGCAACAGGTCGAGCGACCAGTCGTAGTCCGAACCCGGGCGTGCAGCCTTGTACAGGCGCGGCACGGTCTCGAGGTTGTGGTTGAACACATCCGGCGGCTCGTTGGCGGTGATTTCCAAGGCCACGTCCATGCGCCCGCGGTAGTCGGGCACCAGCGTTTCGAGCTGAACGCCGGGTGACAGGGCGCGGATCTCACGGATGCAGTCGGCAAAGTGCTGGGCACCACCGTCACGCAGGTCGTCACGGTCGACCGAGGTGATCACCACGTACTTCAAGCGCAGGTCGGCGATGGCCACGGCGAGGTTCTTCGGCTCGTCGGCGTCCAGCGCACGCGGACGGCCGTGGCCAACGTCACAGAACGGGCAACGGCGGGTGCAGATGTCGCCCATGATCATGAAGGTGGCGGTGCCACCGGAGAAGCACTCGCCCAGGTTCGGGCAGGAGGCCTCTTCACAGACGCTGTGCAGCTTGTGCTTGCGCAGCAGCTGCTTGATGCGGTCTACCTCGGGCGATACCGGAATGCGCACGCGAATCCAGTCGGGCTTTTTCGGCAGCTCGGTGGTGGGGATGATCTTCACCGGGATGCGCGCGACCTTGTCGGCACCGCGCAGCTTGACGCCCGCTTCGACCTTTTTCGGGGCCGGACGTGACGGCGCGTCGGTGGCGATGAGGTTCGGCACGGCTTCTTGCACAGTTGTCATATTCAGTCGATTCCGCCCGTGAGGGTCGTCTGCTCTGCGTAGTCGAGGTGCTTGACCAGCTGTTCGCGCAGCCTTGTCCTGACCTCGTCGAGTTCGATCGGGCCTGTGTGGTCGCGCAGCTGGGTCATGGCCAGCCCCGCATACCCGCAGGGGTTGATTCGGCGAAACGGCGCCAGGTCCATGTCGACGTTCAGCGCCAGACCATGGAACGCACAGCCATTACGGATGCGCAGGCCCAGGGAGGCGATTTTTGCGCCATCGACATACACACCGGGCGCATCAGGCTTGGCTGCAGCCTGCACCTGATAACTGGCCAACAACGCCACCAGGCTGTCTTCGATACGGCTGACCAGTTCGCGCACACCGATACCCAGGCGACGCACATCCAGCAACAGGTAGGCCACCAACTGGCCAGGGCCGTGATAGGTGACCTGACCACCGCGCTCGGTGTGCACCACCGGAATATCGCCGGTGAGCATCAGGTGCTCGGGCTTGCCGGCCTGGCCCTGGGTGAACACCGGCAGGTGCTCGACCAGCCAGATTTCATCGGGTGTATCGGCATTACGCTGCCCGGTAAAGCGACGCATGGCCTCGAGCACCGGTTCATACGGCTGCAGGCCAAGGTCGCGAAAGCCCAGGCATGCGGGCATCACAACACCATTTTCACGATGCCGGTCGCGCGCAGGGCGCTGTTGATGTCGTGCAACTGGTCTTCGCTGGTCGCCACGATGTGCAGTTGCACGGTGGTGTACTTGCCTTCCTTGCTCTGGCGCTCGGCCAGGGTGGACAGGTCGACTTCAGCGTACTTCTTGAGGATTTCGATCACCGTGTCGCGGAAGTTGACCACGGTGTCGCCGATGACCTTGATCGGGTAATCGGCGCAGGGAAATTCGATCTTGTGCGACTTGACGTCTGGTTCGCTCATGGCGGAAACGGCCTCGTAAGCCGTGGCAACAACAAAGCCCCCGCGGCTGGCGGGGGCTTGCCGGGGTCACGTATCAGTTGAACAAGCCATAGAAGAATAGCCGAATGCTATCCCACATACGACGAATGAAACCACCTTCCTCGACCGCGTCCAGCGCGATCAGGTCAGCGCTGTGCACGACCTTGTCATCCAGTTTCACTTCCACTTTGCCGATCACATCGCCCTGGGCAATCGGCGCGGTCAGTTGTGGATTGAGGGTCATTGAAGCCTGCAGGCGCTTGAGCTGGCCTTTGGGCATGGTCATGGTCAGGTCGTTGGCCAGGCCTGCCTTGACTTGCGAGGTGGCGCCCTTCCAGACCGGCGCCTGGGCCAGTTCGGTGCCCTTCTGGTAGAAGGTCTGGGTTTCGAAGAAGCGGAAACCGTAGGTCAGCAGCTTCTGGGTTTCGGCAGCACGGGACTGCTCGCTGTTGGTGCCGAACACGACGGCGATCAGGCGCTGGCCATCACGCACTGCCGACGACACCATGCAGTAGCCCGCTTCCTCGGTATGGCCGGTTTTCAGACCGTCGACGGTCTTGTCGCGCCACAGCAGCAGGTTGCGGTTGGGCTGCTTGATGTTGTTCCAGAAGAACTCTTTCTGCGAGTAGATGGCGTAGTGGGCCGGATCTTCGTTGATGATCGCGCGCGCCAGTACCGCCATGTCATGGGCCGACGAGTAATGCTCGGGGTTCGGCAGACCGGTCGGGTTCATGAAGTGGCTGTTGCTCATGCCCAGGTCAGCGGCGGTCTTGTTCATCATGTCGGCGAAGGCGTCTTCGCTGCCGGCGATGTGCTCGGACAGCGCCACCGAGGCGTCGTTGCCGGACTGGATGATGATGCCGTGCAGCAGGTCGCTGACGGTGACCTGGCTGCCCACCTTGATGAACATGCGTGAGCCACCGGTGCGCCAGGCGTTTTCGCTGACGGTGACCGGATCGTTCTCGCCGATCTGCCCGCGACGGATGTCGAGGGTAGCGATGTAGGCGGTCATCAGTTTGGTCAGGCTGGCAGGCGGCAGACGTTCGTCACCGTTGTTCTCGACCAGCACGTTGCCGCTCGAGGCATCCATCAGCACATAGGACTTGGCGGCCAGTTGTGGAGGCGCTGGCATCATCTGCTCTGCCGCAAAGGCAGCAGGCATGATCATCAGCAGCACGGGCAGGCATAGGCGTTGGGCTAGTTTGGTGATGTTCATCCGTCTCTCGTAAATCGCTAAAGGTCTGATGTTCGTGTGCTGGGGCGGTACATGGCCCGCTCACCTGACCACGCCCCCGCATCGATGTTCACAGCGCCAGGGGCTGGCGGGCAAAAACGGCCATTGTACATGGCCGTGCCCGTGGGTTCATGACAAAACCGACAGATTCACTCAGTCTGCCGTGACCAGCTTGGCCTGGCCGAGGTTGGCCAGGCGCACGCTGTCCTGCATCTGCTGGACGTCACCCTGGCTGTTGATCGGCCCGAGGCGTACGCGGTGCAAGGTCTGCTGGTTACGCACGATGGAGCTGATGAACACCGGCGCGCTGACCATGGTGCTGAGCTTGGAGCGCAGCAGTTCGGCCGCATCCGGGTTGGCGAAGGCGCCCACCTGAAGGAACATCGCGCCGCTGTTGGCCGGCGTGTTGCTGCTGGCCACCTGCACCGGCACCACGGCCGCAGCATGCTGCTGCGGCGGCGGCGTCCATTGCTCGACCGTGCCGGTGCTGGCCGGCAGCGGTTGAGTCTGGGCAACCTGCGGCTCTTTCAGCACCAGAGGTGCCGCACGACCGCGCTGCGCCCACCACTGCTGCGGGTCGATGCCTTCGACGCGCACCCGCGCAGTGCCGATCTCGGCATAGCCGAGCTTTTTCGCGGCGGCGTAGGACAAGTCGATGATGCGGTCGGAATAGAACGGCCCACGGTCATTGACCCGCAAGATCACCGAGCGCTGGTTGTCGAGGTTGGTCACGCGCACGTAGGCCGGCAGCGGCAGGGTCTTGTGCGCCGCGCTCATGCCGTACAGGTCGTAGACCTCGCCATTGGCAGTATTCTGCCCGTGGAACTTGGTGCCGTACCAGGACGCCGTGCCCTCGGCGCGGTAGTTGGCGAACTGCTGCACCGGGTAGTAGGTCTTGCCCAGCACGGTATAGGGGTTGGCCTTGTAGGCACCGGTGTGCAGGGTCGGCGTGGCATCGGGAATCTTGTTGACGTCGACGTCCCACCAGGGCGCGCCGTCCTTGTGCGCACGGTTGATGTCCAGACCTGGCTGGGCACGCACGATGGCACCGCCTTTCTGCGGCTTGCTGGTGGTCGCGGGGCGGCTGGATGAACAGCTCGCCAGGACCAGCGCCGCCGTCAGGCAGCCCAACACTTTCAAGGTATTGGCTGTGAAGAGTTCGCGCATTTACTTGACGCCTCGTGCCTTGACCAGCTGTTCGGAAAGCTGATGCACCGCCATGGCATACATCACGCTGCGGTTATAGCGAGTGATCGCATAGAAATTCTTCAGGCCCATCCAGTATTCAGGGCCCTGATCGCCCTCGAGACGGAACGCCGTGACCGGCAGATCATCGGGCAGCGCATCATGACTCGACCATCCCAGCGCGCGCAACTGACCCACCGTGCTGGCCGGATCGATGCCCTGGGTCAGCCCCTGGTCGGCACGCGCGCCGCTCACCTGAGCGCGGCTCACCACTGCCTCGCCTTCGACCCAGCCATGATGCTGGAAGTAGCTGCCGACACTGCCGATGGCGTCGTCGGCGTTGTTCCAGATATTGATGTGGCCATCGCCGTCGAAGTCCACCGCGTAGGCGCGGAAGCTGCTGGGCATGAATTGCGGCAGGCCCATGGCGCCGGCGTAGGAGCCTTTGAGGGTCAGTGGATCGACCTGTTGATCGCGGGCCAGCAGCAGGTACTCGCGCAGTTCCTTGCGGAAGAAGTCGGCCCGCGGCGGGTAGTCGAAGCCCAATGTCGACAGCGCGTCGATGACCCGGTAGTTGCCGGTATTGCGGCCAAAGAAGGTTTCCACGCCAATGATCGCCACGATCACCTGGGCCGGCACGCCAAAGGTCAGCTCGGCCTGCGCCAGGGTCGCCTCGTGCTGGCGCCAGAAGTCCACGCCACGGGCGATGCGCGCATCGGTGAGGAACATTGGCCGGTAGTCCTTCCACGGCTTGACCCGTTCGGCCGGCCGGGAGATGGCATCGAGGATCGACTGCTTGCGCTCGACCTCGGCGAACACCGCGTGCAGTTGCTCGGGGGCAAAGCCGTAGTCGCGGGTCATTTCGGCGACGAAGGCATCCACCTGCGGTGAGCCGTCATAATCGCCTGCACTGGCGTGCGCAGTTGCGCCCAGCAATCCCAATGCACCGATCCACGGCATCTGACGAGCCACCCAGCCACGCACGACTTGCATGTAATTCTTCACCTTATTCAAACCTGTGCGATCCACTTGCGGTGCGTGTGGATCGACATCAAAACGCCAAACGCTGACAGCAGCGTCACCAATGAAGTTCCGCCATAGCTGATGAAGGGCAACGGCACCCCCACCACCGGCAGAAGGCCGCTCACCATACCGATATTGACGAACACGTACACGAAGAACGTCATGGTCAGGCTGCCGGCCAGCAACTTGCCGTAGAGGGTCTGCGCCTGGGCGGTGATCACCAGGCCGCGGCCGATCAGCAACAGGTAGATGATCAGCAGCAGGCAGATGCCCACCAGGCCGAATTCCTCGCCGAGCACAGCGATGATGAAGTCGGTGTGGCTTTCCGGGAGGAAGTCCAGGTGCGACTGGGTGCCCAGCAGCCAGCCCTTGCCGAACACCCCGCCCGAGCCGATGGCGGCCTTGGACTGGATGATGTTCCAGCCCGTGCCCAGCGGATCGCTCTCCGGGTCGAGGAAGGTCAGCACGCGCTGCTTCTGGTAGTCGTGCATGACGAAGAACCACATCGCCACCGCCACTGGCACGGCGGCGGCGATCACGCTGACGATCCAGCGCCAGCGCAATCCGCCCATGAACAGCACGAACGCACCGGACGCCAGGATCAGCAGCGCGGTGCCCAGGTCAGGCTGGCGCACGATCAGGATGAACGGCACGCCGATCAGCACCAGGCTGATCAGCACGTGCTTGAGGTGCGGGGGCAAGGTGCGCTTGGCCAGGTACCAGGCGATGGTCGCCGGCATGATGATCTTCATGAATTCCGAGGGCTGGAAGCGGATCACCCCGGGGATGTTGATCCAGCGCGTGGCGCCCATGGCGTTGTGGCCCATGACATCCACCACCACCAGCAACAGCACCCCGACGATGTACGCCAGGGGCACCCAGCGCGCCATGAAGCGCGGCTCGAGCTGGGCGATGACGAACATCGACACCAGGCCGATGCCGAACGAGGTGGCCTGCTTGAGCAGCAGGTCCCAGTTCTTGCCACTGGCCGAATACAGCACGAACAGGCTGCCGGCAGCCAGGGTCAGGAGAATCAGCAGCAGCGGACCATCGATGTGGATGCGCTGCAGAAAGCTCGCGCGCCGACGCATGACGTCTTCGCTGGAGAGCATACGGTCGAAATTGTTCATCACGGGGCCGGTTCCTCGGCAACGGTGGCAGGCACGGGGGCGGTCTTGAGCCGGCCGTTTTCATCTAGCAGCCAGGCATCCATGATCTGGCGCACCACGGGCGCGGCCACGCCGGAGCCGGACTCGCCGTTCTCGACCATCACCGAAATGACGATCTCGGGCTTTTCGGCCGGGGCGAAGGCGACGAACAGCGCGTGGTCGCGGTGACGCTCCTGAAGCTTGTTGCGGTCGTACTTCTCGCCCTGACGAATCGCCACCACCTGCGCGGTGCCGCTCTTGCCGGCGATGCGGTACTGGGCCCCAGCGGCGGCCTTGCGTGCGGTGCCGCGGGCGTTCTGCATCACCTGCTCCATGCCATGGGTGACCTTGGCCCAGTCGGACTTGTCGCGCAGGACGATGTTCTCGATCGGATTGTCGTCCACCGGGGGCTCGCCCTCGATGGTCTTGGCCAGGTGCGGACGGTTCCACACGCCTTTGTTGGCGATCAGCGCAGTGGCCTGGGCCAGTTGCAGCGGTGTGGCCTGCATGTAGCCCTGGCCGATGCCGAGGATCAGCGTTTCACCGGGGAACCAGGCCTGGCGGCGCGTGGCGCGTTTCCATTCGCGCGACGGCATGAGCCCGGCGGACTCTTCGAACATGTCCAGCGAGACCCTTTGGCCGATGCCGAACTTGCCCATGTAGCTGGACAACCGGTCAATGCCCATCTTGTGCGCCAGGTCGTAGAAGTAGGTGTCGTTGGAGCGCATGATCGCCGCGTCCAGATCGACCCAGCCATCGCCGCTGCGGTTCCAGTTGCGGTACTTGTGGTCGTAGTTGGGCAGCTGGTAGTAGCCCGGGTCGAACACCCGGCTGCTGGCATTGACCACACCGCTGTCCAGGCCTGCGATGGCCACCGCCGGCTTGATGGTCGAACCGGGCGGGTACAGGCCGCGCAACACGCGGTTGAACAGCGGCCGGTCGATGGAATCGCGCAGCTCGGCATAGGCCTTGAAGCTGATGCCGGTGACGAACAGGTTGGGGTCGAAGCTCGGCTGGCTGACCATCGCCAGCACCTCGCCGGTGCGCGGGTCCAGCGCCACGATGGCGCCACGTCGCCCGCCGAGCGCCAGCTCGGCGGCTTCCTGCAGCTTGATGTCCAGGCTCAGGACGATGTCCTTGCCCGGTTTCGGGTCGGTGCGCTTGAGCACCCGCAGGACGCGGCCACGGGCGTTGGTCTCGACTTCCTCATAACCGACCTGGCCGTGCAAGGCCGGCTCGTAGAAGCGTTCGATGCCGGTCTTGCCAATATGGTGAGTGCCGCTGTAGTTCACCGGGTCGAGGGTCTTGAGTTCCTTCTCGTTGATCCGCCCGACATAGCCGACCGAATGCGCGAAGTGCGCGCCCTGCGGGTAATGCCGTACGAGCTGCGCGACCACTTCCACACCGGGCAGGCGGAACTGGTTCACCGCCACCCGGGCGATCTGTTCCTCGGTGAGCTCGAAGAGGATCGGCACCGGCTCGAACGGCCGCCGGCCCTGACGCATGCGTTTCTCGAACAGGACGCGGTCGTCTTCGGTGAGTTGCAGCACCTCGACGATGGTGTCGAGCACCTGCTGCCAGTCACCCCCGGCGCGCTCGCGGGTCATGCTCAGGCTGAAGCTGGGCCGGTTGTCAGCGACGATCACCCCGTTGCGGTCGTAGATCAGCCCGCGGGTAGGCGGAATCGGCTGCACGTGCACCCGATTGTTCTCCGACAAGGTGGAGTGGTAGTCGTACTGAATGACCTGCAAATAGTACAGGCGCACGATCAGCACGCTGATGAGCAGCATGATCGCCACCGCGCCGACCACGACGCGTTTGCGCACCAGACGGGCGTCTTTCTCGTGGTCCTTGAGGCGGATCGGCTGCGACATCGGTCAGGCTTACAGGCTATTTATGGTAGGGATGCCCGGACAGCACGGTCCAGGCGCGGTAGATCTGTTCGCCGATCAGTATCCTTACCAACGGGTGCGGCAGCGTCAGCGGTGACAGCGACCAGCGCTGTTCGGCCCGCGCGCACACCTGCGGCGCCAGGCCCTCCGGCCCGCCCACCATCAGGTTGACGGTACGCGCATCGAGGCGCCAGCGATCCATTTCCCCGGCCAACTGCTCGGTGCTCCACGGCTTGCCGTGCACTTCGAGCGTGACGATGCGTTCACCCGGCTGCACCTTGCTCAGCATGGCGTCGCCCTCCTGACGAATCAGGCGAGCGACGTCGGCATTCTTGCCACGGGTGTTCAGCGGGATTTCTACCAGTTCGAGCGCCATCTCGGTGGGCAGGCGCTTGGCGTATTCGTGCCAGCCTTCCTCGACCCACTTGGGCATGCGCGAACCGACCGCGATCAGGCGCAGACGCACAGCGCTGACCTATTCCCGATCCTTGAGCTTTTCGAAGTAGTCGTGCGTGGTGTTCTCAGGGCTGTGGTGCTTGCCATCGGCGGCACGGCTCTGCTCGGCACCGACCCACAGGCGCTCCAGGTCGTAGAACTGGCGGGCAGCGGCGGTCATCATGTGCACGATGACGTCGTTGAGGTCCAGAAGCACCCAGTCGCTGTCGCCCTTGCCTTCTTCGCCCAGCGGCTGTGCGCCCTTGGCCTTGACCGCTTCACGGACCTTTTCCAGCATCGCGTTGATCTGCCGGTTGGAAGTACCGGTGGCGATGATCATGTAGTCGGTGAGGCTGTGTTTGTCGCGAACGTCGATCACCTGGATGTCTTGGGCCTTGACGTCTTCCAGCGCGGCCTTGGTCAGCTCGACCAGTTCTTCGCCGTGGATTTTCTGCTTGGTCATATCAAACTCGTTCAACGTGTTGAGTGAGGTGCCCGTGGCACCTTCAGTTAGACGCACGGTACAGGTCGTGCGCCTCTATGTAGGCCAGTACTGCGTCCGGCACCAGGAACCGCACCGACTTGCCGCTGGCCAGCAGCTGTCGGATCTGCGTGGCGGACACCGCAAGCGGTGTCTGCCAGACGAACGAAATGTGCCCCGCCGGGCCGGACATGGCGGTGGGATCGCTCTGCGAGCGCGCAGCCAACAGGTTGCGCAGCTCAAAAGGAGGTTCTACGTCGGCATCCGGCCGTTGCAGGACCAGGATGTGACAGTGTTGCAGCAGCTCTTCCCAGCGATGCCAGCCGGGCAAGCCGCAAAAGGCGTCCCAGCCCAGCACCAGGAACAACTGATCCTCGGGCGCCAGCTCAGCGCGCAGCGATTCGAGGGTGTCGATGGTGTACGACGGTTTGTCGCGGGTCAGCTCGCGGGCATCGACGCTCAGTTGCGGCGCATTCACCACCGCGCTGCGCACCATGGCCAGCCGGTTTTCCGGCGTGACCTGGGGGGTATCGCGGTGTGGCGGGCGCGCATTGGGCAGCAGGCGCAGTTCATCCAGCTGCATCAGCTCGGCCACTTCCAGCGCGCTGCGCAGGTGGCCGATGTGCACCGGGTCGAAGGTTCCACCCAGAATGCCAATGCGTCGGGCTGCGAGGGCTTGAGTCAACTCAGCTCGGCTCCTGGCCGCGCAGCTGACCGTCGCCGATCACCACGTACTTCTCGCAGGTCAGGCCTTCGAGGCCGACCGGGCCGCGGGCGTGCAGCTTATCGGTGGAAATGCCGATTTCCGCGCCCAGACCGTATTCGAAGCCGTCAGCGAAACAGGTTGGCGCGTTGATCATCACCGACGCCGAATCGACCTCGGTCATGAAGCGACGGGCCTGGCCCTGGTGCTCGGTGACGATGGCATCGGTGTGGTGCGAGCCGTAATGGTTGATGTGTTCGATGGCCTGGTCGAGACCCTCGACGATGCGAATCGACAGGATCGGCGCCAGGTATTCGGTGTGCCAGTCGTCTTCGCTGGCCGGGCGGGCATCGATGATGGCCAGGGTGCGTTCGCAACCGCGCAGCTCCACGCCCTTCTCGATGAAGGCTTCGGCCATGCCCGGCAGAAAGGCCTGGGCCACACGCTGGTCGACCAGCAGGGTTTCCATGGCGCCGCAGATGCCGTAGCGGTAGGTCTTGGCGTTGAAGGCGATGCGCTGGGCCTTGTCCAGTTCGGCGTGCTCGGCCACGTACACGTGACAGATGCCGTCGAGGTGCTTGATGACCGGCACGCGCGCGTCGCGGCTGATGCGCTCGATTAGGCCACGGCCACCGCGCGGCACGATGACATCGACGTACGCAGGCATCGTGATCAGGGCGCCGACGGCTTCGCGGTCGGTGGTTTCGACCACTTGCACCACCGCAGCCGGCAAACCGGCTTCGGCCAGGCCGCGCTGGATGCACACGGCGATGGCGCGGTTGGAATGAATGGCTTCGGAACCGCCACGCAGGATGGTCGCATTACCCGACTTCAGGCACAGGCTGGCAGCGTCGATGGTCACGTTCGGGCGCGACTCGTAGATGATGCCGATGACCCCCAGCGGGACGCGCATCTTGCCGACCTGAATGCCCGAAGGCCGGTGACTCATGTCGCGGATCGCACCCACAGGATCAGGCAGCGCCGCGACTTGGCGCAGGCCGGTGATCATGCCGTCGATGCGTGCCGGGGTCAGCGCCAGGCGATCGAGCAGTGCCGGTTCCAGGCCATTGGCGCGACCGGCGGCCAGGTCCTGTTCGTTCGCGGCGGTGAGCTCGGCGCGGGCAGCGTCCAACGCGGCAGCGGCGGCCAGCAGGGCGCGGTTCTTCTGCGCAGTGCTGGCACGGCCGATGACCCGGGAGGCCTCGCGGGCGGCGCGACCCAAGCGGGTCATGTAGTCAAGAACGGACTCAGTCATGGGTTCGGTGTCTTGGCGAAGGGGAAATCGGCTGATTATAGCTGGCGCGCCGGTATCCGCCCAGCAGTGGGTGGCGGATGGTCGTAAATGTGGCGCACACAGCGTCAGAAAGATGTAACGGCAGGTATCGGATTGTTCCGATTTCTTTCCTATTTATTGCCCTGCATGCGCCGTTCAGTCCGCATTTAAGGGCGTGCAACGACCTCGCGCTTGCGTAATGACAGCCCACTTCACAGGAACAAGGGCCCGCGCAGGGGCGAGGTATTCATTGCTATGATTCGGTCTTTTCGCCCGGACGCCTCGCCCGCATGACGACCCCTGCCGTTCTTCCGTCCCTGGCTTTGCCGGACAGCTTCTTCGACCGCGACGCCCAGACCCTGGCACGGGACCTGCTCGGCAAGGTCATCCGCCACCGGCAGGGCGACCTCTGGCTGGCGGCGCGCATCATCGAAACCGAGGCCTATTACCTCAGCGACAAAGGCAGCCATGCGTCGCTGGGCTTCACCGAAAAGCGCAAGGCACTGTTTCTCGATGGCGGGCACATCTACATGTACTACGCCCGCGGTGGCGATTCGCTCAACTTCAGTGCCCACGGCCCGGGCAACGCCGTGCTGATCAAGTCCGCCTACCCCTGGACAGATGCCTTGAGCGATGCCAACAGCCTGGCTCGCATGCAGCTGAACAACCCCGACGCCAGCGGCAATCTGCGCCCGCCAGAGCGCCTGTGTGCCGGGCAAACCCTGCTGTGCCGCGCCCTGGGCCTGAAAGTGCCGCAATGGGACGCCCGGCGTTTCGACCCGCAGCGCCTCTACGTCGAGGATTGCGCAGCCGAGGTGAGCGAGGTGATTCAGACCACGCGCCTGGGCATCCCCCAGGGCCGCGACGAACACCTGCCCTACCGTTTCGTCGATGCCGAGTACGCCCGCTTCTGCACACGGAACCCGCTGCGCAGGGGGCAAGTCGAAGGGCGGGACTTTGCCATCCTGACCTGCGCCGCGCCGACCCGCTCCACTCTGAACCGTCCCACTTCGAACGAAGGAAGCTGAAATCATGGGCCAATGGCTCGACAGCCTTACCACCTGGCTCAGCGCCAACCCACAGTGGCTGGGTATCGCCATTTTCCTGATCGCTTGCGTCGAGTGCCTGGCCATCGCCGGGATCATCGTGCCGGGTACCGTGTTGCTGTTCGGCGTCGCGGTGCTCGCGGGCAGTGGTGCGTTCACCCTGGGTGAGACCCTGCTGCTGGGCTTTGCCGGCGGGCTGTTGGGTGACGCCATTTCTTACACCATCGGCAAGTATTTCCATCAGAACATCCGCCGATTGCCTCTTCTGCGCCATCACCCGGAGTGGATCGGCAGCGCGGAAACCTATTTCCAGCGTTACGGCATCGCCAGCCTGTTGGTAGGCCGCTTCATCGGCCCGCTACGCCCCATGCTGCCCATGGTGGCGGGCATGTTCGACATGCCGCTGCTGCGTTTCATTGCCGTCAGCCTGGTGGCCGCCGCTGGCTGGTCGGTGGCCTATCTGTTGCCGGGCTGGGCCACAGGGGCCGCGATTCGGCTGCCCTTGCCAGAACACTTCTGGCCCCAGGCGGGCATCGTTGTCGGCGCCCTGGCAGCGCTGGTGGCGTTGACGGTGCACATCAGCATGCGCGATCGCCGGCATGGCATGCGCCTGATCAGCGGCGTGTGCCTGCTGACGCTGATCGCACTGTTTCTCGCCTGGCCCTGGCTGCATGACTTCGACCAGGGCGTGATGACCCTGGTGCAGGAACACCGTCGCCAGATGCTCGACAGCACGCTGGTGATGATCACGCGCATGGGCGACTTCCGCACTCAGTTCCTGCTGGGCGGCCTGCTGACCGGGTTGTTGCTGCTGCTCCGGCAATGGCGCCACGCAGTCTTCGCTGGCTGCGCGCTGATCGGCACGGCCGTGGGCAATGGCACCTTGAAATGGCTGTTCGCCCGCGCCCGCCCAGAGGTCCTCAGCGACCCCTTGACCAGCTACAGCATGCCCAGCGGGCACAGCTCGGCGTCCTTTGCCTTCTTCCTGGTGCTGGCGATCCTGGCCGGCCGCGGTCAACCGCCCAGAATGCGTTTGACCTGGGTGCTCCTGGCCTGCCTTCCGGCCACGGCGATTGCCATGTCGCGGGTCTACCTGGGCGCGCACTGGCCCACCGACATCCTTGCCGGCACCTTGCTCGCCTGTACCGTCTGCGCCCTGACCCTGACCCTGGCGCAGAATCGCCAGCCGTTACCCGCCATGGCACAGCGCGTGTGGTGGGTGATCCTGCCGGCCTGCGTCGCGCTGCTCGCGTTCTTCGCCTTGCACGGCTTGCCGGCAGCCCTGTTGCGCTACTCGTATTGACCCGGGGCGCTGGCCGCTCAGGCGAACAGTTCGCCCTGCAGTTGTTCGAGCAGCGCCTGGATCGTGTCCAGGCGCTGCTCGGGCGAATCGGTGGCCAGCAGCGCGAGTTTGTCCTGCTCCAGGAACGGCAGCAGGTAGCTCAGCTGATTGGCCAGCGATTGCCGCCCGTTGACGGCCTGGGGCATGTCGAGTGACTTCACCATCGGGTGTTCACCCAGCGCCAGCAGCAGGGCCAGCAGGTCGTCGTCCTGTTCGGCCAAGGCGTTGTCGGCCTGTTCGGCCAGCCAGTCGACCTCACCGACCAGCAGCTGGTCCTTGAGCACTTGGGTGGCGCCCAGCTGGAAGCGCCGGCCGCCTTCCACGCGGATACCCAGCAGGCCGTTGTCCTGCTGCACGAAGTCACGGATCAACGCCTCGCAGCCGACCGTGGACACGCCGGCCGGCGCCTGGCCGACCTGCTCGCCTTCGACGATGCACACCACGCCAAAGCCTTCGCCCCGCTTCATGCAGCGGCCGATCATGTCCAGGTAGCGCGCCTCGAAGATCTGCAAATCCAGCAGGCAGCCTGGGAACAGCACGGTGTTGAGCGGAAACAGCGGTAACGTCATCTTGTGTCCTCAAGTCACCAGGCTGACCGCCAGCGGCAGGAATACCGCAGTGGCCACGCCCATCAAGCTCATTGCCAGCGCCGCAAAGGCGCCGCATTCATCACTTTCCTGCAAGGCCACCGAGGTGCCCACCGCGTGGGCCGAGATCCCCAGCGACATACCCCGCGCCTCGGGGCTGGTCACGCCGAACCGGTCGAGCAGCGCCGGCCCGAAGATCGCCCCCAGCACGCCTGTGATCAGCACGAACACCGCCGCCAGTGCAGCCACGCCGCCGATCTGCTCGGCCACCAGCATGGCGATGGGCGAAGTCACCGACTTCGGCGCCATGGTCATCAGAATCATGTGTTCGGCACCAAACCCGTAACCCAGCGCCACGCACGCGACGGTGGCAAACAGCCCTCCGATCACCAGCGTAGTAAAGGTCGGCCAGAACAGCTGGCGGATACGCCGCAGGTTCAGGTACAGCGGAATCGCCAGAGCCACCGTCGCCGGGCCGAGCAGGATGTTGAGGATCTCGGTGCTGCTGCGGTACTCGCGGTACTCAATGCCGCACAGGAGCAACACGCCAATCACCAGCAGCATCGACACCAATACCGGTTGCAGGAAGATCCAGCGGGTTTTTTCGTAGGCCGCCACGGCCAGCTGATAGGCGCCGAGGGTGACACCGATGCCAAACAGCGGATGGTGCACCACCGCCTCCAGCGCGCCGTGAAAATCCGCGGTCATGGCTGCTCCTTGCGCGCGTTCTGCCGATGCATGAGCTTCTGCATCAGCACGCCCACCAGCACCAGCGTGGCCAGGCAGGAAATCACCAGCGCGCCCACGATGGCCCAGAAATCGGCGGCGATGTCCTTGGCATAGACCATCACCCCGACCGCCGGCGGCACCAGCAGCAACGGCAGGTAGCGCAGCAGGCTGGACGACGCCTCGCTCAGCGGCTGGGCGACCTCGCCTCGCACCATCAGCCATGCCAGCAGCAGCAACAGGCCAATGATCGGGCCGGGCAACATGGGCGACAGCAGATGATTGATCGCCGTTCCCAGCAGCTGGAACAGCACCAGCCACGACAAACCACGCAACAGCATAAGCACCTCCTCCGGGCAATCGGGTCATTATAAGCACGGCTTTGCCCGGCATCAGACGACAAAGGGCGTAGAACGCTGCGACTTGACTCCAGCCAATACAACACGATGACGGCGCTGGCCAGCCACCCCGTGCGTGCCCTGCAGCGCCTGCGCCCCAGAGGCCGGAGGCGTGCTTCGTCTGAAGTACGGCCATGGCCACAGCCGATGACTGTCTGCCCGGGTGCGATCTACGGCATACTCGCGGATTTTCCAGCCCGGACTCCGTCATGCGCCCACTGCTGCCCCTTGCGTTGACATTGCTGCTCGCTGCCTGCGGCGAAGGTGAGCCCCTGTCGCCGGCAGATGCGCGCCTGCCCGACGGTGGCCGTTACCGGGGCGAGCTGGTCAATGGGCTGTTGCAGGGCCAGGGGCGCATCGACTATCCCAACGGGAGCTTCTACCAGGGCGGTTTCGACAAAGGCCAATGGCAGGGCGACGGCGAGTGGCGCGGCAGCCACGGCGAGGTCTATCGCGGCCAGTTCGCCGGTGGCCTGTTCGACGGCCTGGGCGAGCTGACCACGCCCGACAGCCACTACAGCGGCACCTTCAAACAAGGCCGACGCGATGGCGAGGGCACCCTCAAGCAGCACGACCAGGTGTACCGCGGCCAGTTCAAGGACGATCAATACCAGGGCGCCGGCGAGCTGCAGATGGCCGACGGCAGCCGCTACCAGGGCCTGTTCAGCCAGGGCAAGCCCAACGGCGCCGGGGTGCGTAGCGATGCCAGCGGCAACCAGTTCAGCGGCACTTTCGTCGATGGCCAACTGCAGGGCAGCGGCACCTTCGACAGCATCGAGGGCGAGCAGTACATCGGTGACTTCAAGGACAGCCGCCTGGAAGGCCGGGGCCGCTACGAAAACGCCGATGGCGACGTGTGGATCGGCCCCTTCAAGGACGGCGCACTGGTCGGCCAGGGCGAACTGCTCGGGGCGGATGGCAGCCACTACAAGGGTGAATTCCGTGACTGGCGTTTTGCCGGCCAGGGCCATCTGCAACTGCCAGACGGCAGCCAGTATCGCGGCGCGTTCGACAACGATACCTACCACGGCCAAGGCCGTCTGACCCATGCCGATGGCCGTGTCGAAGCCGGTTACTGGGTCAACGGCGTGCGTGTGCGTGATGAAAAAGGCCATCTGTTACCCGACCCACTGGACCTGGCCCTGCTCAACCAAGGCGCGCTGCTCGAACAGGCCTTGGCTGCCGTGCCGCAGGCCGACGCCGTGCGCGTGCAGCCGATCCGTGCCTTGACCGCTGCAACCCGCGTGGCGCAGGCCAGCGCTGCGCAAGTCGATAGCGCACGTACCCAACCGACTCAACCACACGCGGCTGCCAGCCCGGCAACGCAAACCAACGCTGCACAAGCCGATAGCGCACGCACTCAATCCACTCAACCCCACGCGGCTGCTACCCCCGCGGTGCAAGCGAACGCGCTGCCAGCGACTCAGGCGCAGTCGCTAAAAGCCACCGCACCCCGTCAGGCCAGGCCACCGATCCAGCTCTACAGCCTGGTCGTGGCCGGCGATGGCCAGCAAAGCGTGTTCCTGCGCGAAGCCGATTACGTCAGCAATCTGCTCAAGGTGCGCTTTGGCGCTCACGGCCAGGTCACCTTGGTGAATCACCGGGACACCCTCGCCACCCGGCCCATGGCGACCCGCGAGAACATCCGCCGCGCCGCACAGACGCTGGCCGAACGCACCTCGGCCAATGACCTGCTGTTCATCTACCTGACCAGCCACGGCAGCGCCGACCACCAGCTGGTGCTCGATCAACCGCGCCTGCAACTGGCCGATCTGGCAGCCGACGACCTGGCCAGCGTGCTGGCACCGCTCAAGCACCGCGACAAGGTGATCGTGGTCTCGGCCTGCTACTCAGGCGGTTACATCGCCCCGTTGCAAGATGAACGCACGCTGATCATGACGGCTGCACGGCGCGACCGAGTGTCCTTCGGCTGTTCGGAGGAAGCCGATTTCACCTACTTTGGCGACGCCCTGTTCGCCCAGGCCCTGAACCAGACCGACGATCTGAAACAGGCGTTTGAACTGGCCCGCGCCAGCGTTGCCGAACGGGAACAACGGGAAGGCTTCGAGGCCTCTGAACCGCAGCTGTGGGCGCCCCCCGGGGTGATTGCGCACTGGCAGCAGTTGCGTCGCCAGCAGGCTGAAAACGCGCTGAACGAGATCACTCCGTAGGGGTTCGGGGCTGAGAGGTCGCGCAACGGTTTCGATGACCTCGAGCACCCGCACGAGGGACGTGCAGCGCGTGGCCTGGTAGCCCATCGCCTATCCTGCAACCTGTCATACGCCCGCTACGCTGACTGTATCAACGGAGAAACATCATGTATTTGACTCCTCAGCACGTGTTGCTTGCCGGTGCCACCGGCCTGACCGGCGAGCACTTGCTCGACCGCCTGCTCAGCGAGCCCACCATCACCCAGGTCCTGGCGCCGACCCGCCGCGCGCTGGCCGAGCACACCCACCTGAGCAACCCGGTCGGTGACCTGGCAACGTTGTTGCCCAGCCTGACCGGCCATTTCGACATCGCCTTCTGCTGCCTGGGCACCACGATCAAGCAGGCAGGCTCGGAAGCGGCCTTCCGCGCCGTCGACTTGGATCTGGTCAGGGCGTTTGGCCTGCGCGCGCGGGAGCTCGGCGCGCGACACCTGCTGGTGATCAGTGCGATTGGCGCCGATGCCGAGTCTTCGGTGTTCTACAACCGGGTCAAAGGCGAGATGGAGGCGGTGCTGCAGCAGCAGGGCTGGCCGCAGCTGACCATTGCCCGCCCTTCCCTGCTGCTCGGCGAACGCCTGAATCAACGCCTGGGCGAGCGGCTCGCAGCGCCGCTGGCCAAACTGATCCCCGGCAAATACAAAGGCATCGAAGCCTGCACCCTGGCCCGCGCGCTGTGGCGATTGGCGCTGGAGGAGCAGGACGGTGTGCGGGTGGTCGAGTCCGACGAGTTGCGGCGCCTGGGCAAATAACGGGCGCTACAGCCCGCCTTGGGCATTGAAGCCCACACCGAGCGCAGTCAGCACTGACAGGGGCAACAGCAGGGTGTCAAGCAAGGCACTACCCGGCAGGTCCAGCGCTGGCCAGCGCGGCGCGGCCGTGCCGAAACGGTCTTCGGCGCAGCAGCCGCCTTCCAGCGCATACAGGTTCAGCCGGGTGCCGGCGTACACCACAGGTGCCCCCGGCTGCTTGGCATCGAGCGTGCTGACCGTGGCACAACCGCCCAGCAGCAGCGCCCCGGCCAGCACCAGCGCCCTCACGCTTCCCCGCCCAGGTGGTGCTCGCCCCAGCGCGGCAGCATGTCCTGGGGGATCTCCAGCAGATTGAGAATCCGTGCGACGACGAAATCGATCAGGTCATCGATGGTCTGCGGCTGATGGTAGAAGCCCGGCGCCGCCGGCAGGATCACCGCGCCCATGTTCGACAGCTTGAGCATGTTCTCCAGATGAATCGTGGAAAACGGCGCCTCACGCGGCACCAGAATCAGCTGCCGGCGCTCCTTCAACGTCACATCGGCGGCCCGCTCGATCAGGTTGTTGCAGGCCCCGGCGGCGATGGCCGACAGGGTGCCGGTCGAGCACGGTACCACCACCATGGCCGCCGGCGCGCCAGAGCCCGAGGCCACCGGCGACATCCAGTCTTCCTTGCCATACACGCGAATCTGCCCGGCGGCGGCGCCGGTGTATTCGGTCAGAAAGGTCTGCGCCGCCTGTGGCTTGGCCGGCAGGTCGACGTCGGTTTCCGTGGCCATGACCAACTGCGCAGCCTTGGAAATGAGGAAATGCACCTCGCGGTCTTCACGGACCAGGCAATCGAGCAGGCGCAGGCCGTACTGCGCACCTGACGCGCCGGTCATGGCCAGGGTAATGCGCTGCGGCCCGCTCACTTCAGAGCCTCGGCGAGTTTCAGGTGCAGGCCGCCAAAACCGCCATTGCTCATGATCACCACGTGAGTGCCGGGGCGAGCCTGGCCTTTGACCCGCTCGATGATCGCCTCGAGGCTGTCGGCAACCACCGAAGGGACTGCGCACTGCGCTGCGGTCCCGGCGAGGTCCCAGCCGAGGTTGGCCGGTGCGTACCAGATCACCTGATCAGCCTGGCTGACGCTGTCTGGCAGGCCGTCGCGATGTGCGCCGAGCTTCATCGAGTTGGAGCGCGGCTCGATGATGGCAATGATCGGCGCCTCACCGACGCGCTTGCGCAGGCCATCGAGGGTGGTGGCGATGGCCGTGGGATGGTGGGCGAAGTCATCATAGACAGTGACGCCTTGCACCTGGGCGATGGTTTCCATGCGCCGTTTGACATTCTTGAAGGCACTCAGGCCCTCGATGCCCAGCGCCGGCGCGACGCCCACATGGCGGGCCGCGGCCAGCGTGGCCAGGGCGTTGTCGACGTTGTGCCGACCGGTCAGCGGCCACTGCACCACGCCCTGCACCTCGCCGTCGAACAGCACCTCGAAGTGCGAACCGTCAGCGCTGAGCAGACGCGCCTGCCATTGGCCGCCATCGCCGGTGGTTTGCACCGGGGTCCAGCACCCCATGCCGATCACCCGTTCCAGGGCGTGCTCGCGGGTGGGGTGAATCACCAGGCCTTCGCTGGGAATGGTGCGCACCAGGTGATGGAACTGACGCTCGATCGCCTCCAGGTCCGGGAAGATGTCCGCATGGTCGAACTCAAGGTTGTTGAGGATCGCCGTTCGCGGGTGGTAGTGCACGAACTTGGAACGCTTGTCGAAGAACGCGCTGTCGTATTCGTCGGCCTCGACCACGAAGAACGGCGTCTCGCCAAGGCGCGCAGACACCGAGAAGTTCTGCGGCACGCCGCCGATGAGAAAGCCCGGGCTCATGCCGGCATGTTCCAGCACCCAGGCCAGCATGCTGCTGGTGGTGGTCTTGCCGTGAGTGCCGGCCACGGCCAGCACCCAGCGGCCTTGCAGCACATGGTCCGCCAGCCACTGCGGCCCGGACACATAGGGCAGGCCCTTGTTCAGCACGTATTCCACCGCGGGATTACCGCGCGACATGGCGTTGCCAATCACCACCAGGTCAGGGGCGGGCTGCAGTTGCGCCGGGTCATAGCCCTGGGTGAGTTCGATGCCCTGGGCTTGGAGCTGGGTGCTCATGGGCGGGTAGACGTTGGCATCGGAGCCGGTGACGCGATGCCCCAGTGCCTTGGCGAGCACCGCCAGAGAACCCATGAAAGTGCCGCAAATACCGAGAATGTGAATGTGCATGATCGACCTCGCAAAACGTCGAGGCAGGGTAGCCCAGGCCTAGGGAAAGCGCACCCAGTGTTTCGCTCAGTCGACCCTGCGAATGCCGTGCTTGCGCAGCTTGCGGTACAGGGTGTTGCGGCTGATGCCCAGGTGCTCGGCCACTTGCGTGAGGTGCCAGCGCCGGGCCTGGAGAATGCCGAGCAAGGCCTCGCGCTCAGCCATCTCCAGCGCGCTGCCGGCAGCATCCTGCGCTGGCGCGTCGGGTATCACAGGCACAGCGCTAGCCGGCGCCTGCGCGCGCACCACGCCAGGCAGGTCGGCAACCGTGATGCGTGAGCCTTCGCACAGCGCAACCACCGTTCGCAGCACATTCTTCATCTGCCGCACGTTGCCCGGCCAGGCGTAGTCGAGCAGGCGCCGGCGCGCGGCCGGGTCCAGCAGGAAGTCGAGCAGCGGGCCCTTGTCACTGCGCTCGCGCACCGCCGGCAGGCTGACTTCCAGGCCGTTGAGGCGGTAATACAGGTCTTCGCGGAAACTGCCCTGCTCGACCCGCTCCAGCAAATGGCGGTGGGTAGCACTGATGATGCGCACATCCACATGCCGTGGCTCGCCGCCGATGGGCACCACCTGGCGGTCTTCCAGGACCCGCAGCAGGCGCGTTTGCAGGGCCAGCGGCATGTCACCGATCTCATCGAGCAGCAACGTGCCGCCATCGGCCTGCAACAGCTTGCCGCGCATGCCTTCCTTGCGCGCACCGGTAAAGCTGCCGCCGCGATAACCGAACAGCTCGCTCTCGATCAGGCTTTCCGGAATCGACGCGCAGTTGATCGCCACGAACGGCCGCCCCTGGCGGTCACTGGCCTGGTGTACGGCCTGGGCGAAGGCCTCCTTGCCGCAACCCGTTTCGCCACACAGCAGCAGCGGCACGTCACGTTGGAATACGCGCACCGCGCGGCGGAAGTCGTCCACCAGCGCCGGGTCGACCCAACACCCCTGGGCGGTGTCGCGCCGCACCGCCGGTGCCGCCACTGGCGCCGGCACGCTCCACAGCGCACGGGTGGCCTGCCCGCGCAAACTGGCGAACAGGGCCCGGCCCTGATGCGTCTGCAACGGCCACACCGCGCCGGCCTGGGGCGTGGCGCGGGCCAGCAGGTCGTCGAGGCGGCATGCGAAGAAGCGCTCCACCGACTGACCGAGCATGCCGCTGCGCGGCGCGCCCAACAGGTTCAGCGCGCTCTGGTTGACCGCGTGGATACGGCCATCGCCGTCGATTGCCAGCAGCCCCTCGCTGAACAGCCCCACCGACTCGGCCTGAACATGAAAGCGCAACAGCCACAGGTGCTCGAACTGGCGCAGGAAGTAGCAGCGCTCAATCACCTTGGCCGAGAGGTTGACCAGCGTCATGGTGTGGAACTGGCTCTGGCGCGACACCTCGGTGCGCGCCGAAGACACATCCAGCACCGCCAGCAGCTCACCTTGCGGATCGAACACCGGGCTGGCCGAGCAGGTCAGCCCGGTGTGCCGTCCACGGAAATGCTCGTCCTGGTGGATGGTCAGCGGCTGGCGTTCGACCAGGCAGGTACCAATGCCGTTGGTGCCTTCGCGCGCTTCGCTCCAGTCGGCACCGAGCCACAGCCCGGCGCGCTCGAAGATGCGCTGTTCGGTCGGGGCGGTGACCGAGTTGAGGATGATGCCGCGCGCATCGGTCAGCAGCACCGCATGCCCGGCGCCGCTCAGTTGCTGATGCAGGCTGTGCATTTCCGTGCCGGCGATTTCCAGCACCTGGCCCAGGCGTTCGCGACCCTGCTGCACATGCGCGTGCTCCAGGACGGCGGGGGCCTGCGCGAGCGCCGGGTCCAGGTGGTAGTCCTCCAGGCAGCGCAGCCAGGAGCGGGCGATGGAAGGGTCGCTGCCCGCAGCGCCAGGCTGCCCACTGGCAACGGTGAACACTTGATGGGCATGACGGCTGAACGGGCTGCTGTTCATCGCGCGGGCTTCCGTGCAGAAGAATTTCCCTGAGCATCCTCCTGCCCACCACGCTTTGCAATGGGCCAAAGGTCTCGCACCCGAGCGCTGTACCGATCCGGGTACAGAGTGTCACCCCCAGACGTATCGAGCGCGTGACAGCCTCGATCCGGCCTGGCTGCCACGAGCCGCGAAATGCCCGTATTCATTGAGGTTGCAGGCGCTGGCCCGACCTTTGCTCTAGGCTTTGCCACTCCTCAACAACCATAAATCAACCAGGAGACACACCATGCGTTATGCACATCCCGGTACCGACGGCGCCAAGGTCTCGTTCAAGGCGCGCTACGGTAACTTCATCGGCGGTGAGTTCGTCGCGCCCGTGGACGGTGAGTACTTCACCAACCTCTCCCCGGTGAACGGCAAGCCCATCGCCGAGTTCCCCCGCTCCACTGCCAAAGACATCGACAAGGCCCTCGACGCCGCGCACGCTGCCGCCGATGCCTGGGGCCGCACCTCGGTGCAGGACCGCTCCAACGTGCTGCTGCGCATCGCCGACCGCATCGAACAGAACCTGGAAGTGCTGGCCATCACCGAAACCTGGGACAACGGCAAGCCGGTCCGCGAAACCCTCAACGCCGACATTCCCCTGGCCGTCGACCACTTCCGCTACTTCGCCGGCTGCCTGCGGGCCCAGGAAGGCGGCGCCGCCGAAATCAACGAAACCACCGTGGCCTACCACATCCACGAGCCGCTGGGCGTGGTCGGGCAGATCATCCCGTGGAACTTCCCGCTGCTGATGGCCGCCTGGAAACTCGCCCCGGCCCTGGCCGCCGGCAACTGCGTGGTGCTCAAGCCCGCCGAGCAGACCCCGCTGGGCATCACCGTGCTGATGGAACTGATCGGCGACCTGCTGCCCAAGGGCGTGCTGAACGTGGTGCAAGGCTATGGCCGTGAAGCGGGTGAGGCCCTGGCGACCAGCAAGCGCATTGCCAAGATCGCCTTCACCGGCTCTACCCCGGTCGGTTCGCACATCATGAAATGCGCGGCCGAGAACATCATTCCGTCGACCGTCGAGCTGGGCGGCAAATCGCCCAACGTCTACTTCGAAGACATCATGCAGGCCGAAGATACCTTCATCGACAAGGCCGCCGAAGGCCTGGTGCTGGCGTTCTTCAACCAGGGCGAGGTGTGCACCTGCCCATCGCGCGCACTGGTGCAGGAATCGATCTACCCGCAGTTCATGGAAGTGGTGATGAAGAAGGTGCTGCAGATCAAGCGCGGCGACCCGCTCGACACCGACACCATGGTCGGCGCCCAGGCCTCGCAGCAGCAGTTCGAGAAAATCCAGTCGTACCTGAAGATTGCCCAGGAAGAAGGCGCCGAGCTGCTCACCGGCGGCAAGGTCGAGCAACTCGAAGGCGCGCTGTCGACCGGCTATTACATCCAGCCGACCCTGCTCAAGGGCAACAACAAGATGCGCGTGTTCCAGGAAGAGATCTTCGGCCCGGTGGTCAGCGTCACCACCTTCAAGGACGAAGCCGAAGCCCTGGCGATTGCCAACGACACCGAATTCGGCCTCGGCGCTGGCGTCTGGACCCGCGACATCAACCGTGCCTACCGCATGGGCCGTGGCATCAAGGCCGGCCGCGTGTGGACCAACTGCTACCACCTGTACCCGGCGCACGCTGCGTTCGGTGGCTACAAGAAGTCGGGCGTCGGCCGGGAAACCCACAAGATGATGCTCGACCACTACCAGCAGACGAAAAACCTGCTGGTGAGCTACGACATCAATCCGCTGGGCTTCTTCTGAGCCGCTGAATCAGCCCGCGCCTGCCTCCCCTCCCCCGACAGGCGCGGGCCTCCTGGACAGACCATACTGCACCTCACAACCAGATCGGCAATCGTGCTTGAACCGCTCTGGCTCGCTTCCTGCAACACACATCACCACACGGTGCGCAGCTTCTGCGATCCGCACAAAAACAACAGGTGAACATTATGCCAAGCGATCAATCCGGCCCTGCGCCGGCCAATCATTCGGTCGACTTCGAGAACGTCGGCTCCGAGTATTTCCAGCAACGTGAACTGAAAAAAGGCGCCGCCGGCTGGGTGTTGCTGGTGGGCCTGGGCGTGGCCTATGTGATTTCCGGCGACTACGCCGGCTGGAACTTCGGCCTGGCCCAAGGGGGCTGGGGCGGCATGTTCCTCGCCACTCTGCTGATGGCCACCATGTACCTGTGCATGTGCTTCTCGCTGGCCGAGCTGTCTTCGATGATCCCCACCGCAGGCGGCGGCTACGGCTTTGCCCGCAGTGCGTTCGGGCCCTGGGGCGGGTTCCTCACCGGCACGGCGATCCTGATCGAATATTCCATCGCCCCGGCCGCCATCGCGGTGTTCATCGGCGCGTACTGCGAGTCGCTGTTCGGCATTGGCGGCTGGATGATCTACCTGGCCTTCTACATCATTTTCATCGGCATCCACATCCTCGGGGTCGGCGAAGCGCTGAAGCTGATGTTCGCCATCACCGCCGTGGCCGCGATTGCCCTGATGGTGTTCCTGGTGAGCATGGTGCCCCATTTTGATGCAGCCAACCTGTTCGACATTCCGCAAACCGCTGCCGTCGGCGCCAGCAGCTTCCTGCCCTTCGGGTATGTGGGCGTGTGGGCGGCGATTCCCTATGCCATCTGGTTCTTCCTCGCCGTCGAAGGCGTGCCGCTGGCTGCCGAAGAAACCAAGAACCCCAAGCGTGACCTGCCCCGTGGCCTGATCGGCGCGATGCTGGTGCTGTTGGCGTTCGCCCTGCTGATCCTGGTGATCGGCCCGGGTGCTGCGGGCGCCGAAGCCCTCAAGGCGTCCGGCAACCCCTTGGTGGAAGCCCTGGCCAAGGCCTATGGCGGCTCGACCTGGATGGGCAGCTTCGTCAACCTGGTCGGCCTGGCCGGCCTGATCGCCAGCTTCTTCTCGATCATCTACGCCTATTCCCGGCAGATCTTCGCCCTGTCGCGCGCCGGCTACCTGCCGCGCAAGCTGTCGCAGACCAACAAGAGCAAGGCACCGGTGCTGGCGTTGGTGATTCCGGGGCTGATCGGTTTCGCGCTGTCGCTGACCGGGCAAGGCGATCTGCTGATTCTGGTGGCGGTTTTCGGGGCCACGCTGTCGTATGTCCTGATGATGGCCGCGCATATCACCTTGCGCATCCGTCGGCCGAAGATGGCGCGCCCGTATCGCACCCCAGGCGGCATCTTCACCTCGGGTGTGGCGCTGGTGCTGGCGTGCATTGCGGTGGTGGCCGGGTTCCTGGTCGATCCGCGCGTGGTGATCGGGGCTGCCGTCATCTATGGCGTGTTGATCGCCTACTTTGCGTTCTACAGCCGACACCACCTGGTGGCCGGTACACCGGAAGAAGAATTTGCCGCGATCCAGGATGCCGAAGCGGCCCTGCACTGATCGCCGATCCGCACCGCAGGCCCGACCTGCGGTGCTCTGGAGGACCTGTATGGCACGTTATGTACACAGCATCGGCCACCTGATCTACCGCTTTGACAGCCTCAAGGACGTCATGGCCAAGGCCAGCCCTGCGCGCTCGGGCGATGTATTGGCGGGCGTTTCTGCCAGCAACGACGGCGAACGCGTCGCCGCGCAAATGGCCCTGGCCGACATTCCGCTGGCTGCATTTCTCAACGAAGCACTGATTCCCTACGAGGACGACGAAGTCACCCGGCTGATCGTCGACACCCACGATGCCCAGGCCTTCGCTGCGGTCAGCCACCTGACCGTCGGCGGCCTGCGCGACTGGCTGCTCAGCGACGCCGCCGACGAGCACAGCCTGCGCGCCCTGGCGCCCGGCCTGACGCCGGAAATGGCCGCTGCCGTGTCGAAGATCATGCGCGTGCAGGACCTGATCCTGGTGGCGCAGAAGATCCGCGTGGTCACCGCGTTCCGCGGCACCATGGGTTTGCGCGGACGGCTGTCCACCCGCCTGCAGCCCAACCACCCCACCGACGAGCCGGCCGGCATCGCGGCGAGCATTCTCGACGGCCTGCTGTACGGCAATGGCGACGCCATGATCGGCATCAACCCCGCCACCGACAGCACGGCCTCGATCTGCGCGTTACTGGAAATGCTCGACGCGGTGATCCAGCGTTACGAGATTCCGACGCAATCCTGCGTGCTGACCCACGTCACCACGTCCATCGAAGCGATCAACCGCGGCGTACCGCTGGACCTGGTGTTCCAGTCCATCGCCGGCACCGAGGCGGCCAACGCCAGCTTCGGCGTCAACCTCAACGTGCTGCAGGAAGGCTATGAGGCGGGGCTGTCGCTCAAGCGCGGCACGGTCGGGCAGAACCTCATGTACTTCGAGACCGGCCAGGGCAGCGCACTGTCAGCCAACGCCCACCACGGCGTCGACCAACAGACCTGCGAGGCCCGCGCCTACGCCGTGGCGCGCCACTTCAAGCCGTTTCTGGTCAACACCGTGGTCGGCTTCATCGGCCCGGAGTACCTGTACAACGGCAAGCAGATCATCCGCGCCGGCCTGGAAGACCACTTCTGCGGCAAGCTGCTCGGTGTACCGATGGGCTGCGACATCTGCTACACCAACCATGCCGAAGCCGATCAGGACGACATGGACACCCTGCTGACCCTGCTGGGCGTCGCCGGCATCAACTTCATCATGGGCATCCCCGGCTCGGACGACATCATGCTCAACTACCAGACCACTTCGTTCCACGACGCGCTCTACGCGCGCCAGACCCTGGGCCTCAAGCCCGGGCCGGAGTTCGAAGCGTGGCTGCAACGCACCGGAATCTTCACCCAGGCCGATGGCCGGGTACGCTTTGGTGAAAACCTGCCGCCGGCATTCCGCCAGGCGCTGGCGCAACTGGCCTGAGAGGTAGACATGGACCGCTCGATCAGCACCCCCGACAACCCCTGGCTGGCGCTGCGCACGCTGACCCCGGCGCGCATCGCCCTGGGCCGCACCGGCACCAGCCTGCCGACCACCGCGCAGCTCGATTTCCAGTTTGCCCACGCCCAGGCGCGCGACGCCGTGCATTTGCCGT
>NZ_DAMCCR010000012.1:1333-30714 GCF_032058845.1 Pseudomonas sp. | reverse complement strand
AGCTGAACGATGCCGGGCACGACACGCTGCTGCTGCACAGCGCTGCCAGTGATCGCCATGAATACCTGCAACGGCCCGACCTCGGCCGGCGCCTGCACCCCGATTCGGCCGCGCGCCTGCGCACCCACGCCGAGGCCAATGCGGGTGGCGTCGACCTGGCCATCGTCATCGCGGACGGGTTGTCCGCACTGGCCGTGCACCGGCACAGCGTGGCGCTGCTCAAACGCTTCGACGAACAGGCCAAGGCCGACAGCTGGAGCCGCGCACCCGTGGTGCTGGTCGAGCAAGGCCGCGTCGCGGTGGCCGATGAAATCGGGCAACTGCTGGGCGCGCGCATGACCGTGATGCTGATCGGCGAACGCCCAGGGCTCAGCTCGCCCGACAGCCTCGGCGTGTACTTCACCTACTCACCTCGCGCAGGGCTTACCGATGCTGCGCGCAACTGCATTTCCAACGTGCGCCTGGAAGGGCTGAGCTACGGCATGGCCGCGCACCGCCTGCTGTACCTGATGCGCGAGGCGTGTCGACGGCAGTTGTCCGGGGTGAAGCTCAAGGACGAAGCCGAGATCCAGACACTCGATGACGGCAGCGCCGACAAGAAAACCGGCAATTTCCTGCTCGGCAACACATGACCGGCGGCAGCTGAATGCCTGCTGACACCCAGGGCGAGGATGGGCCGACCAGCCCTCGCCCTGGCCATGAACGCGTGCCCGTCTTACCCGAAAGTCGGTAACCCCCCGCTACAAACTCTCCGGGCACTTTCCCAAGTTAGCCGTATAATGCCCACCTTATCGCGTATGAAATTTTACCTACCCTTCGGATGCCCGCCGCCAACGCGCCATCCTTGCCGCTCACCCGTCGCCGCGGGACCAGAACACAGGTGCTGTACATGGAATTCAACCCGCTGGACCTCATCCTGCATCTCGACTATTACCTCGATGTACTGGTCGCCAACTACGGAACCTGGATCTACGCCATCTTGTTCGCCGTGATCTTCTGTGAAACCGGCCTGGTGGTCATGCCGTTCCTGCCGGGCGATTCACTGCTGTTCATCGCCGGGGCCGTGGCCGCTGGCGGCGGGATGGACCCGGTACTGCTGGGCGGCCTGCTGATCATGGCGGCGATCCTCGGCGACAGTACCAACTATGTCATTGGCCGCACGGCCGGCGAGCGCCTGTTCCGCAATCCGAGATCGAAAATCTTCCGGCGCGACTACCTGCAGAAAACCAATGACTTCTACGCCAAGCACGGCGGCAAGACCGTGACCCTGGCGCGCTTCCTGCCCATCCTGCGCACCTTCGCCCCCTTCGTGGCCGGCATCGCACGCATGCACTACCCACGGTTCCTGGGCTTCAGCGTGGCCGGTTCGCTGCTGTGGGTCGGCAGCCTGGTGACCTTGGGCTACTTCTTCGGCAACGTGCCGTTCATCAAGCAGCACCTGTCGCTGATGGTGGTCGCCATCATCCTGCTCTCGCTGATCCCGATGATCCTCGGCCTGGTGCGCGGCCGTTTCGGACGCGCCGCCAAGGCCCACTGACCCACGCTGATGTGGTCGTTCAGTGCCTGGCGCCGGCGCCGCACGCTGGCGCGCTACCCGGTCGATGCCGCGCTGTGGCACAGGGTGCGCGAGCAGCTGCCGATGCTCGACGGCATCACCCCCGAGGAAGACCGCTGGCTGCGTGAGGCCAGCGTGCTGTTCCTGCACGACAAGCACCTCACCCTGCTGCCGGGCGTCGAGCTCGACGACGCTCAGCGTCTGTTCTTCGCCGCTCAGGCCCTGCTGCCGCTGCTGCACCTAGGCGATCACGACTGGTACCAGGGCTTTCACGAGCTGATCCTCTACCCCGATGACTTCCAGAGCCCGCAGCGCCACCGCGATGGCAGCGGCGTCGAGCACGTCTGGAATGGCGAACACAGTGGCGAAGCCTGGCAACAAGGGCCGGTGATTCTGGCCTGGCCCGGGGTGCTGGCCAGCGGCGGCTGGGAGGCCTACAACCTGGTGATCCACGAGCTGGCGCACAAGCTGGACATGCTCAATGGCGATGCCAACGGCCTGCCGCCGCTGCACAGCGACATGCAGGTGGCCGACTGGGCCCGCGCCATGCAGGCCGCCTTCGATGACCTCAATCGCCAGCTCGACGCCGACCCGGACGCCGAAACGCCCATCGACCCCTACGCCGGCGAAAACCCCGCCGAGTTCTTCGCGGTCACCAGCGAATATTTCTTCAGCGCCCCGGATGTGCTCGAGCAGGCCTACCCCGAGGTCTACCAGCAATTGTCGCTGTTCTATCGCCAGTCGCCGCTCACGCGCCTGCAGCGCTTGCAGGCCGAAGACCCCGCCTATCGCACCGAGCAGGCCTGAGGCCCGTGCCATCACGGCTGGACGTGGCATGGCCCTGCGGAATATGCCTATAATCGCCGCCACTTTTTCGGTCAAATCAAGGGACATTGCCCAATGAGCTACAGCAAGATTCCGGCGGGTAAAGACCTGCCGAACGACATCTACGTCGCCATCGAGATCCCGGCCAACCACGCGCCGATCAAATACGAAATCGACAAGGACAGCGACACGCTGTTCGTTGACCGTTTCATGGCCACCCCGATGTTCTACCCGGCCAACTACGGCTTCATCCCCAACACCCTGGCTGACGACGGCGACCCCCTCGACGTGCTGGTCGTGACCCCTTACCCGGTTGCCCCAGGTTCGGTCATCCGTGCCCGTCCGGTCGGCATCCTGAACATGACCGACGACGGCGGCGGCGACGCCAAAGTGATCGCCGTGCCACACGACAAGCTGTCCCAGCTGTACGTCGACGTGAAGGAATACACCGACCTGCCGGCCCTGCTGATCCAGCAGATCGAGCATTTCTTTGCCAACTACAAAGATCTCGAGAAAGGCAAGTGGGTGAAGATCGAAGGCTGGGACGGCGCCGATGCCGCCCGCGCCGCGATCACCAAATCGGTCGCTGCCTATAAGGGCTGAGATCGACGCTGAAAAAACCCTGCTCCGGCGGGGTTTTTTTATGCCTGCGCCAGGGGCATTGCCAACGCCCGTTTGAAACGCGTCCTACGGCGTCCTACAGGCATGGCCTACAGAACAGCATTATTGGTAAGACCTGGATCAACATCTTGTTGGTGTTTCGCAGAGGCACGCGTCGCTAGACTGCCCCGATGAATAATTCTGGTGATCGCTTGAGGGCACTCTTGCAGGAGTGCGCACTGACCCCGTCCGACTTTGCCGTACAGCGCAATGTCTCGCCGCAGCACATCAACAACTGGTTCACCCGCGGCATCCCCCTGGCGCGGCTGGACGAAATTGCCGACCTGTTCTGCGTTTACCCGCGTTGGCTGAAAAGCGGCGAAGGGCCCAAGCACCCCGATCCGATTCTGCGCCCGCGCCCAACCTCCCGCACCCCGCCAAGCGAAGCCCCGCCATTGCTGAAGGACGACGGCCGGCAGCGCCGCTTCCAGCTGCAGCGCTTCGACAACGGTGCATTCACGCCTGTGGCCGCCCATCACCTGAGCCTGCCGCAACGCGCCCTCGACGCCCTCGGCATCAAGCACCAAGACGTGCTCTGCCTGGCCATGCCAGCCCACAACATGGCCCCGGTCATCCCCTGCAACGCGGTGCTGGCCATCGACCGCGGCTTCACCCGCGTGGAGCAAGGCGAAACCTACGCCGTGCTGCACCAGGGCCGCCTGCGCATCCACCACCTCAGCCTGGGTGACCATGGCGTACTCAGCCTGCACAGCCACGACCGCCTGAACTACCCCACCGAGCGCTTCTCCGCCGCCCAGCGCCGCGCCCAGGACCTGCACATACTGGGCTGGGTGTTCTGGTACGCGCACCTGCGCGAGGGTCGGCCGGGGTGAATCGTGGAAGGCACTTTGTGCTGGGCAACTGGCGCCAAGGCTTGTATCCTTGCCCGCACCTTTACCCCCTGCCCGCCCCAGACGCGTTGCAGAGGGTCGGACACGGTCCATACGGCCGCTGCCCAGTTCTTTTGATGGCCTTCAAGGTCATACCGTTCAAGGCGGTTGCGGCTTATCAAAAATAGGCCAAACCCGCCCTCGAGAAGCCGGCCACAAGCCGGCTTTTTAATGCCTTTTCAAAAACCACCGCCATCTACTGCAAACCGAGATGGTCTAGCCAGATCAAGGGTTTCCAGCCTTCTTTCCTGTGACATCTGTTTTCACGCATCTTCTTTAAAAAATTAATTGGGGATCAAAGATTTTCACCAATGTATAAAAGCACCTGTCTCCCGCTTGGTAGGCAAAGCACTTCCTTTCTACCTAGTTATTTAAGACCTCCATCTATAGTGTCAGCTGGACGCCATTACAATTTTCATCAATACCTTATGAAGAACCAATTAGAACTCTTTCGGCTTTTGCGAGAAATAGCAATTCTAAAGCCAAGGGCGAATCAAAATTTTTATGCTCTAATAGAATTTCTCCAGCAAAACTCAAATTAAGCCTCTACTACTGCTTAGATCCAAACGCTATTAGAACTTAAAAAACGACATTAAATTAATTCGACCTCAGCTTTCACAAGTACTACTCAGAAACAAAAATCTTCAGATCAACATCATTACTATTTGCCGTGGATATCCAACTCTGGATCAACTGATAGGCTTGAAGTGATTCCTGATTACCATCATGACCTTTATTCAGATGGTCCTCAAAGTGATTCGCCGAAAAGCTATTCGCGGAAATTATCCAAACCTCTTTCTGAACACGACTTGATCTTCGCCGTTGAGCTACAACGTTCCAAGCCTGCTCAACTGCTTGCTCCCGAGCTTCTTGGTTAGAAGCTGAAAAGCGCTCACCACGTAAAAGCCGGATCCGTTCAGTTATTTTTTGTGGCGCATTTCGCGCTGGCCAGCTTGAGGCCAAAATATTCCAGTTAGCCGCTTTAAGATTTTTATTTCGAGTTATAAGCATTTCAATATTCTTGATAGCCTGTCCTCCGACCTCTGCTAATGCACCAGCTGAGGATTGAGGTTTTACTAGGGCGCTACCGCACTTGACGTGAACGTAAACAAGCTTACTTACCGACGAAAGTATAAAATCTGCTGGCTCAGTGTCCATATCTGTACAGAAGACAAGATCGACGTCCGGAATATACTTATGAAACGGTCCCAGCTGGGATCGAGTTGGATTGGGCTGTGAATTATTTTTTAGTTTATCCAACAAATGAAACAAAGAATTCCCACTGAACTCCTCATTGACTACTTGAATGACTTTTTTCTGACCTTCTTTGAGCATCACATAGCCTTTCTCATCAAGCAATGGACTAAGTAACTCTGGCAATCCAATGACTATATTTTCGAGACTTGAGCTCGCAATGCGAAAATCACCTTCGACTGGGAGTTTTAGCGCGTAGAACTGCCCTTGAGAGTAGCTAACCCCATCTTCGAGAAGTATTTTGTGTAAGTGCTCAAAGAGAACTGGAAGGAGATCAGCATATTGCTCGCCGCCTCCGCCTACATCATACACAATATTTCTTTCTGATTTAAGCATCACGAATGGAGGTTGATTGAAAAGTGAAATATTTATTTTTAAATCGGGGAACCTTGGATCTAAAATAACCCCACCATTATTTCCTAGGTAAATAAAATCGTTATTTATAACGACCTTGTTTCCATCAATGAGAATTTGTAGCGGTTGAGGCAAATCACTAAAATCAAAAATAACACTTTCAATTTTCAAGCTGACATCAACAGGAATAGGTTTCGCAAATGAGTGCAAAAGATTACTTTTTATATCCTTCTTGACAGAAATTACCGCCCCCATATTTTGCAGCCAGTGGTCCAACTCATCCAACATATACTTACCATCTTTTTGATCAGATATTCTTCCAGAATCTATACCTATATAATAACTGCTCTTTTTTTCGCCTAAATGATCAAAATTGTCACATTTCAATGTCGCGACACGATACGAGGAATTGCGCTGAAGATCAGCTATATTTTCAAGGTTGTGCCCTTTCATCGAAATGCTTTCTGGCCGTTTACTGGTCGTCCCAACTGACCTACTACTTGTTTCCTTAGTTACTACCGAAGCTCCCAGAGCCATTACATTCAGAAGCTTATCTTGTCCAATAGGGCTTCCTATGCACATTTCCACATCATAGTTGAATCTGCGCCCTCTACTGTCATAGATAGCAACAACATTTGATTCAAGTCTTTTCAGGAGAGTGATCTCTAATGACGGCTCAAAGAAAAAATCATCTTTTAAAAACCTAGACCTGTTAAAGGCTATTGAAATAACTAGCTTGATATCACTCGCAACCTCAAAACACTTAGCCAACTCGCCCGCCTGGTTGCTTCTCCAGTACAAGAGATCGATCGCAGCTTGAACGTCAAAATTATTGAGGGTATTGAGAAAGCATATAGATGCGGTTGGTATTACCAATGACTCTTCAGGATTGAAAGAATTTATATCAAACTTTTTCAGGAATCTATTACCGTAGTAACTAGCATCAGGAAATGAATCAAGATATATTTCTATCAGCTTACTTACATCTAAGGAGGATATGAATTTACGTGCCGCCGCAGGCGTGCTTAGTGACTTATCAAAATACCTATAATTACCCCACATCCTTTCGTTAGCATTTGTCCTACATTCAATCACTACTGGATTAATATCTTGATATAGCCTTACGATTCGTCCAACTGTCTGTACTAATTCACGCCCTGAATTTACTGCATAGGTGAGAACCAGCAGTTTAGCCTGTGGAATATCCACCCCTTCGTCAAGTTTTCGCTGGTGTATTATCACTTGATATTCAGAGCTGCGCAGATTTGCAGGCACGTCGACCTTTACATTGTGCCTTGGGTCGCGAACATACTGCTCATGCACAGCTAGAGTGGAGAAATCCTTATTCAAAAGGTTATAATAGTATTCGATATCCAAAAACTCCTTGCACTTTACTATACATTTCGCACTAGGATAGTCCTTTAAGAACGTCGCTATACCTTTAATTAACTCGTCATCTTCTTCTGCCAAGCAGAAAATTGGCTCCATTAATATCTTTTGCTCCAGCGCCTCCTCAAACGTATATATGTAACTGGAGCTATCATCGATGTCAAACTGAAACAAATCATTCCGATACGGAGTAGCTGTAATTACAATCTTATGCACTCCAGCGTCACGAACCAGACTTTTCCAGACTGGAGAGGGTTCGGAGTGGCCTTCATCCACTATAATTAAGTCAACCTCTTGCTTAATCCTAGCAAGCTGCTCGGACTTAAGACTTACGAGCTTTTGAAAAGTTGTTACGTAAATTCCAGGAGCGCTTGTATCATCAACACTTTCGTAAACTTCTTTTTTAATTTCTTTATAACCTGAAACCATGGCTTCAAAAAAATCGCCACTAACCTCTTTTATCAATTGATCGCATACAGCTCTGCGGTGACATAAAACCAATACTCTTGGCTGCGGCGATGTATGTGCAACTACAGTTATTACACCAGATTTTCCCGCTCCGGTTGGCAAGCTGATCAGGCAAGATTTTGATCCTAACTCTCCCACAGGTTTCTTAATATAATCGAGAGCTGTTTCTACGCTTCGCTTTTGACACTCCCTCAATTCACTCCACAGATCCACATTTAATGGAAACCCACAGATTTCGATGTTCACATCTACCTCCCTGTATGTTAAGAAAATATTTTATAAAAGCAGATATCACCTTATGCAATTAAATTTCTCAGCATGCAAAGGATAGCACAATGCCACCCGCGACGAGGGCAGCTCGTTGAAAATTGCAGTTTTTATTGGCCTGGGCAGTATAGATAGTTCTTAAATAATCTCCGTTATTTCGGAAAACAAAAAAATTTCACCTGCTTCCTATATTAACTCCCGTGGTCGGATGACGAGTCGGGGGATACATAAAACAACCAAACCGCTGCTTTATACCAGCGAGTATGAGCTAAAGGTGCCCAGCCCATCCCCGGTAATGGACGCGGCTGTTGGTCAGAAACACTTAGCAAATAAGGCAAGCGCTTCGAGGGTGTTCTTGCTGGCTTTCGAGCCAAAGAGAGAAACGCGCTTTATCAAGAAGATAACGTAAAGCTGCGGAGCGGCCTGATCAGTGAAAGCAACTGGGTTCTTTTTAGTACGAAGGATCAAGGCATGCCAAAACTAGTCGGAATTAAGAAATTTTACACCAGTGCCTATTTTTAATCGCTAATCGATGCGGGTGGAAAGGAATATTGACGGTAAGCGCTCCCTAACCCGCGTCTTGCTTAATGATGCGCAACGCCTTGCCTTTAGCGAGTAGCCGGGCAATTCCAAGGCAATAGCGCTTCGTAATATTCCACAGTCTCCGCCGTCATCAACCGTTCCAGCACTTGCCGGAATCAGGCATAGGACTCGCGTCCATTCGCCTGGGCGGTTTCGATCAGGCTGTAGACCTGTGCACTGGCAGTGGCGCCTTGCGGCGTGTCGCTGAACATCCAGTTTTTTCGGCCAATCACAAACTGCAGGAGGGCGTTTTTTGCACGGTTGTTATCGAGCGGCAGATGGCCGCCCTCGACATACCGTCCAAGCCGGCTCCGGTTGCTCGCCAAATAACTCACTGCGTTGCCCATGGCAGTTTGCGGTAAGGTATTGGGCAGAGCTTTGTCCAGCCAGCGTTTGAGTTGCTCGGGCACCGGCGCACTGCGATTTTGCAGGGCAGCCAAGCGTTCTTTATCGCTGCCGTTTTTGCAGTCCCGTTCGATGCCGCGCAGTGGAAGGTACTGCATTACTTCTGAGGGTACCAAACAGTATGGCATCTAAGTCTCGGCTTGGAGGGTCCGCCGAATGTGCTTTAAGGGATTTGCCAAATGGTGACCCGTCGCCCAACCCCTCCCCCACCACGATCCTGTAAGAAGTTTCCGAATCTGATACCAAATACTTCAGGATCAGAGCGCCGGCGAATTATCCTACACACCAAGCCGAACTATCGCTGTTGTCGGGGAAATGCTTCAGGACTAACTTCCACCGCGTCGTTTCGGCGACCGGGTGTGAGAACCCGTCTCGAGTAAGTTCGGCCTCCCTTCATGGTGGTCATGCGCGGGCAGACTTCGGTCTGGCCGAGGCTCCTTGCTCGCTCGGTTTCTCACCCCGCGTATGACCGCCACCCAAACCCGTGAGAAGGTTGGGTTGCGGTTTTCTCTGAACCCCGCAAGGAGTTGTCTGATGAAAAAGCCGGTCCCAGATCCGCCCCACGCTCAACACGCCTGCAACTATTACCTGATCGATCCAGAACTGAGCGCCATTGAAGCCCTGAGCCACACCCTCGAACTCATGTCCGGCATTGAAACCACCCTCGACGAATACATCTGCGCCAACGCCGGCGAGCCCGGCGTGCCGATGCTGGTGAACACTGCTCACCAGTTGCAGATGATTCAAACGCTAATCCGCTTCGTATTGCAGCGCATACAGCCTGCTGGAACGGACGGCACAGGCATTGAGCTACCCGCTTGATAAACATCGCGATGAGGTGCGCAGACCCGATGCGGAGCGGCGTCATATGTCGCTGGAGTGGTAATGCGCGCCTAGGCGCTCTGGAAAGCCCTGAGATTTAACGATGTCGCGTAGAAAACCAAAATTCACCAAGTCCTCAAGGCTGTGGGGCAATGATTGGGTTTCTACGAGTTTCGTACAGAGCCCAACCAAACCACTCCCCTGCCCTATCACCACCGATACGTCACCGACCCCAACACACTCCGCTCATCCCCATACCGGCACGTGGTGTTGCAGTACAAATACTTTTTGTTGAACAGGTTCTGCGCCTTGGCCTGCAGCTGCCAGTGGCTGTCCACATCGTAGCTGACCAACGCATCGACCAGCGTGTAGGCCGGGATCTTGCCGTCATAGGCGCTCGGGGTGGTGCGTGTGGTGCCGGTGTAGCGGGCACCAGCGCCCACGCGCAGCTGATCCAGGCCGAAGCTTGCCAGGCGATAGCTGGCCCAGAGGCTGGCCGTGTTGTACGGCACGCCCTCGATGCGTTTGCCCACGTTGCTCGCGGTCTGGTCTTCCAGCACATGGGTATCGGTGTACGCGTAGCCGGCACTGAGTTGCAGGTTCTCGGTCAGGTTGCTCTTGGCTTCGAGCTCCAGGCCTTTGGAGCGGGTCTTGCCGTATTGCACGTAGGTGTTGGTGAGGCTGTCGAGGCTCAGGGAGTTTTCCTGGTCGAGCTGGTACACCGCAGCGCTCAGCAGGGTGTCGGAGCCGGGCGGCTGGTAACGCACGCCGATTTCGTACTGCTCGCCCTCCAAGGGCGCGAACGCGTTGCCGAAGGCGGGGTTGCTGACGCTGGCGGGCTGGAACGACTGGCTGTAGCTGATGTACGGCGCCAGGCCGTTGTCGGCCAGATACACCAAGCCCACACGGCCCGTGGCCTTTTTGTCGTCGCGGGTGGCGCGTGCGTCCGTGGCGAAGGTGGTGGTGGCGCTCTCGACCCAATCCTGGCGACCGCCCAGCAGCAGGACCCATTTTTCGTCGAAGGTGATCTGGTCTTGCAGGTAGATGCCGGCCTGGCTGCTGTGCAGGTCACTGCCGCTGTCGGCTGCGGTATTGGCGCCGACGCCGGTGTGCTGTGGGTTGGCCAGGTTCAGCGACGGCGCCAGTTGGGCCAGGGTCTGGCTGATGAAGCGGTGGGAGTCGTAGGTTTTGTGGTAGTAGTCGACACCTGCGGTCAGGTCGTGCTGCCAGCGCCCGCTGTCGATTGTGAAAGTGAGGTTGTTGTCGCTCGTCCAGCCGGTGGAGCGCTCTTCGCGGGCGCTGTAGCGACGCAGCAGTCGGCTGCCGCTGACGGCCTGGGGAATCAGGTAGTCCCAATTGGTGTTGGCCTGGAAGTAGCGCAGGCTGTGGTTGACCGCCAGGTTGTCGTTGAAGCGGTGCTCGAACAGGTAGCCCAGGGTGTCCATGCGGTTAGAGAAGTGATCGTAGCCAGGTTCGCCCACGAACTGGTTGCGCTCGATCTTGTAGCCGCGCGTGTTGCTGTAGCTGCTGAGGCCGTAGCTCATCGGTGGCGAAAATCCGGTGTAGGTGTCCTGGTGGCTGGCGAGCACGGTCAGCGATGTGTCGTCGTCGGGTTTCCAGGTCACGGCCGGGGCGATGTAGCGGCGGTCGTCGTCGACGTGGTCAACCTGGGTGCCGCTGTCGCGCCACAAGCCGGTCAGGCGATAGCTGAACTGGCCTTGGTCATCCAGTGGCCCGCCGAGGTCGAGGGTGTACTGGCGGCGGTCGTAGTTGCCCAGTTCCAGGCCGATTTCATGCAGCGGTGTGTCGGTGGGGCGCTTGCTCACGGTGTTGATCATGCCACCCGGCGAGAGCTGGCCATACAGCACGGATGCAGCGCCCTTGAGCACTTCGACACGCTCCAGGCCGTAGGCTTCGACGCTGCCGTCGTAGGGGTTGGATTGCAGTTTCAAGCCATCGCGCAGAATGCCGCCGGTGCCGGCCCCGACATTGAAGCCACGCAGGGTGTAGTCGTCGGCGACACGGCTGAAACTGGCCGGCTGGCTGCTGAAGCCTGGGGTGTACTTGAGCGCGTCGGAGAGGTTGTCGCTCTTGCGCGCGTTCAGTTCTTCGCGGGTGACCACCGACACCGATTGAGGAATTTTTACCAGCGCCGTTGGGCTTTTCGTACCGACCGATGAGCGTTGAGCCACGTAGCCGACATCGTCGCTATCGCCTGGGCGAGTGGCGTCGATGGTGATGGTGTCCAGGCTCAAGCCGTCGCCGGTTCGCTGCACGCTCAGGGCACCGCTTGCAGTCACGACCGTACTCAGGCCGGTGCCCATCAGGGTCCGACGCACCGCTTCGTCGGCGCTCAGACGCCCACGCACGGCCGGTGCCTGGAGCCCCGCCACTTCCCCGGGAATGAACAGCACCTGCTTGCCGCTCACCTGGCCAATCGCAATCAGCGCAGTGCTCACCGCACCCGCGGGCAGGTTGAAGTCATGAGCGGTTTCGGCCGCCTGCAGGGTAAAACTGGCCAGACAGCCGGCCAGGAAGGGCAGAACACGGTTGGAATGCATGGGAAGCTCGCAGAAGTACGGGACGAGTGCGCGGACTAGGCGCGTTCAGCAGGTATGTGACGCGAGCCCGGGATTTTTTCAGGGGGTGGGGAACATTTTTTACGCGTGCTCGACCTTCGTCCACAGGCCCAGCCAGGTGTCGATGCGCAAGGGCAGTACATCCTTGAGCGCAGCCAGCGCCTGGCGCGTGTCATCCAGGGTGAAAACGCCGGAAATCCGAAGCGCCGCCGCCTCTGCAGACACCCGCAGCACCCCGGCGTGATAAGGCGCCAGGTGCTCGATCACCTGGCCCAGGGATTGGTCATGCACTTCGAGTAGCCCGCGCGTCCAACTGCGCTCATCGACGTAACGCAACGGCAGGTCTTGCCAGCGGCTGCCATCGAACACCAGGCCCTGGCCCGCATGCAGGTGCTGGCGGTGAAGGGGCGTGCGCACTTGCACAGAACCGTCCAGCGCCCACAGCTGAGGCTGACCCGCCTGCATGGCCAGCACACACCGCCCGCTGTCGAGCCAGGCCTCGCCCCACGGGCAGGCCAACACGAACGGTCGCGCAGGGTCGCTGCGCACTTGCGCCTGTACGGCGCCGCGCAGCAGTTGCACGTGCCGCTGCCCGCGGTCGAAGTGCAGATCGACGGCGCTCTGCGCGTTGAGTTGCAAGGTCGAGCCGTCTGCAAGGGTGAAGGTGCGGCGTTGCGCGGTCGAGGTGCGCAGGTCAGCACGCAAACGTGCGTGCAAGGGGCCGCCGGGCATGGTCAGCAACTGCGCGCCCACGGCGAGCGCACCGAGGCCAAGCGCCCCGCGCAGGAGGCGGCGCCGACTGTACCCCGCATCGCACAGCGCATGGACGACCGCTGGCTGCTGCACCAGTGGCGTCATGGCCTGGTTCAATTGCCGCTGCAACATCTCCCAGGCACGCAGATGACTGGGGTCGTCGGTCAGCCATTGGTTGAGGTGCAACTGGTCCTGCTCGGTGAACGCGCCCGAGGCACGCCGCGCATACCATTCGATGGCCTGCGCCGCCGCTGCCGATACCCCTGCGGTCACGACACGCCCCGGTAACACGCCGTCAGGCCCTGCACCACGTACTGATGAACGCGCGTCACCGACACGTCGAGCTCCTCGGCGATACGTGCGTAGGTCAGGCCATCGAGCTGGCTGTAGAGAAACGCCGCGCGAGCCTTGGACGACAGACCTTCCAACAAACGATCAACCGCCATCAACGCCTCCATCACCAGCCAATGCTCCTCAGGGGAAGGTGCAACAGGCTCGGGCAAGGACGCCAGGGCGTCGAGGTACGCCCGCTCCACATCATTACGCCGCCAGCGGGCGAAGATCAGGCGCTTGCCGATCAGGCTCAACAGCGCCCGGGGTTCGCGAATGGCGTGCGGGTCGGGCAGCGCGACCACTTGGGCAAAGGTTTCAGCAGCGAGGTCGGCGGCATCTTCGCGGCAGTTCAGGCGCAGGCGCAGGCGGTCGAGCAGCCAGCTGTGGTGCTCGCCAAACAGTCGATGCAGCGCCTGCTGGCGAGGGTCTTGTCGTGCCGAGTGGTGAGGAAACACAGCGATGGCGCCCACGTTAATGAAAACTATTCGCGATAGTGGTGGGATTGAAGCGTGATTGCAAGGGTGGATTGAGACCGCTCGCTACGGGCCGTTCAATGATCAACGCATGGCATTGGAGAGCACGGCCATCGACTTGAGCATGCCTGATAAAACGGTACACACCGTGCGAAGAACACCCAATGGAGTGCCCCCGCATCACTTCAGCAATGATGGCCAGAACGAGGACTCAACAAGCGCGCCAAGCCACTGGATCATGGCCTCCAGAAAACACGGTCCAACAGCCATTCAAAGACACAGCCACTCCTTTACACGCAGGCTTTGAGTGGCCGGCCTTGCCTGTCATCATCCCTACTGCCCCGTTTTTCCTCAGACAGGATGCCCGCCTTGATCAATCGTCTCTCACACTCGCAAATCGACGCCTGTGAAAAACACCTGGGTTATCCGCTCCCCCAGCTTTACCGCCGTCTGTTGATGGGCATCGGCCCGGGCAGGCATGGCGATGCCGAGCTTTACCATCCTGAGGACATTGCGGCGCTCTACGCCCATCACTTCGAGGCCCCTGATCAGTTGTTCGAGGTGTACTTCCCTTTCGGCTGTAATCACCTTACCCAAGACATCTGGCTGATCCGTACGCTGGACATGACGGTGGCTTCGATCGGACATGAAACGCATCCCGACGATTACCCTGACGAAGTATGATTGCCCTCCGAGCCGTGGTTGGTTGCGCACCGTCCGCAGTGGGTTCAGGCTTGATGATCGCTTGTTAAGCGAGTGCGCCGGGTTGTCAGGCTGTTGTTCAATCATCGGGGTGAGTGTCGGTGCTTGAGTGGCGAGCTTTAGATAACAGGACCGCGTATAGCCCGCTGTCGGGAGCTGTTGAAGCCACGCATGCCTTCGCCGCGCAGTGCGTTTTCTTTCAGAAGGAGCATGACATCGCATGACTACCCCACACCCCGCACTGGCCCATGTTCTCGAACAACTGGCCGAGCTGTTGGAGAGTGACGGCGACCAGCACTGGAGCCGATGGATGCGCACGGCCAGGGCGCGCCTGCTCGACGGCAACCCCGACGCCATCCGGTACCTGCTGTCCGCCTACGGCGGCATGGGCTCGTTCAATGACCTGATTCTCGGGCAGCACTACGACGAAAACGGATTTTCCTGGAAGCCAGGGTATGCGGAGTTGAATCAACGCTTCGATGACTTGCGCGGCGAGGCGTATGACCTGGCGCAGCGAATTCGCAAGGCTCGGGCGGCGGAGTGATCAGAGCCTGCGCAATGGCGTGCCGGTAGCCCATGACGACTGAACTCAGCCCTGCCAAGCCGCAATAACGGTGAGTGCCCACTGACCGCCACACGCTAGGCAGCGTCAAGCCTCCGCATGAAGATCAAGTGCTCAATGCCCATGCCGACAGGCGCTGATCCTGCCTTCCAAGGCAGTGGCACATGCCCCTCGACAGCCAACGCCCCGCGACCGGAGACAGGACGCTAGAGACCTGCCTGTCGAGCCCTACCCCTGTCCTGTTCTACAGAACCCCTGATAGCCTTACCCTTTTCCGCGCCTCAAGCGCTTCACCGCTCAACGACTGGCTCACGCTTCGCCACGTGGCGGCGGCTTACTGGAAGGAACATCTGCATGGTCAACCTGATGAGAAAATCGCTGTTTGCCGCGTCGATAGTGCTGGCGGCCAGCACCGCTGCTTTCGCCAGCCCGGTGCAACGCGACCTGGCTGCAGAAGAGGCCAATCGTGCGCTGGTGGTGCAGTTCTATGAGCAGTTCTTCAACCAGCATCAGGTCGCCCAGGCAGCACAGGTGGTGACCGATGACTACAAGCAGCACAACCCGGATGTGCCGGATGGCAAGGCACCATTCGTGGACTACTTCACCGGCTTCTTCAAAGAGCACCCGAACTCGCGGGCGCGCATTGTGCGCAGTGCGACGGACAACGATCTGGTCTACCTGCACGTGCATTCCACCAACGGCGCAAACGACCGTGGCCAGGCCGTGGTGGACATCTTTCGTGTGAAGCAGGGCAAGATCGTCGAGCACTGGGATGTGATTCAGGATGTGCCGGCAGAAACAGCCAATGGCAACACGATGTTTTAAGCGCGGTAGCCTGTAACATCTCTTCTGGCGGTCAAACCTGGACCCAGGTTCGATAAGCCCCTGCTCGGAGCATGCATGAACAAACTATTGGTACCCCTCTCGATTTTTATCAGCGTTCTGGCCGTGGGCACGATCTGTGATCACTTCGGCGTGAGCGCGAATTGGAAAATCGGACTGTTGATCATGGTAGCGATGCTCGTGCAGGTCGTGGTCAGCGGTTACCAGCGCCGGCAGCGCTCGAGCAAACCTTAGGCGTTGCAGGTCGAGGCCGTGCGTTGAACGCGTGGGGGCAGGCCCAGGCTGGTAAAGCGGGCCTATACCACCCGCTCGACCGGCACACGAATGAACCTTGCAGCCCAGGTTGCGCAACAGTACGCAGCGGGCTGCTCGGGGTCTGCAGTGCTACCGCGTAGAACCGTGACAGTTTTTCGGCCCCCTGCCTGACCGAAGCCGCGCCCTCTCGCTGCGGCCGCTCGAGAACGCTGATCGGTTTCGTCTTACCAGTTGTACGTCAAGGTCGCCAACAGCGTCCTCTCTTCACCCCAGTAGCAACGCCCCGCGTTGTTGCAACCGGCGACATACTCCTTGTTCAGCACGTTGCGTGCATTGAGTTCGGCCAGCCATTGCTCATTGATCGCGTAGCCCAGCGCGGCGTCCACCAAGGTGACGTCGCCGCTGTCGAGCTTTCCGTACAGCGCCGGGCTGGTGTAGGCGAAGGTGCTGTCGAAATGACGTACACCACCGCCGATGCGCAGCCCTTTGAGGCCATGGTCGAGGAAACGGTAGTTGGCCCAGAGCGACACCTGATTGCGCGGCACACCGGTTGTCTGCCGGTCTTCCAACAGCGAACCAGGCGCATCTTTAGTGATGCGCGAATCGGTGTAGGTGTAGGCGGAGGTAATGCTCAGGTTATCGGTCAGGTCGCTGGTCGCTTCCAGCTCCAGGCCCTTGGCACGGCTGCGTCCGACATTGCGGTAGTCACCCACCGCGCTGTCGTAGAGGGAGTCGTCTTTCTTGCGCAAGTCGTAGACCGAGGCGCTGATGGCCGTATTCCAACCGATCGGCTCGTACTTCACACCGACTTCATACTGTTCACTGGTCGTGGGGTCGAGCGGGCCACTGGTGCTCGAGACTTGCTGCGTCGGGTTGTAGGCCGTGGAGTAGCTCAGGTAGGGCGACAGGCCATTTTCGAATTGATACATCAGGCCAGCCTGCCAGGTGAACTGCCCGTCCCAGTAATCCAGATCAGCAGGCGCATTGAGCGTGCCGGCCTTGTTGCGGTAGGTGCTGTTGACCCGGTCGTAACGCCCACCCAACAGCAGTACCCAGTTATCGACCCGGCTCTGCAATTGCGTATAGGTGCCATAGAGGGTCTGTTCGAGCAGCGCGTTCTGTACTGCCGTCGGCGTCGTGGGCGGCCCGGTGTAGACCGGATCGAACACGTTGATGATGCCGCCGAAACCGGCGTTCCAGTTCTGGCTGAACGATGTGCGGTCCAGGCTCGCGCCCACCAGCAGCGTGTTATTCATGCTGCCACACTGGAAGTTGCCCTCGACCTGGTTGTCCAGGGAGTAGGCGATGGACTTGTTCTCGCGGTCATAGGCGGTATTGGTCACCCTGGTTCCGAAACCGGCGTTGTTCAGGTTTCCAGGCCATATTTCCTGCCGGTCGATGCGCGACTGCATGTACCGGGAGTTCTGGCGGAACTGCCAACTGTCGTTGAAGGCATGGGCGAATTCATAGCCCAGCGTCCAGGTCTCCCTCTCGAAGTTGTCCCAGTCCGGATTACCCAGAAGCGCGTCATGGTCGATCTTGCCATTCGAATTGTTCAGCAACGTCCCTGCGGCGGGATAGCCCAGTTCCATCAGGGTGCGATCACGCTGATAGGTGCCCAACAGGGTCAGGGTGTTGGCCTCGTCGAAGTTGAGGGTCATCGAGGGCGCGAGGTACAGGCGATCGTCTGGCTGATGGTCCACTTGCGTACCCGACTTGCGACCGAGCATGACCATGCGCCCCAATACGTTGCCGCTGTCGTCGAGCGGGCCGGACACGTCTACGCCGAGTTGCCGGCGCTCATGGCTGCCATAGCTGAGTTGCACCTGGCCACGTGCGTCCTGGGTGGGTTTTTTGCTGACCAGATTGACCACGCCACCCGGGGCGTTTTCACCGTACAGAATGGAGGTCGGCCCCCTGAACACTTCCACGCGTTCAAGCCCGTAAGGTTCACTGGTGGTGTCGTAGCGGTTGCCCTGAACGCGCAGGCCATCACGTAGCAGCCCATAGCCATAGTCGGTCGCGTTGAAACCGCGAATGAAGAACAGATCGCCCGCCTGGCCGTCACCGGCGGCGAAGGGCGGTGCGAAGATACCGGGTACATAGCCCAGCACTTCCGTGAGGGTCTGCGACTTCTGGTCGTCCATGCGCTGACGCGTGACGACCGACACTGAACGGGGGGTGTCGGACAACGAGGTACTGGTCTTGCTCGCGGTTGTCGATTGCACGGCGCGATAGCCGGTATCCGCTTGCCCGCTGGCGCTGGGCAAGCCGGCTCCGTTCACGGTCGTCGTCGGCAGCTCGAGCGCGTCACCCGTTGCAGCAGGCCGCAGAACATACCCGGATGCGCCTTGTGCAACCGCTTGCAGACCCGTTCCACGCAACAATGCCTGCAGCCCCTGCTCGAGGCTGTAACGCCCCTGCAGGCCAGTGCTCTGCTTGCCCTGCGCCAGCGCATCACTGCCTACCAGGTAGATGCCGGCTTGCTGGCTGAACGCGTTCAGCGCGCCGCTCAATGGCCCGGCCGGAATGTCGAATCCGCGTTCGCTGCTCGCCTGCGCGGCACACGGCATCAGGGCCAGGGGCGCCAACGCAAGAAAGGTCGTGGGCGCGAACAGCGCCAGGCAAAACGTGAAAGAGCGGTGCGGCTGCATTGTGATCCCCAGAAGGCAGTAGGTGCTATGGGGTGAACCGAACGAGACGCTGAAAAGGGAACCTCTTCGGGAAAAAGAGTGATCGTTCAAGCGGGCTCGATGCTGACCCACCAATCCGTCAGGCGCCGGACGCGCACCGGCAAGGCGGCTTCCAGCAGGCGCAGGGCCTGCTCAGTGTCGTCCAGAGGAAACGTCCCCATGACCCTCAGGTCGGCGATCGCTGGAGCGTAGCCGAGGTGGCCGTGGCGGTAGCGACCGAGCGTGTCGACCAGCTCGGACAGTGGCATGGCGTCGGCCGCCAGCACGCCCCATGTCCAGGATTCTCCCGATGCTTGAGCGGCGGTGGGCGGATCGAACCGGCTGGCGGTAAAGTCGATGCCCTGGCCGGCCGGAACCTCCCTGCGCAGTCGATCGCGCGCCGTCGAGACGCTGACGTGCCCTTGGTACACGTTCAACCGTGTATGGCCTTCCTGCTGACGAACACTCAGGCGAGCCAGGCCGGAGCCTACCTCCATCTCTCCGCACTCGGTGCTGATCCGCAGGGGTCGAACATCAGGGGCCGAAGCCTGCAGGAGCACTTCCCCGAAGCGCAGACCGAGCCAGCGGGCCCGACGGTCGAACCGCGTATCGACAGCCGTACGCGCGCCCAGCCAGAGCTGGCTGCCATCGTCGAGCCGGACCTGGCGCCGGTCGCCTACACCTGTGGCCAGGTCCGCCGTCCACCCTGCCTGTGTCGATACCCGCCAGCCAGCCGCACCGAGCAACGATCCCACGCCCAGCAGCGCCAGCGCCTTGGCGCTCTGGCGACGTGTCAGGCCGCGCGCACGCTCCTGCCTGAGCACCTGGCCGGTGTGCGCCACCTGCTCACGCAAAGGCGCGAATCGCTCGCCGACACCCGCCACGTAATGCCAGGCGGCCTGATGCTCGCTGTGCTGCGCGAGCCACTGCCGCCATTGCTCATGCAGTGCGCCAGGGCAATCGTGCTCCTGCAAGGTGACGTACCAGTGGGCCGCCTGTTGCAGGGTGGCGTGGCGGATTCGGCTGACCGGCTCTATCGTCATTCCACCAGCACGCCGTCGAGCTCGGCGCCCAGCACGGCGCAATGTACGAACGCCTGGGCCATGTACTTTTTCACCATGCGTTCGCTCACGCCCAAACGCTCACTGATCTGCTGGTAAGGCATGCCGTCGAGCTGCGCCAGGATGAACGCCTCGCGGACCTTTGGCGGCAAGCGCGCCAGCATCGCATCGACTTCGATCAAGGTTTCCAGAACCAGGGCGCTGTGCTCCGGTGAGGGGTGCACCGCGATCGGCTGGTTGGCGAGCACGGCGAGGTACGCTTTTTCCACCTCCTGCCGACGCCAGCGGTCGATGCACAAGCCGCTTGCAATGGCGGCAAGAAATGATCGCTCACCGGCTTCATCCGTGGACAGACACGGCCGGCCGAGCACGCGCATGAAGGTGTCATGAAGCAGATCGGGCGCATCCGTGCGGCTACCGAGCCGTCGACCCAGGAACCTCAGCAGCCATGGCGAATGCTGCATGTACAGACGGTGTACAGAATGATCGATGGCAGGGGAGGAGGACATGGAAGACCCGCGGCACAGCAGCTAATGAGAAGTGTTCGCGATATTAGTCGTGCTGGCTTTTTATAACAACGTGCGTCATCGCTCTGCTGCCCTTCCCGATCATTACGCCTCGCAACGCGACGCCCCATTCCACCTGCCTTTCATGAGCGTTGGCCTGCGCTGCATCGGGACACTGCCTGAGCGTGTCGTCGTCATTGCAGAACAGCCTCTGCAACAGGTGCGCTGATCATCGACTGCGTTGATCAGGTCGCAATGTAACCCTTCCTTTCGGCCACCGGCCGTCAATGCCTACACATGCGCCCGAATGGCGTAGGTATCTGACAGACCGGAACTTTTTGCAAAGAAAGTTGCGAGAAAGTAACGATTAGACACTTCGCCCATTCAACGTCTGCTTTTAAGGTGCTCGACCTACTCAAGCCGCACGCAGTGCCCTTCAACGGCGTTTCGACGAATGCTCGAACAGAACCGCGTGCGGTCGAGCTCACTGACCAGGGTACAAGCACGCCATGCACAAGCCGTTGTTGCTCAAGTTGTTGCTCATGTTGATGATCGTTGTGACCAGCGGATGCAAGATGCTCAGCCCGCCCGCAGGCAACGCCCCGACAGCGACGAATGAAGACCGAGTCGCCAGCGTGCAGTGCATGGTGCAGATGGCTGACCCACCGATGGGTCGTGAGGCCTTGGCCTATGTCAAGGCGCGGGCCGAGGAGGACAACGCCACGTGCATGACCGCCCTGGCCATGATGTACCGCGGCGGTGACGCTTATGGCGTCAAGCAGGACTTTGCCAAGGCACGCGCGCTGTTTGCCAGGTTGACGTTGGTCGATCCCACCCTCAATGCCGTGTTGGGCCATATGGCCGAACACGGCGAGGGCGAGCCCGTCGATTACGCCAAAGCCCGCACGCTGTATGGCCAGGCGGGCGCAGCGGGCGCGCAGAGGCTGGCCGGTTTGCTGGAACAGGGCCGGGGAGGCCCAAGGGATGTTCGCGGCGCCATGAAGCTCTATACCGACACCATGCGCGATTTCCGCGACGACGCCTGGAACGGTATGGCGCGGCTGCGTGCACAAGGGCAAGCACTCAACGGCGCACAACAAGCGCGTTATCAACAGATCTGGCTGCGGGGGCTGTTGATGGAGCTCAGGGATCGCTTCAGCACTGCGCACGTGCGCGCGGCCATGCGCGCTTACGCCGCAAGCAACAGGCCGATCAGCGCAAAGGTGGCGTTTACCTTTACCTCGGCCAATGGCACCCCCAGAACCCGGCTCAAACAAAAAACCGGAGATGCCAACCTGGACGCTGTGCTGCTGAGGGCTGCGGCAACTGTCACGATGGGCGAGTTCGGGCCCTACACCGGCGAACAGAGGACGCTCGAGGTGGTATCGCCACTGGTGTTGCAACCGGGAGGGCATTGAGCGGGGCCAGGGGCATAGGAGAAACAGCCCGACAAGCCGCCATAGCGCGCGGCAACTTGCCAAGTGGAAATCAGTCGATACCATTCGGGGCAATTTCCAGCTGCCAAGACACGGTATGCCCTCCATCCACTCCACAAGGACGTCAAACGAATGCACAAGTGGTTCTTCTCATTGCTGGGCGCGGTAGCGATCGCCGGCTGCCAAAGCGACCCCCAATCAACCAGCCAACGCTTCCAAAACACTTACGAAGAGCGCATCGCCGCCGCGCGCTGCCTGCTCTTCACCGGCCAGGATTCAGTTGATCCTGAAGAGCTGCTTTACATCAAGGCGCATGCGCTCGAGGGCAATGAGGGGTGCATGGCGGTGCTGGGCATGATGTACCGGCAGGGCACGCCACGCGGCGTCACTCAGGATTTGAGCGAGTCCCGGGCGCTGTTCACTCGATTGAGCAAGACCGAACCGTCGGCCAACGCCGTTCTGGGACTGATGGCCGAACAGGGTGAAGGCGAGCCCGTCGACTATGCCAAGGCGCGCAAGCTCTATCGCCTCTCCGGCGACCTGGGCGCGACAGGGCTGGGCCGCTTGCTGGAAGCGGGCCACGGCGGTGCGCAGGACCTGCCAGGCGCCATGGCCGCCTATCTGGACGGTATGCGCCAGTTCGGCGATGAGGGCTGGGAGGGTATGGCGCGCTTGCGCAAGCAGGGGTTGGCGCTCGATGACCGGCAGAAGCAACAGTATCAACGCATCTGGGTGCGCGAGCTGCAAGCGCGGCTGCACCGGGCGATCAGGGTGCCGGACGTGCTGGACGCCATCAAGGCCTCGGAAGGAACCGGTCGGGCCAGCACCGCCAAGCTGCGCCTGACCTTCACTGCGAACAGCGGCAAGCCTGAGACTGCAATGGCCGTCGGGTCTGGCAATGCCGAGCTGGATGCCTCGATTCTGCGGGCCGTTGCCACGCTCAGCATGGGCGAGTTTGCGCCGTTCACGGATCAAAACGGTCAGCTGAAGGTCGACGCTCCATTGGGATTGGCGCTGGCAGGCTGATCACCCCACGTGTATCGCGCTGCGTTGCAGCGCGCGACACACTGGCTACGCATCAACGGCCGATGAGCCAGGCGGTCTTTCGTGTTCCATCACGCACCGCCGAGCGCATGGCAATGTCTGCTCATGCACCGAACTGGCGCCGTCTCGGTCACGGCCGCGCGGCACAGTGCTCCCACACAAGGATGAAACCCTCCGACATGGACGCCCCGCCTACCACCACCACGGCTCAGCCGAAACGTTCGTACTTCAAGCGCCACTGGCGCGGCGAGCTGTCACTGGCCCGCGCCTTCTGGGTCAACACGGTGCTCTTGAGCATGATCTGGCTGCCCCTGCTGGGGCTGCAGGCGCTGATCCTGGCCTATCCGCCGAGTATCACCACGCTGCTGGTGGGTACCGCCCTGGTGATCGTCGTGTCGCTCGCAATGGGTGTCTGGCAATACGTGGGCACATGGCGGTCGGCTCGCCATCATCACGCCCGCGGTGGACGCAAGCTGTGGGCTTGGGTGGTATACGCCCTCTTGGTGCTGGGCATTGTTTACCCGGTGTACGACATCTTCGAAACGGGCAATGACAAAGCCTTACAGGCTGCCTGGCAGATGTTGCGCGACCCCAACGCCTTGCCGCCCGCTCGGGCAACCCTGCTTGCGCCTGATGAGCTCGCCATTACCGGCAACCTGCTGCCCGGCAGCGCAAAGGTCGTGCGCCAGCAGTTGGCGGCCTACCCGGCCGTGACCCGGGTCCAGCTCTACAGCAACGGCGGGATGCTGCTGGAAGCATTGAGCATCGCCAAGCTGATTCGGCAAAAAGGCTTGATCACCTACACGAATGCGGACTGCCTGAGCGCGTGTACCTTGATATTTCAGGCGGGCAAGGAGCGCTGGATAGGGCCGAAGGGTCGCCTGGGCTTTCACTCGGCAGCGCTCTACGGCACGGCTGAGCAATCCAGTGACATCGAGAAGATGTATCGGCAGGCGCTGCACGATGGCGGTTACAGCGATGCTTTCATCAAGCGGGTCCTGGCTACGCCGCCGGAATCTCTGTGGTACCCAGACCTGGAGACGCTGCGCAAGGAACGCATCCTGACCGGCGTGGCCGAGCCGGGCAGCTTCGCCGATTTAGGCCAGACAGCGCTGGACGAATGATTGCCTCACAGTGAGGCTGGAACGCAGCTGGCCGTTCTGGACACCCCCCGCACGCCCAGGGCGTGTGGAAGGTGTCCAGGATCATGCGCAATGGCGCTGAGCACGCTGGCGCTCACCTCGCGTCGCCCGCTCGACTCTGATTACTTCTGGTTCAGGTAATCGGTCAGGAACGCCTGGGCATTGCCCTGCTCCGACAAGCCCTGCGAATAAGCGACCTTCAGCGAGTTGGGTTCCCCCGGCAGGTACAGCTCGCTGGGGGCCCAGCTGTCCGAGCCCTGAATCACCAACGCGGCGTACTTCTGGCCGTCGACGGTGGTGTAGTAACGGGTGTACTTGGCGGTTTTCTCGACCTGCATTTTCTGAATGCGCATGTTCCAGTCGTGGTCGATGCCTTCGACCTGCACCAGCGCCTCATTGGCGCTGCGCTCACCGATGCGCAAGGTCCAGACCTTGACGCCCTGCTCGCCTGCATAAGCCACGACCTTGTCGGCCACCGGCGGGCGCTCACGCTCATCGGCGTGGGCGACATTGCTCAACAGAGCCAGCGAGGCGACCAGTGCGGCGGCCCACTTGCGATACGTCAACATGATGTTCAATCCTCGAAATTCAGACAGCCTGCATTAGACAAACTCAGCGCCGAGGTGCCAAGTGCCGTGACCGCGTTGGACAATAATCCGCTCAGCAATCACAACACGATCGCTGAAGATGTGAACGGGTTGGCGGTTTGACGACTACGAGGCACACCCCAGCGGTTCACCGTCAGGGGGCGAAGTAACTGCCGTACTGCCGCAGGCAGGGTGCTCCAGCGCCTGACGAATGTGTGCGGGGCCAGTGGCGGTACGGGGAAAAGTCAGGCCGGACCTGAAAGATGAATGCGCGGAGTAGAATGCCTCGCCCCAAGGTGTGGGCCACTGCCGCTTGGTAAAAGCGGCAGCCACCAGATGCTTAGCGCGATAACTCGCGACGAACGATGTCCGCACCCGCGCTGAGCGCCTTCAACTTGCCGCTTGCCACGTGGCGCGGCAACGGCGCCATGCCGCAGTTGGTGCACGGGTACAACTTGTCGGCATCGACGAATTGCAGCGCCTTGCGCAGTGTATCGGCCACTTGCTCGGGGGTTTCGATCGCATGGTTGGCCACGTCGATGGCGCCGACCATGACTTTCTTGCCGCGAATCAGCTCGATCAGCTCCATGGGCACATGGGAGTTCTGGCATTCCAGGGAAATGATGTCGATGCTCGACTGCTGCAACTTCGGGAACGCCTCTTCGTACTGGCGCCACTCCGAGCCCAAGGTCTTTTTCCAATCGGTATTGGCCTTGATGCCGTAGCCATAGCAGATGTGCACGGCGGTTTCGCACTTCAGCCCTTCGACGGCCCGCTCCAGTGCCGCAACGCCCCAGTCGTTCACTTCGTCGAAGAACACGTTGAACGCCGGCTCGTCGAACTGAATGATGTCCACGCCTGCCGCTTCCAGTTCACGTGCCTCCTGGTTAAGGATCCCGGCAAATTCCCAGGCCAGTTTTTCGCGGCTCTTGTAGTGGTTGTCGTAGAGCGTATCGATCATGGTCATCGGGCCTGGCAAGGCCCATTTGATCGGCTGATCGGTTTGCGAGCGGAGGAACCTGGCGTCCTCGACGAACACCGGTTGGCGGCGCGCCACGGCACCCACCACGCTCGGCACACTGGCGTCGTAGCGGTCGCGAATGCGCACGGTCTCGCGCTTTTCGAAATCGACGCCGTCCAGGTGTTCGATGAAGGTCGTGACGAAGTGCTGACGGGTCTGCTCACCGTCACTGACGATGTCGATACCGGCCTGTTGCTGTTCGTGCAGGGACAGGCGCAAGGCGTCCTGCTTGCCTTCGATCAGGCCTGCGCCCTGCAGTTTCCACGGCGACCAGAGCGTTTCAGGCTCGGCCAGCCAAGTGGGTTTGGGCAAGCTGCCGGCGGTGGAGGTGGGGAGCAATTTTTTCATGGTTCAAAGCCTTGTTGGAATGGCGGATCAGCACGCGGACTGGGCAGACCACTGCGCCAGCAAAGCACCGTAGGGTTTGATGAAGTGTTCTTCGGCAAAGCGCCCTTGCTCGATGGCCAGGCGACTGCGCTCTTCACGGTCATACACAATGCGCGTCAAGGAATAATCCTGATGCTGCAAACTGGGCTGGTATGACGTGCCGGCAGCCGAGTTGGCGTTGTAGATCTCGGGGCGGTAGATCTTCTGGAACGTGTCCATGGTGCTGATGGTGCTGATCAGTTCCAGATTGCTGTAATCGGCCAGCAGGTCCCCGGAGAAGTAGAACGCCAAGGGCGCGACGCTGTTTGGCGGCATGAAATAACGCACGCTCAGGCCCATCTTGCGGAAGTACTCATCGGTCAACGAGTACGCGTCCTGCTGGTACTCATGGCCCAGCACCGGGTGCTGGTTCTCGGTACGCTGGTAGGTCCTGCTGCTCGACACGCTCAGGCAAATCACCGGCGCTTTGCCGAAACAGGCCTTGTAGGTCGCAGAGTTGACGAAGCGCTTGAACAACGTGCCGTGCAGGTCGCCGAAGTCTTCGGGCGCACTGAACGTGGCGCGGTCCTTGTTGTGGCCGAGCAGGCGCACACTGAAGTCGTAGTCGCGTACATACGAGGAGAAGTTGTTGCCGACGATGCCATCGAAGCGCTCGGCCGTGTGATGATCGACCACGGTGGTCTTGAGGATTTCAATCAACGGCAGCGCGGTGTCTGCGCACTGGTCGGCGACACTCATCTCGACTGAAATAATTTCAAGTTCGACGCTGTAGCGATCAGCGTGGGGATTGTCCCAATGGGCCAGCGCATTGAAGCGGTTATCGATCATCTGCAGGGTATTGCGCAGATTTTCCTGGCGGCAGTCACCCCGCGCCAGGTTGGCAAAGTTGGTGGTGATGCGCGTGTTGTCGGCGGGCTGATAGTGCTCATCGAAACGTATGCGCTTGATCGCGAATGAAACGTCGTTGGCCATGTTGGTCTGACACCCTGATCCCTTGAGATGGTTTCAGTGCAACGCCGTTGTCTCTTTCAAGCATTCGGAGAGGTGTGCACTGCCTTGTATGCTGGCCATTCTAGGGATGGGGTATCGAGCAAGCTAATGAGGTTTTTTCAGAGGATCTTTAGCGCTGCTCATACAAATGCGTTTTCTCTCCGCCTTCGTTCCAGGTATTGACCGCCTGCACATGACGCGCGATCACGAGATTCAGGCCGGCATACCGAGAATGATGTGCGAGGCCTTGATCACGGCCGTGGCGCGAGCGCCCTGGGCCAGCCTCAGCTCTTCGACCGCTTCACGGGTCACGATCGAAAACACCTTGGTGCCACCGGCCAGCTCGATCACCACTTCGGCGTTGACGGCGCCATGGTTGACGCTGACCACCGTGCCTTCCAGGCAGTTGCGCGCAGACAAGCGGATATCGCTGGCATCGGTCATCAGCATGACCCACGGCGCCTTGATCAAGGCCACCGCCTCCTGGCCCACGGCAATGCCCAGGTTGCGGACACTTTCCATGGTCACGACGGCCACCAGTTGCTCACCGCCCGGCAGGGTCAATGCCACTTCAGCGTTTACCGCGCCCTCTTCCACCTTGCTGACCTGACCTTTGAAAACGTTACGCGCGCTGACTTTCATGGATGCTCCGTTGCGGACTGTCGGGTTGGGTTTGCAGCATGATCGGAGTTAGCGCTATGCAATAGCAACCCTATCGCTGTACCCCGCAGATTCGGGTAGCGGGCGGCGGCAGAGGCCACACCGGCAGACGCCTGCGCCGAAGGTCGTAGCACTGGCCACTTGCCAGACCGGTGGCCCTTCCCTGTATGCTGGGGCGGTCTTCAGGGCGGGGTGCAACTCCCCACCGGCGGTAAATCGAAAGATGAGCCCGCGAGCGCTCCGACCCTGTCGGAGGTCAGCAGATCTGGTGAGATTCCAGGGCCGACGGTCATAGTCCGGATGAAAGAAGGCGTATTTCAGGTGCCACTGTGGGCGCCTGCACGCGCATTTGTTCGCCCCGAGACGTTCATCGATCTGTTACGAGGAGCGTTTCCATGTTTACCCCGCAATTCCCCCGCGTCACTGCGGCCATCGCCGCGTTTCAGGCCGGCCGTCCGGTGCTGCTGCTCGACGACGACGACCGCGAAGACGAAGCGGACATCGTTGCCGCTGCTGAAAATCTTTCGCTGCACACCATGGCCATGATGATTCGCGACTGCAGCGGCATCGTCTGCCTGTGCCTGGATGAGACCACCGTCGATGCGCTGGAGCTGGCGCCGATGGTCGCCAACAACCAGGCCCGGCATGGCACGGGCTTCACGGTCACCATCGAGGCGGCCGAAGGCGTCAGCACCGGCGTGTCGGCGCAGGACCGCATCACTACCATTCAAGCGGCGCTGGATTCGACCCCGCAGGATCGCCGTATCGTCAGCCCCGGCCATGTGTTCCCGCTGCGCGCGCGCAACGGCGGCGTACTGACCCGCCGCGGCCACACCGAGGGTTCGGTTGACCTGGCCCGCCTGGCCGGACTGCGCCCGGCCGCGGTGTTGTGCGAACTGATGAACCCCGATGGCAGCATGGCCCGTGGCGAACAGGTGCGGGTGTATGCCCAGCAGTACCAACTGCCCGTACTGACCATCGAGGAGCTGGCGCAGTACCGCGAGGCCATGCGCCAGCACGAAGCGCTGGCCGTGTGAGCCCGCGCCCGGCACGCGTAGGGGCGTGCCGGGCTGGCTACATCCCCAAGGGGCCCTTGAGGAAGCTGAACAGCGCATTGGCACTCTGCCGGTAGCCATCGGCGGTCAGGTGCACCAGGTCTGGCCGGGCCAGGCCCTGCGTCTGCCAGCGGCTGATCGAACAGGGCCCGCCCATGTAGCCCTGCCAGTCCCAGAACTGCGCGTGATGTTTGCGCGCCAACTGGCGCTGGATGCGCACCACCGCCGCCAACGGCTGTGGCTGGCGTGCGGCGCAACTGCTGGCGCGGCGCTGCTTGATCGAGTCCGGCGGGCCGACCAGCAGGATCGCTGCCTGTGGCATGTCGCGGCGCAGTCGGGTCAGGGTGGCGTCCATCTGGCTTTCGTAAAGTGCCAGATCAAGGGTGTCGTCGAAGGCTTCGTTGGTGCCGTAGGCGAAGATCAGCAGGTCGGGGCGCAGCGCCTTGAGGCTGTCCTGCCAGCCCGGCTGCCATTTGTCCACCACGTCGAGGCGCGCGCCGTTGATGCCTAGCGTGGAATAGATCACCCCCGCATTCTTCTGGCTTTGCAGGTACCAGCCGCCCAGGCTGAGCCCGTCTGGCTTCTGCACACTCATCTGCAACGGCAGGGCGAGGTTGCCCAACGCCGGGCTGACGCGCCACTGCCCCTGGGTGGCAGGCAAGCTGCGCCGCTGCCCGCCGGCCAGCCAGACACTGGCGCTGCCGCTGGCGCGATACAGCGCTGAAACCCGGTAGCGCTGCGCGTCATCAGTGTTGCGCGCGCGCAGGCTCACGCTGGATCGCTCGCCCTGCGGCAGCGACAGGTAGCCGCCCAACGGGAATTGATCACTCTGCTGATTGCGCGCCGAGA